>JBEKIN010000016.1:0-27789 GCA_050011735.1 Acidobacteriaceae bacterium | reverse complement strand
CCGGCGTAACCATGGAACAGGCGCGCCAGGAACTGGGGGCGCTGGCCGGGCGCATGGCCGTCGCCAATGCCGATGTCAGCCAGGGCATGAGCGCCACGCTGCTCCCGCTGTCGAATTCGCCGCATGGCCCACAGGGATTGCTGGCGGGGCCGTTGCGCATCCTGATGGGTGTGTGCATCTTGCTGCTGGGGATCGTGTGCGTGAACGTGGCGAATTTGCTGCTGGCGCGCGCCACGGTGCGCGAAAAGGAATTCAGCACGCGCCTGGCGTTGGGCGCAAATCGCCGCAGGCTCGTGCAGCAGGTTTTGACTGAGAGCCTGATGATCACCGCGGCCGGTACGATTCTTGGGGTGGCCGCAACACCCTGGCTGAGCCGCCTGCTCGAGGCGCTCATGCCGCCGGGGCAGTTGTCGCTCACCCTCGGCACCGGGCTGCACGTGCATGTTCTGCTGTTCACGGCGGGCCTGTGTGTGCTGACGACGCTGGCGGCCGGGATCGTGCCGGCGATGGTATCGGGTCGCGCCGACTTGAACACGAGACTGAACGCAGGCGGCCGTAGCGGAGCCGCCGGACGTGGGCGTCACAGGCTGCGCTCAGCGCTGGTCGCTTCAGAAGTGGCGCTGGCTCTCGTTGCTCTGGTCTCGGCCGCGCTGCTCGCCCGCAGCTTCCAGCAAACCAGCCGCATCGATCCGGGATTCGATCCGAATCATGTTCTGCTGAATCAGTTCTACCTGGCCACCAACGGGTACTCTCTCGAGCAGAGGAAGGAATTCTGCCGGCGTCTTGCTGCAGAGATGGAATCGACTCCGGGAGTCACGAATGTGGCATATTCCGACGGCGTGCCCCTGGGATTTGAGCCCAGCTGGTGGGAAGATCTGCGCATCGAGGGCTACACTCCGGCGGCTGGCGAGAATATGAAGATCTTCCGCAACGTGATCTCGCCGGATTATCTGGACCTGCTGCGGATTCCGCTCGTCGAAGGACGTGCCTTCACCGAGCACGACGATGAGAACGACAATTCGCCCTCGGTCATGATCGTGAACCAGGCCTTTGTACAGCGCTTCTTTGCCGGGCGCGATCCCATCGGCCGTAAAGTGCATGGCTGGGGAGACTGGTTCCGCGTTGTCGGCGTGGCGCAGGACAGCAAGTATCACTACCTGGGCGAGTCGTCTGTTCCCTATATGTACGTGCCATTCCGCCAGGTCTTCCGCGCGGACATGAGCCTGGCATTCTATGTGCGCACCCAGGGCGACCCGGTTGGAGTGCTGCCGGCGCTCCGGGCTGCGGTGCGCAGAATCGATCCCAATGTGACCGTCTTCGATCCCACTCCGATGAAGGAATTCATCGGCGCTTCGCTGTATCCGCAAAGAATGGCGGCGACCCTGCTGGCGGCGCTGGGCGCGCTGTCAGTGCTGCTGGCCGGTGTTGGCTTGTATAGCGTGATGGCCTGGTCGGTGGCGCAGCGGACCCAGGAGATCGGCATTCGCATGGCGCTGGGCGCGGCCCGCGCCAATGTGCTGGGGATGGTTGTCCGCCAGGGATTGTGGCTCGCCGGAGTTGGCCTCGCCGCTGGCATTGTGCTGGCGTTTGTGGCGGCTCGGGGCATCGCGGCGGTATCGTTCACGAACTCGGCGATGGGTAAGGGAGTGCAGCTCGCTGGCGGGAGCGCGGCCAATCCTCTGATCTATCTCGGAGCCGTCGTCTTTTTGTCGGCGATCGCTGCGCTGGCAGCTTATGTGCCCGCACGCCGCGCGGCCTCAGTCGATCCGATGCAGGCGCTGCGGGCGGAATAAGCGCGCAGCTCGCCGCACCTCATGCGCTCTCGGCCCGCGTGTAGCGCGTCACGTCTACCTTCGACGTTACGATCAGCCCCTCGCCGACCATCGCGTCCAGGGAAGGAATCAGCTTGCCTATCTGGGCCTCAGTATCGATGATGCTCACCATCATCGGAGCGTCCCGCGAAAGCCTCCAGGGGCTGGCGCGATGAATCCTCGTGCTGCTTCCGTAGCCTTCAATGCCCCGATACGCGACGGCGTTCGCCATCCCCAGTTCGAGGCACTTCGCCAGGATCGCTTCGTGCAGCGGTTTGCCCTGCCACTTATCGCTCTCGCCGAAATATATGCGCAGCAGCTGAGCCTCGAACTGTTCCTTCATTGTCCGATCTCCGTCACAGTTCGTTGGCTCCGCCCGCCGGCTGCGGAGCATCCGGCTCCGTCGCGCGCCATGAATACTTCACGATGTCCACGTCCGACAATACCACCAGGCCTTCCTGCACCATCTGGTCCACGACTGGCAGGAATGCCTTCAGCTTGTCCTCCGTATCGATCGCCGACAGCATAATCGATGCGTCCTTCGACAGCTGCAGCGGCTTGTCTTTGTGCACGCGCCGATGCGCCCCGTAACCAAGCATCCCCCGATATACGGTTACGCCGGCGATATCGTTGGCGCGCATCGCGTGCACCAGCGCCTCGTGCAGCGGCTTATCCTGCCAGCGGTCCGACTCGCCCACATAGATCCGCATCAGCCGCGCCTTGCCCTCCATCTTCATGTGCTCCGGAGCCGGCTTCTTCTGCTTCGAAAGCTGCGGAGCCTTGGCCACGGAGGTTTCCTGCACCTCAATCAGCCCCGTGCCGGCCATCTCCTCCAGCTTGCCAAGCAGCTCATTTACCTTCTCTCGCGTCTCGACAAACTCGATGCGGATGGGCAGCTTGTCCGACACCTCCACGACACTCGACGAGTGCAGATGATGATCCGCGCCGAATCCGGCAATCCCTTTCAGAACCGTCGCGCCGCTCACGCCGCGATAGAAAAGGAAGTCGAGGATGCTCGCATAGGCCGACGCTCCGTGATACCTCGATCCTTCGCTCACCGTGATCGAAACCTTCAGCGCTTTTCCGGTGGTCAGCAAGAGTTCTCCTTTTCACGCGACGTCACGACAGAAACTCCGCGGCCAGCATGCCGCACCACACCGCGGCCAGCCCCAGAATCAGGCTGCCGAATGCATAAATCGCCGCCACCGGAAACCCACCCGTCTGCAACAGCGACATCGTCTCCCACTCATAGGTGGAAAACGTACTGTAGGCCCCCACGAATCCCACCGGAACCAGGTAACGCCAGGCGGAACTCATCCCCGCGCGCTTTCCCAGAAACGTCAGCGCAAATCCGATGATCACACACGCGGTGAGATTGATCGCCAGCGTCCCATAGGGGAACCTCGCCCCCAGCCGATTCGTCACCGTCGCGCCGACCCAGTATCGGGCAACCGATCCCAGTGCGCCGCCCAGCGCGATGAGCAGGTATTTCTGCAATCCTCCTCCTTTTATGCTTTCTTCATTATCGAGCTCGGTTCTTCCGTTCCCCGGTTTCTGAGGGCGGGGTTCATCTTGCGCCCGCGAATCAGTGGACGACCATCACCGGGCAATAAGCCGACCGGACCACGCGCTCCGAGTTCGAGCCGAGCATCCAGCGATGAAATACAGTATGGCTGCGGCGGCCCATGACGATCAGGCTCGCCTGCGCCGTCTCCGCCCTGTGGATGATCTGCTCAGCCGGATGCCCGACGGCGATCTCCGTCTTCAATTCAACCCCGACTTCATTTGCGTGCTCCCGCATTGTGACAAAGCTCCGCTCGTATCGTTCTCGGGCGTCTTCCAGCACAGCGTTCAGTTCTGCGCTCTCCGCGGGTTCGGGCGGACGAACCACGGCAAACACCAGAACGCTGGCTTTGGTCGAAGAAGCAAGCGAGAGCGCCACCTCCAACGCGTGTTCAGCTTGTGGCGAGCCGTCCCACGCCACCAAAACTGTCTGAAATCCCTGGAATACTCTGGCTCCCATAACGCTTCCTTTCACTCCTCGACAACTGCGGGTTGAACGGCGGGATGCGCGGATGGAGTGCCGGCGCTCTTGCGCGGAAGAAGATGCCGCGGCAGGAAAAACGTGTTTGCCACGATGGTGGGAATCACTGCGCTCGCGATCACCGCGCCGACTAAAAACGAATACTGGGACTGGGTGATGATCTGGTGGCTCAGACCGAACAGCGCTGAAATGGTTCCGAAGGTAAGTCCGGTCGACATCATCAGCGTGTAATAGATTCCTGACGACCCATCATAGCGATGAGCCCGCACCGCCGGGAAAACCACCATCGCCTTCGTCGTCATCTTAGCGAGAAACAGAATCAGGAGCGTCATGGGAGCGGCGATGAGTACGGGTACGGAAACGAACGAACCCGCTCGGATGAAGTAGAACGGCGTCAGCAATCCAAACGTCAGGGTACGCAGGCGGCGAATGAGCGCGTGGTCCTTGCCCACCGTCCCCGCCAAAACCATACCAATAATGTAGGCCGGCAGGACCGCTTCACTCCCTGACCAGACCGCGAGTCCACCCATCGCGAACAGCAGAAACAGGATGTACTTCGCCTCCAGCTCTGAGACCCGGCCGCCGTACTTGCGGAAGAACCACGGCGTGAGGAAGGGAAGAATCGCGAATGCCGCCGCGGAGACCACAACGAAGATCAGCGTCTTCACCGTGAACGGAGAGAAGATCAGACCGAGAGCAATCACAGTTCCCAGGTCGTTCACAAAACATGCCGCCAGAATCGCCTTTCCGTACTCCGTCACGTTGAAGCCCAGTTCCAGCATCACCGCGTAGACAACGGCGACCGACGTGGTGGAAAGCGCCACGCCGCCCAGCCAGCTGGCGCGCACGCCCCAATGCAGAACAAAGTGTGCGATCGCGGTGCAACCGAGAAACGGGCCGAAGAACCCCGCGAGCCCGATCACGAGCGACTCTCGCCATTTCGTGCGGAAGATCACGGGGTCGAGCTCAGCTCCCGCCAGGAAAGTGAGCACGATGGCGCCCGTCCCCGCCAGGAATGTAATCCACTGGGTGTTGCCCGCCAGTCCCTCCCGTGCGAGAAACACACCAATGACGAGTTGCGCGACCGTTCCAACCACGATTTCTGAAAGCGCGGTCGATACCTTGAACCATATCGCCAGCAACGTGGCCAACAGCGCCAGCCCCACCCACAAAGCCGCGAGAATCCACGCGTTTGTCATGGACCTGCTCCACTTTTAGTTTTCGGGGATCGCGCCGGGGACATGACTCCGCAACAGGATTCCCTGTCAGGAGTCATCATCTGTCCGGTTATTGAGGACAGCGGTTAAAGGCGAACTCCTTCGCCGCTTGATTAATTCCACTACATATCAGCTTCGAGCCGGTGTCAAGCACACCCGCAGGTCGCTACGTAACTTCCGGGGGACCGGCTGGCGGTGGTTTGGGAGCAGCTTCAGAACCCCATGATGTTGTAGCCGCTGTCCACGTAGATGACTTCGCCGGTTACACCGCTGGCGAGGTCCGAAGCCAGATACACTGCGGTCTTGCCCACTTCTTCTTGTTCCGTGTTGCGGTGCAGGGGAGCGCGGTCGGCATGATATTTCAGCATCTCGCCCAGGGAGCTAATGCCGCGCGCGGCCAGCGTCCTGATGGGCCCGGCGGAAATCGCGTTCACGCGCACGTTTTGCTTGCCCAAATCCCACGCCAGATACCGCACGGTCGCTTCGAGCGACGCCTTCGCCACGCCCATCACTTTGTAGTGAGGCACCACTTTTTCCGCGCCGAAATAGGTGAGGGTGATAATCGACCCGCCTTCGGTCATGAGCGGCGCGGCTCCGCGGCTCAGCGCGATCAGGGAATACACGCTTACATCGTGCGCGATCCGAAACCCATCCCGCGTGGTCTGCAGGAAGTCGTTCTTCAGATCCTCCGGGGGAGCGTAGGCGATGCAGTGCACCAGCACATCCAGCTTCCCGTATCTCTCCTTCATCAGTGCGAAGACCTGCTCGATCTCCGCATCGTTCGAAACGTCGCACTGGAACGGCTCCGCGCCGGGCAAATCCTGAATCAGACCCAGCGCTTCGGCCTTCATGCGCTCATTTTGATAGCTGATGGCCAGCTTCGCGCCCGCCTCGTGCAGCTTTTGCGCAATGCCCCAGGCGATGCTGCGCTTGTTTGCCAGTCCAAAGACAGCCGCCACGCGGCCTTCCAAATTGAGCATCGGTCGATCGACTCCTCGGAAGTCAGGTTCCGGCGGACCAGGTCACAACCGGCTTTGCAATTGTAAATGTGCAGGGATGGCTGGGGTGCGCGGCGCTCACGCGCACTCGCATCGCGATTCGGCGGCTCTCCGATCTTGCGCCTTGTCGCTGCTGGCCGGCCGGTAGTAGCGCTGCTCGGGATGAGCGCAGGCGAGGCACAAAATCTCCCCATCGCGTTCCACGAAGCGGTCGTAGTTGATCCCTTCGCCGCATCCGTCGCACGCGATCCGCTCGCCCTTGTAGCCCGGCATCTCCTTCGGACCCAGCTCGACCTCGACCCACTGCTCGCCGAGCAGCTCCGCGTCGTCCATCTCGCGATACGCCTTCATCTGCTGCTGGTTCTTGTCGGCGATGTTTGGAAACAGCTCCCGCGCCCGCTGCTTCGAGGACTCCAGCGCCACAATGCGAATCGCCCGCCCGGTTCCCAGGTCAACGAACGTCGCCGCCATTTTGCCCCAGTCTCGAAACTTCAGCGCCCGCTTGCCCAGCCGACAGCCCGTCACCACGCCAATCGCATCCGTGGCGCAGCGGTCGATCTCGATATACGTCACCAGCCGCTTGCGGTCGCTGCCGCGCGGTTCCGCGATGCCGAGGCGCCGGCATCCCAGCATGGCCATGCGCACGCCCAGCACTTGCCCCGCGCACAGATGTCCATGCGCAATCTCCGCCTGGCGCAACAGCTCATCGAGAGCTTCCATGCAGCCATGCTATTCCTCTTGTCGAACACGCGGCGAAAATCAGATTGCGGCTTGCCGCTCAATTGTCGCTGTCGTCGTCTTCCACCAGGACCGCCGATGTGCCGATCAGGTCGAAACTGACCTCGGCCCCACCCGTTGGCTGGAAGCTCACTCGAAGCGGCTCTCGCTGCCACACCGCCGGCGCGCAGCCCGGATTCGGATGATCCGCCGCATCCCAAGTGGCCAGCTTCTTCGCCAGCAGCGGACGCCGCGCCTCCACCTGCGCCACCACCGCGAACAGCTCCTTGCCGCTGGTGTTCACCCCGCAATACGCGGCATAATCCCGGAACCACACCGCTTCTGATACCGACGGATCGAAGTCCGGCAGGTGCAGCGCCGTCACCTTGCCGCTCAGCCGGTCGACCAGCAGCCACGGACCCCGCTGCCACACCCAGCGATCCCCGCGGTCGGCCGGCAGAGCATCGTTCAGCCGGACCGCCCGCCGCACCGCGAAGCTGCGATCGGTGACATCATGCGCCTCGCCGGTGGTCCATTCCTTCACCTTGCCGTCCACCGTCAGGGGGCGAACCTTCAGCTCCGTCTCGTCCTTCCTTGCACCCGCAGGGTCGCTCTCGGCCGAATAGGGCTCACGCCGCGCCGCGCCCAGGGCCACCACATGCGGCGCTGGCGCGCACCACGCCATCGCCGGCAAAACCAGTGCCACCGCCATCAGCCATCCGGATTTTCCAGGGATCATACTTGCAGGCTAGGAGGGAACCCGTGCCTGCGACAGGTCACAGAAGTACCGTTTTACCGGGCTGCGCGAGCGCTGGGAGCAGCTGCAGCGGCGGAGCTCACGGCATGCTGCTGCGCCGCATCGGCCATCACGCGCGGGCTCGTGTACCGCCAAACCGCCCATCCAAGCCCAGCCAGCAGCACGACCAGCGTCGCAACGCCCGCCCGGCGCCGCTTCTTGTTCTGGTGGGCGCGCGACCGATCCCGTGTTTTTCCAACGTTTTGAACGAACGCCGTCCACTCGCCATCGTTTTCGCCATGTTCCCGGCTGGCCGTCACGAAGCGCTCCACCCAAACGGCCTCATCCAGACCGACGGTGCGTGCGTAGCCGCGGACGATCCCCTTGCTCAGAATGCCACCAGGCAGCGCTTCGAACTTCTCATTTTCCAGAGCGGTGAGGTAACGGGTGATTACCTTCGTCTTCTCGCTGATGGTCTCCAGCGCGACACCCCTGGACTCGCGTTCCCGCCGCAATTCGTCGCCAAACTGACCCACGTGAGGCTTCCTTTCCGGGGGGATTTGCCACTACAAGATAAGGCCGAGAACGTTCAAACGTCAAAGAAAATTGGCGAGCAGGTTACTTTTTTGTGTTTCGAAAATGATAGTACCAAGGTAACTCTTCTCGGGAATCCCCCCCTTGGGTTATAGGGGGGATCACATTGGGTCATATCGCAGCGGGCATTATCCGCTCAATCAACTCGCTGGCAGCTTCATTTCCACGCCATCTCCGTTTGTTACCCTGTTACTTCCATTGCGAAAGGCCCGTCTCATCCACCCATTCAGATGAACAAGCTCGTCGTCGGCAACATCCTGTATCGCCCTGTACGTTCCGCCATCAGCGTGCTCGCGGTGGCCATCGAGGTCATCATGATCCTGTCCATCGTGGCCATCATGATCGGCCAGGTGCAGGGCGCCGCCAACCAGACGGGAGGGGTTGGCGCGGACATCATCGTGCGCCCGCCCAACGCCAGCTTCCTGAGCGCCGTCGGGGGCGCTCCGGTGCCGGCAAAAGTGGCCCAGGTCCTCGTCAAATTGCCCCATGTCGCCGTCGCCTCGCCCGTCATCGCCAATTTCAATATGGGAAACGCCCTGCAGACGGTTTGGGGCATCGACTACGCCAGCTACAACGCGCTTCGCCCTTTCGCTTTCGTCGGCGGACGCCCGTTTCAGGGTCCCAATGACGTTCTGCTCGACGACCTCTACGCCCGCAGCAATCACAGCGAGGTCGGGGGAACCCTACGGCTCCTGAACCACGATTTCCACGTCTGCGGCGTAGTGGAGCACGGCAAGGGGGGCCGCATCTTCGTTCCCATCGGGACCCTGGGTACGCTCCTGGGAACCCCGGACAACGCCTCGCTCTTCTACATCCGCAGCGATTCCCCCGCCAATCAGGAGCTGATCGATCAGGAGATTCGCTCCGCCCCCGGCCTGCAGCAGTATCAGGTGCAAACCATGCAGGAGTACATGTCGATGATGACTCCGGAACACTTCCCTGGCTTCAATATCGCGCTCCGGGTCGTGATCGGGATCGCCGTTATCGTCGGATTCCTGGTCATCTTCCAGTCCATGTACACCGCGGTCATGGAGCGCACCCGCGAAATCGGCATCCTGAAATCGCTGGGCGCGTCGAAGCTTTACATCGTGAACCTGTTCCTGCGCGAAGCCACCCTGGTGGCGATTGCAGGGATCATTGTGGGCATCCTCTTCACCGAGGGACTCCGGTTCGGAATGGCTGCGAAGTTCCCAACCCTCCCGTTCCTGGTCACCACCCACTGGCGCGTCTACGGGGCAGTAATCGCGCTGGTTGGATCGATCCTCGGCGCGCTTTATCCGGCCTGGAAAGCCGCCCGCAAAGACCCCATCGATGCGCTCGCTTACGAGTAGGGTGTCGATTCGACCCGCCGCCGCGGCCGAAACTCCCCGGACCTCGTGGAGATAAGCCAGGCCGCGATAAAGGCCAGAAGCACTTCAATGCCAAAGCCAAGGTATGTGTCTTTCAGCTGAAAGCGATAGTCGCCCCAGAGAAGCAACGCGGCCAGCACCACGAAGTAGCTGCACCATCCCGCAGCAAACACCGTCACCCGCAACAGGATCGCGGACAGAATGGAGGCCACCCATCGGGCAACGACCCACGTCAAAGCGCCCCCGAGCAGCCCGGTTAGAGCGCCCGCGGTGAAAAAAGGGACCAGAAAGTTGCGGGTCATGGGCCGGGGTCCGGGGTGGTTAATCCAAAATGCGACGGCGCCGAAACCCACTAACGCAAAAGCTCCGGCGCCAAGGATGCCGGTCGGAATCGGGATCGCCCATCCTCGCGCCCTCGGCACCATCGATAGCACCGAGAACACAATGGCGGCCAAAAGAAGAAAGAGCGCCTCATAGAGAATCTGCATGGCGCCCCATTATCGCTGTTTTTTTTCGCCGCCTCTACTTCTCCGTCAGCGCCTCCACGCCCGGCAGTTTCTTGCCTTCGAGGAATTCGAGCGACGCCCCGCCGCCCGTCGAGATGTGCTTGATCTGATCCGCGACACCGGCCTGCTTGACCGCGGCCACCGAGTCGCCGCCTCCGATGATCGAAATCGCGCTCTTGTTGGCCGCAACCGCTTCGGCGATGGCCGTTGTGCCCTTGGCGAAGGCCGGCATTTCGAAGACCCCCATCGGCCCGTTCCAGACGATGGTGGCCGCGCCGTCGACTTCCTTTTCGAAGAGCGCAACGGTCTTTGGGCCGATGTCCAGCGCCATCCAGTCCGCCGGGAAAGGCCCGTCGCCTTCGAAGATCTTCGTCTGCGCGTCGGCGGCAAATTTGTCGGCGAGAATATGATCGACCGGCAGCAGGAAGCGAACGCCTTTCGCTTTCGCCTTGGCCAGCGCTTCTTTCGCCACGTCAATCTTGTCGGCCTCGAGCAGCGACTTGCCGACCTCCTGCCCCTTCGCCTTCAGGAAGGTGTAAGCCATGCCGCCGCCGACCAGCAGCGCGTCGACCTTGCCGAGCAGGTTGTCGATCACCTCAATCTTGTCCGAAACCTTGGCCCCGCCCAGGATCGCCACAAACGGCTTGGCCGGATCCTCGAGCGCCTTGCCCAGGTAGGTCAGCTCCTTCTCCATCAGCAGGCCGGCCGCTGACTGGTTCACGAAGTGGGTAATCCCCTCCGTCGACGCATGCGCCCGGTGCGCCGAGCCGAAGGCGTCGTTGACGTACAGCTCGCACAGCGAAGCCAGCTGCTTCGCGAACTCCGGATCGTTCGCTTCCTCCTCGGGGTGGAAGCGCAGATTCTCGAGCAGCAGCACCTGCCCTGACTCGAGTTGGCGCGCCAGCTCCTTGGCGATGTCGCCCACGCAGTCCGGCGCAAAGGCCACGTTGGTCTGCTCGCCGAGGTGGTGATCGAGCAGGGTGCGCAGGCGGTCGACCACCGGGCGCAGGCTGTACTTCAGATTCACCTTGCCCTTGGGGCGGCCGAGGTGCGAGGCGAGGATCAGCTTGGCCTTGTGGCGCAGCGCCCACTCAATGGTGGGCAGCGTCTCTTTGATGCGTGTGTCGTCGGTGATCTCCGAGCCGTCTTCGCTGAGCGGCACGTTAAAATCCACACGCATGAAGACGTGTTTGTGCGCCAGATCCAGGTCGCGAATCGACAGCTTGGTCATAGTGCCTCCTTCAATTTGCACTGCGCTCGTCATTTCTTATCCCTCCTCAGTCGTGCGGCGCCGAATGAACTACGGCGTCCGCCTCAATCTCCACCCGCCAGGTGGGTTGCAGCAGCCCCGCGACCACCACCATGGTGGCCGCGGGCCGGATGGCGCCGAAAAACTCACCGTGCGCCCGGCCCACATCCTCCCAGTCATCGACGTGAGTGAGATACATGCGGGTGCGCACCACATCTTCGAGGCGCGCTCCGGCCTTCTCCAGCGTCCCGCGAATAATTTCGAGAATGTGCCGTGTCTGGGTCGCCGCGTCGGCCAGATCGGCCCCCACCGGCCCCGTGCCGGCAACATAAACGGTCTGGCCTGCGCGCACCGCGCGCGAAAAGCCGATCACCGCTTCGTACGGTGAGGTGCCTGGAATATTCATTCGCATGGGATTCTCCGCGCAATGGGGGCCGCGCCGGGCCCCCGTTCGGTTGCAGAGATGAGCTACAGGCCCTTCTTCTCGAGGAAGAGGATCAGGTCGCGCACCCGGCACGAGTAGCCCCACTCATTGTCGTACCAACTGATGACCTTCGCCATATTGCCCACGACTTTGGTCAGAGGAGCGTCCACGATGGAGGAGAGGGGATTGCCCTTGAAGTCGCTCGAAACCAGCTCATTCGAGTCAACCCCGAGGATGCCCTTCAGCTCACCGTCCGCCGCAGCCTTGAACGCGCCGTTGATCGCGTCCTTCGTGATCGGCTTCTCCGCCAGGAAGGTCAGGTCTACCACCGAGACGTTCGGCGTGGGGACGCGGATCGCGAAGCCGTCCAGTTTGCCCTCGACTTCAGGGATGACCAGCTTCAGCGCCTTGGCCGCGCCCGTCGAAGTGGGAATCATCGACAACGCCGCCGCGCGGGCACGCCGCAGGTCCTTGTGCGGGAAGTCGAGGATGACCTGGTCGTTGGTGTAGCTGTGGATCGTGGTCATGATGCCCGACACGATGCCGAACTTCTCCACCAGCACTTTCACCACCGGCGCCAGGCAATTCGTGGTGCAGGAGGCGTTCGAGATGATGTTGTGCTTTGCCGGATCGTACTTGCCCTCGTTCACGCCGAGGACGACGGTCAGGTCCTCGTTGGTCGCCGGAGCCGAGATGATGACCTTCTTCACCGGCCCGCGCAGGTGTGCTTTCGCCTTCGCGCCATCGGTAAAGTGCCCGGTGGACTCGATCACGATCTGTGCGCCCACCGAATCCCACGGCAGCAGGGCCGGATCCTTCTGCGCGAAGACCTTGATCTTCTTCCCGTCGACAGAAATGAAATCTTCGCCGGCGACGATCTCGTTCTTCAGGTTGCCAAGGATGGAATCGTATTTCAGAAGGTGAGCGAGGGTTGCGGGACTGGTGAGGTCGTTGACAGCAACAAAATCGATGTTCGGATTCCCGAGCGAGGCCCGCAGTACGTTGCGGCCGATGCGCCCAAACCCGTTAATTCCAACCTTGACGGCCATAGATTTATTCGTCTCCTTGCCTCAATTTTTGCAGGTCCGTGCCGATTCTGGTGTGATCCGGATCACTCTGATTCTTAACGGTCCAAAACGCCGGGAACCACCCAATTACCGATGCTAGCACCGTAGTCAAGGGAAAACTGGATTTGCCGTCGCACCGCCCACTTTTTTGCGTACGAACGTCACATTGTTTTCACACCAAGGCGTGCTTGAACAGGTACATAACACCGCTGTGCGTTTGCCCCGCGACTGCGAGTGTGTTACATCCTGGATATGCGCCTGTGGTTGCGCGATCGCATGAGACGACGCTCGAAGCGTGGGCCCAACACCTCGGAGTCCACTGGAAAGATCGGGCAGGAATTGCCCCAGAACCAGCTAGCTCCTCTGCAGCCCTCCTATCACGGCGGCAAAGCCCCGGTGCCTGCGGATCAGGAGGCGGCGCCGGAATCCGAGAGCGTTTCCCGGGCGAGGCGACCTGCCGCCGTAGTTGCGGTCGAGCCGGTCGGCAAGCTGGCCGCCGCTGCCGCCGCTGAGCCCGCCGGCAAAGTTGTCCTCGAAACCCAGCCCGAATCGCTGTCCACACCCCCGCCTGAGCCGGGCCCCGGCGCGGCTAAAGGCGCCCGCGGTTTCGTGGTCCTCACTATCGGCCTTCCCGGTTCCGGCAAGACGACTTGGTTCAAGCGCCGCGGCGTCACCCCGCTCTCCAGCGACCTGCTCCGCAGCCTGCTCTTCGATGACATCACCGAGCAGCGCTGGCAGGGCTTGGTCTTCTCGACCCTGAGGTCGCTGCTGCGCGCGCGGCTGATCGCCAAAATGCCCTGGAATTACGTCGACGCGACGAACCTTTCACCCCACGAGCGCCGCCAGTGGATCAAGATGGCCAAAAGCTTCGGCTACGACGTCCAGGCCGTCTTCTTTGACGTGCCGCTCGAGGTCTGTATGGAGCGCAACCGCCGCCGCGAGCGCTTAGTCGGCGACGATGTGATGAAGAAGATGGCCGAACGCCTGCGCGCCCCGGATTTCAAAGAAGGCTTCTCGAAGATCACCGTAGTGCGTGTCAAAGGCGCGCCAGAAGCGGGCGCAGCAGCCGGCGAAGAGGAATAGCGTTAAGTGGGATGGGATAAACCCCTTAAGAAAAGCACAGTCATCGTCATCCTTGAGATTTCGATGTTGCTGGGGTTCGTGCTCGCTCTATTCATGGTCCCTGGAAGCACTCCGTTGCGGACCTTCCTGATCATTTGTGGCGTGGCATTCTTGTTTTTCAACGCACTTTTTTTTGGGGGTATTAAGAGGAAGTCGTCACGACCAGGCACTGGCGAGGGCCGCAGAAAAACAACGTACGTAATCTGGATATTGCTCGCTCTTTGCGTGCTGGCGCAATTGCTTTTTCGGATGCTCAGGTCGCATTAGCTAGAGCGAGTCGTGCACCAGAGCCGCGATAATCCCCCGCTCCGGATTCGCTTTACATCGTGACCAGGCCGAGCCCCGGAATGCGCTGGAAGTCGCGCACATTGAGCGTCGCGACGTCGAAACCAAGATGCAGGGCTGTCGCCCCAATGATCAGGTCTTCCACGGCGATGGAGACGCCTTTGGCCGCTTGTTCGCCCTCGATTCGGCCTGCAACCTGTGCGATCGCGAGTGAAACCGGGTGGACAATCATGTCGCGAGCCAACTCGTCAGCGAACGCTTGGCGCCGTGAACGGTCTGGGTCGGTTTTGGCTCGGTAGATGCCGTGCGTCAGTTCGATCATGCTGATAGCAGACAAGGCGCATTCCGCATCTCCGCCCGCACCAACGATGCGCTGCATCATTTGCCTGACAGTTTCGCCGCGCCGCTCGCCCGCAATCAGGATGCTGGAGTCGAGGATCAGTCCCATGCCGAGGTATCGCGCGGCTTTCGGTTGCGGATAATCTCTTCAAGATCGGCGGCGAACTCCGGGTCCATCCGTGGCTCGTAGCCCAACTCCTCCGCGTGTTTCCCGGCCAGCGCAATCGACTCCGACAGCAACCGCCCGCGCGGCTCGAGGGCGCGCAGCACGACGGGCGGCTCTGCCTCATTCTCGATGACGATCTCTTCGCCAGCTCGCACGCGCGCCAGCAGCCCAGGCAGATCGCGCGCCGCCTCACTCTCTGGAATATGGGTCGTCGCCATATCGACGATGATACCCCGATTCCCCTATAGGGAGTCGTACACCAGCGCCACAAACGTGTTCGGCTTGATCGCGCCCTTCGCCCACACCGCATCCAGATCCGCCTTCGGCTTTGCAGCCACGGCCTGATCGACGGTGTCGCCCGACGACTTCAGTTTCACCACACGATCTGCCACCGTCCCGAGCATCTCGCGGTACCGCTGCAGCGCCGCCTTGTCTCCCAGAGCGCCATGCCCAGGGACAATCTTCGTCCGCTCATCGGCCAGCGCCAGCACCTGATCCACGCCGCGCATCATCCCGTTGATCGTGCCGCCGCTCGACAGATCGATCAGCGGATACATCCCGTTGAACCACAGGTCGCCGGTGTGGATCACGTTGCCGCGATTGAAATGGATGAAGATGTCCGAATCGGTGTGCGCGTCGGGTGTGTGGACGAGGTCCGCCCGATCGTTGTTCACCCACAGCGTCTCCGTATCGGTGAAGGTCGCCTGGGGCAGCGCGGCGTCCGGCGCAGCGGAGAAATGTACGTCGTAAGCCGCCATATACTGCGGTTTCGAAAGACGCACGCGGGTATTGTCCTGGGCGACAATGAACGCGCCCTCCGTGTGCATCTCCGCATTGCCGTCGGTGTGGTCGAAGTGCCAGTGCGTGTTGATGAGCATCTTCGGTCGATTCGCATCCAGCTTGCTCAGTGCGTCCACCAGATGATGCGTCCCCGTCGAGATGCCCGAATCGATGAGCAGGCCGCCGTCCGGCCCGGTTTGAAAGACGATGTTCCCGCCCACACCCTGCAGCAGAAAGATCGTGTCGGTCAGCCTGGTCGTCTTGATCTTCTCGTTCGCCGCCGCCGTGCGCAGCTGCTGCGGCAAGTTGGGATTCGGCTGCACCGCCGGATTCGTGCTGGTGGAAGCCTGCGCCGCGCCCGCGCTCTGAGCAGCGGCGGCCTGCGCCAGCAGGTTTCCGCGCGTCAGCCACGCGGCCGCTGTCGCCATGCCAGATCCGATCAGAAAATCACGGCGCGTTTTCATAAACGAGTCTCGACAGATAGAAACATAACCCATCGGACGACTAAAACAATCCCGGCGGCAAGTTGAGCCCGCCCAGCATGCCCTGCACGTTGGATTTGACGATCTCGTCGGCCCGCCGGCCGGCTTCGTTCACCGCCGCCGCTATCAGATCCTCCAGCATCTCCACGTCGGCGTTCGGCCCGGTGAGGCTGCTCACCGCCGCCGGATCGATGCTTATCTTCAATACTTCCTTCTTGCCGTTCATCTTCACCGTAACCGCGCCGCCGCCCGACGAGGCTTCCACCACCGTCGCGGCCAGCTTTTGCTGGATCTGCTCCTGCATCTGCTTCGCCTGTCCCAGCATTTCCTGAAGTTTCAAAGGATTCAGCATCGGTCCTTCAATCTTTCCGCCATTCTGTGTGATTCAGTTCTTGTCCCGGAGGTCCAGTACGCTGCGGATATCCGCCTTGAACAGCTCTTTGGTCTTCTGCACCAGCGGATTCTCCATCGCCGCTGACTGCGCGCTGCCGGCAATCGGTGGCGGGGGGTCCTTTACGGCGGCTTTCGCCCCGTTCTCACTCGGCACGAACGCGATCTTCTGCGTCGCCCCCATCGCCCGCATCGTCTTGCGGCAGATCGCCTCGGCTTCGGCATTCACGGTCAGCGCCAGCATCGTCTTTCCCACCGCCAGCTGCACCTGAATCGCGTTGACCTGCTGTGCCCAGGCGCCCTGATGGACAAGGTTGGCCGCCGTCTCGTGCCCTTCGCGACCCAGCGCCGCACACACCGCCTCGCGGATCCGATCCAGATCCGGCGGCGCATCCGGGGCCAGGGCCAGCGCACCGTCGGTCGCCTCGGGGAGTGGCTCTGCCAGACCCACCGCTGCTGGAGGCTTGGCTTCCGCCGCTGCGCGGCCGACACTCTCTGCCGGAGACAGCGCCCTTGCCGCCGGTTCGGCGACTCCGCTCTCACCCGAAACCTTGCGCTCCCGATCCGCCTCGAACGGCGACGGTCGCGGCGCAACAACCCCTGCGCTCTGCGCCCGGGTCCCTGCACCCTGCGCTCTGTGCTCTGTGCCATGTGCCGCACTCTGCGCCCTGTGCTCCGTACCTTGCACTGTGCCCTGAGCCCGGAGCCCGGTGCCCTGTCCTTGCATTCCGCTCAGCAGCTCCTCCACCGGCAGCAGCCGCTGCAGGTGTACCAGCTTCACCAGTCCCAGCTCCAGGTGGAAGCGCTGCTCCTGGCGGTAATTCAGGTCGTCGAAGGTCCGCAGCATCACCTGCAGGAACCGCGTCAGATCCTCTTCTGAAAACAGCAGGGCCGAGCGTGCCGCCCGGGCCCGCTCGTCGGCCGAAATCTGCAGCAGATCGGTATTCTCGCCGCCGATCCGCGCCATCAGCGCATTCCGCAGATACCGCACAAACTGACGCGCCAGCGCCGACGGACTGTTGCCCGCATTCAGCAGAGCGTTCAATTCTTCGATCACGCCGGACGTCTGCCCCGCGCTGATCTGCTCCATCAGGCGCTCGAAGACGGTGTTCGGCACCGAACCCATGAGCTCGCGAATCTGCTCGGCCTCGAGGCGCGGTCTGCCCCCCAACAGGGGAGCCGAAGCGATGGCCTGATCCATGATCGACAGCGCATCGCGCATCGATCCATCGCCGGCCTCGGCCAGCAGCGGCAGCGCCGCGTCCTCCGCGTCAATCTGTTCCTGCTCAGCAATCGAGCGCAACTGCGCCAGGATGTCGTCGAACTTCACAGCGTGAAAGCTGAAGTGCTGGCAGCGCGACCGGATCGTCTGCGGGATGTCCTCCGGCTGCGTGGTCGCCATCATGAAAACCACGTGATCCGGAGGCTCCTCCAGAGTCTTCAGCAGGGCATTGAACGCGGCATCGGTGATCTGGTGCGCCTCGTCGAGTATCCATATTTTGTATCGATCCCGCGCCGGCCGGTAGCGCGCCGCCTCGCGCAGCTCGCGCACCTCGTCAATGCCGCGGTTGGTCGCCGCATCGATCTCCAGTACATCCACAGCGTTGCCGGCGCGGATCTCAGTGCAGGAATCGCACACGCCGCACGGCTCCTGGTCCGGCCGCCCCGGGGTCCCGACCGCGGTCCGGCAGTTCAGCGCCATCGCCAGGATGCGCGCAATCGTCGTCTTCCCGATCCCGCGATGCCCGGAGAAGATGTACCCATGAGCGATCCGCCCCTGCTCCAGCGCATTGAGCAGGGTGCGGGTCACGTGTTCCTGCCCGGCCACGTCGGCAAAGCGTTGCGGGCGATACTTCCGAGCCAGAACCTGATAGGCCATCGAATGCTGATTGTAACGCGCGGGCCCCGCGCTTCACTTTCCTAACAAGCAGTCTGTCTTCACGGTTTCAGACCGGTCGCTGGGCTGCGCTTGTGGAAAAGACGGTACCAGCTCGCGAACCTCTTGCGCAGGGGGCCGACATTCGGTTTAAGATGGGGGTCAAAAAAAATCGCCGGAAATTATCAGGCGGTGACAATTCGGTTAAGCATTCTCACATTTGCCGTGGTACGGTTCTCTTCAGACCCGATACCGACCGTAGACCGTTTTAGTTGTTCTTGTACGAACGCTGACTCTGAAAACTGCCTGGGAGTAGGACCTTTGTATCTAATCGACCGCACGATCCGATTTGTGCGTGGATTTCTCCTGAGCTTCGGCCCCCAGGGAATCAAGCGACGTGTCTGGGATCGGGAATACCGCAAAAATATGTGGAAGTTCCGCGACCACACGGCCGGGGACTGCGTGTACCCTCACCTCGAAAGCCATACCCGGCAGGGCAGCATCCTGGATCTGGGCTGCGGCTCAGGCAACACCGCCACGGAGCTTTCTGACTCGGCCTACGGCTCGTATCTCGGCGTCGATATTTCCCAGGCCGCCCTGGAAAAAGCTTCCACACGCACAATAGCGTGCGGCCGGGAGGAAAAGAATCGCTTTGCCCGCGCCGACTTCCTGGAGTGGCAACCGCCGGGCGAACAATTCGACGTGATTCTTTTCCGCGAATCGATGTATCACGTCCCCCTGAGCAAAGTGAAAGTCCTCCTCGAGCGCTATTCGAGCTACCTGAAGGATGGCGGAGTCTTTATCGTCAGAGTTTTTGCGGCCAGCAAGGAAACGGCTGAAAACAAGCACCGCCCGACAGCGATGCTGCGCATCATCGAAGACGAATTCGACGTCGTCGATAAGCGTCGCTACGAAACCAGCGGCCGCCCCACCGTGCTGGTCTTCCGGCCCAGGCAGCGGGACGACATCGAAAAGGCCGGCTAGATTTCTTAACGCGCGATGGTCGTCACCAGATTTCCAAGCCCGGCGGCCGCAGCGAGACTTGCTATGGCTTTGTCTGAGGTGACTAGCCGGCCTTTCCTTTTGTAAGCCAGGCCCAACAGGCAGGCGCCGGTAATTTGCTGGTGTCCGCTCAAGTGGCTTTGAAAGGGAGCGGTGGCTTCCGCAACACCTATATCATCGCGCCAAAACTCATGACCAACGTGTCTCAGACTCTCTTCCAGCACCTCAAGGGCCTGCGCGGGCCGGATCACGTTTCTCGACGCCGATGGATTGCAGACGATACGCACAAATCCTGCCTGCGTGAAGGGACAGGTGGCCCAGCCCTTACGGGCATTCGCGAGGAACCACTGCTGCGCGGCCGAGTGATAGACAGAATCCTCCGTGAGCAGCGCCACCAGCACATTCACATCGAGCAACGATACCGGCATCAGCGAATCTTGCGCAGATCCTGTTCGCTGTCCAGCGTGCGAACCAGTTCCGGAGTTATGGTCGGAGTAGCGGCAGAACGGGTGAATACACGCAGACCGTTCTCAACGTGAGTCGGGGCCGGCCGCGTAATGCCCCGTCGAAGCAGGTCCGATGCAGCCCGTCCGAGAGGAACCCCCCGATTCCCGGCGTACTCCTTTACCTGCTCCAACACATCGTCATCAATCGTCAGCGTCGTGCGCATGATGAGGTTATGATGCTCCAAATGCAAATCGATGTCAAACGATGGATGAGTCATCGCCTATGAATAATGATGCAATCGGCCTCTGCTATCGCCTCGCCGTCTCTGCGGACATTCCCCGTCTGGGGCCGCTCATTGAGGCCTCCGTCCGCGGCCTGCAGGCGCAGGACTACTCGCCCTCCCAGATAGATCAGGCGCTGGGCACATGGCTGGGTCTGGACACGCGGCTGATCGCGGACCGGACCTACTTTGTGGTCGAAGCGCCGCACGACCCCGCCGGCCCTGACACCTGTGGCGGCCTCGTGGCCTGCGGCGGCTGGTCCCGTCGCAAAACTCCCTACGGCAGCGACCACCGCCCCGGCCGCGACGATGCTTTGCTGGACCCCAGCACCGACGCCGCCAAAATTCGCGCCTTCTTCGTGCATCCGGCCTGGGCGCGACGCGGCATCGGCACCCGCATCCTCGAGCTTTGCGAGCAGGCCGCGCAAGCCGAGGGCTTCACGCGCTTCGAAATGGGCGCTACGCTTACCGGCATCCCCCTCTACCGCCGCCACAGCTACGTTGAAGGCGAGCGCATCGATCTGCCCCTGGCCAACGGCGAGGTGCTCCCCATCGTGAAAATGACGAAGCAGATTTGAGCGCGGCGGCGCTCCAGTCGCTGGCATCAACGAAGAGGAATTTCCATCGGCTGATCTCCGGTTCCTGGGTTCCGGCACGTGATCAGAACAACAGTCTCATCGCGCCCTCTGCCGATCGCTGCATCATTCAGCCCATTTCCGCAGGGCATTGCTCCGAGCGTGACTTCCTTTTCAACCAGAGGAAACCAACGGGGATTCTTGTAAATGACATAGCCGAAGTACGGCGTTCCGCCCCAAATACTGTACCGCTGGAAGATTCGATAAGAAGCCGTGGGCGAGATACGGCCTTCCGCAACCGGGAAAAACCTGCTCGTGCGCAAAGAAAGCACCAGCAGAAGCCCGGGTCCGGCAGCAATCAGGCCCATGACCGGCATGGCCAAGCCAAGGACGGATACAAGGCGGCTCTTGCGCCATACCGCGATCATCGTCGCCAGGTACGCAAGGCAGGAGATGCAGTCAATGGCGTACGGCGCCACAACACTCGCCAGCGAGTATCCGGTTGCGAGCTGGATGGGCGCCAGCACGACCGCGAGCAGTAGAAGCGCCGTCAGGCTGGCTCTCCGCCGGGAGGCGTTGCGCAGCAGAAGCCACGCTGCCCATACGAAGACAACCACCACCGCCGCGAATTCCAGAAGGACGACCGTACGCGTACCCTCCTTTCCTTCAGGCTACGGGGTTAACGCCGCCCGCAGGAGACCCAGCATCATCTCTTCGCCTTCCTGCTCTTCCCGGTGGCGTTCCGGCGTTTGCCGGCGACAGCCTTCTTCTTCGCCGCTCTGGCCCGCCGGCGAATCTCCTCCGGCGAATACATGCTCTTGCGGCAATGCGCCGATCCACAGTTGCACCGCGCCTCGTCGTCGTCGCCGTCGTAGAGGTAGTAGTCGTAGGTCAGCTCCTCGCCCGCCGCGATGTTGCGCATGGCCACGATCCACACCCGCCCGTCAATCTCTTCCGTTTCGCAGTTGGGATCGCAGGAGTGGTTGATGAACATCGCCGTCCCGTGCCCGTCGATCACCGTCTTCCCATCGCCCACGCCAAATAGATACGTGGTCGGCGAATGCTCGTACTTCACATCCGCGTCTTCTTTCGAGATGCGCGGCCCGGTGTACTCCACCACCCGTGCGTCTTTGCGAATGGGCGCCATCGTGTAACAGCCCGCTGCATGAATCGCCGACGAGCGAATGATCAGGCTCATACCCGACCAGGATATCAATTCCCAGGCCTCTTTCTCACCGATCCGGCGTCTAAAATAAGAGGAAATGCTGCTGCGCTGCTCCATCGCCGCCTCCGTCGTTCTGCTTGCGCTGTCCGTCGCAGCTCAGCAGCAGGACAATTCCGCGCCGGCGCAACAAAATTCACCCGCCTCGACCATCCCGTCAACAACCCAGAAGAAGGACCAGCCGAAGAAGAGCACTGCCGAGCAGAATCCCTTCCCGGAGGCGCAATCGCAGGCCGCCGCGCATCAGGGAGACCAGCAGGACAACGCGGCACCCTCGGCTCCGCAGCCCCAAACCGCGCCGCCAGGCGGATCGCCCAACAAACCCTCTGCCGGCCAGAACCCGTTCCCCGAAGCACAGTCCGAAAAGGCCGCGCGCGAGGGCCAGCGGGACACTTCCGCACCCTCCGCCCATCCGAATTCCCCCGACGACCAGAACTACAGCTCCAGCCAGGTCAAGGGCCTCGATATGCCTACCACCGACGATGCGCCGCCGCCGGGTGTCGTCACCGAGCTGCCCTGGAATCCGAAGCTCGCTAAGAAAGACGCGCAGATCGGTGATTTCTACCTCGAGTCGGGCAACTGGAGGGGCGCGTACGAGCGCTTTACCGAGGCGAACCGCTCCGACCCTGGCAATGCGGAAGCTGTCTTCGGCCTGGCTGAAGCGGCCCGCCACCTGAGCCACACTGACGAAGCGCTCCGCAACTACCGTCTGTATCTCAGCGCGCTGCCCAACGGCCCGCACGCCAAAGAGGTTCGCAAGGCCCTGAAAGAAATGGGTGCCGCACCTCCCTCGTAACCGGGCACCCGGTGGTATAGTTCCCCCAATTAGATTTCACTTTGCCCTGCGGCCCTTTATGCACCCCGTTCTCCAGCAGGTCTTTGACCTCTACCGCCCGGAACTAACGGGCAAGTCGACGGAATGGTGCCAGCTGCATCCCCGCCAGGACGACCGCCTGTGGAGCGCCCAGGAGGTCATCGAGCACCTTGTGCTCACCTGCCGCAGCTCCAGTCGCGTGCTGGAGAAGCGCCTCGAGCGCGGCCGGCCCACCGTCGATCACGGCACCCCGGTCCAATGGCTTCTGCAGATGGTCATGCTCTCGTTCGGCCAGATGCCGCGCGGCGCGCCCGCGCCGATCTTTGCGCGGCCCGACCAGCTGCATTGGCCCCCCATGAACGGGCCCGAGCTCCTCGAGCTTCTCCGCCAGGAAATCGACAGGATGGACTCGCTCATCGACCGCTGCCGCCACCGCTTCGGCCTCCAGCGCATTGCCTCCCATTTCGTCCTCGGCCCGCTGCGCGCCGATCAGTGGCGACGCTTCCACGTCATCCACATCCGCCATCATCTCGACCAGCTGCACCGTCTTGAAAAATCCGTCGCCGAGCCCTTCTCCCAGGAAGCGCACCCCCTCCGCGCGTAGCGCCCCGTTGCCCCGTCCCTGAATCCTCTCAGTACTTCGATTTGAACGCGTACGTCAGCCCCATCGTGAACTGGAACGAATTGCGTTTCGTCGGCGGCTCGGTCGCCGGCGGATCGTTCAGATAACTGTCCAGCGTTCCCATCGAAAAGCTGAAATTCTTGTAGGCCGGGAACGCGAACGTGTCCGTCTCCTGCGCCGAGTACGCCCGCTCAACGTTGTAAGCAGGCACAAACTGCAATTCCTGCGCGAACGTCACCAGCTTCAGCTTCAGCAGATAACTGGCCGAGAACGTCGACCCGATCAGATTCTGGTTGGCCGACGATGCCCCGCTGATGAAATCCTGCTTCTCGTACTGCGCCGTTGCTTTCAGATCCGCTTCCTGCTCTGGCGTCTTCAGCGCCGTCCAGCCAAGCCCACCCCCATAGATCTGCTGCAGGTTCAGATCCTGGCCGTAGTTGTGGTCGAAGGCCGTTTGCGCCAGTAGGAAGAGCCGCGGAGAGAAATACTCGTCGCGCTCGGCGTCAAGGTGCGAAATCGACGACTTGGTCACGCTGGCAGGCGTGAAGACGCCTCCGCTCGTAAACGCCGGCTGCGTAATCTTGCCGAACGATCCGCTGAAGTCCGCCGAGGTGCGGTTCCGCGAATCCAGCCACGCCACCGTCGGGATCACCCTGACCAGCCCGACGCTTCCCGACACCGCATACTGATCCTGGGTCGCGCTCACCAGCGTCGCTCCCGCTGTCGCCGCGCCATTCCAGCCCGTAAAGAAGCCCGGCTCGTGATTCAGCTGCTTGTCCAGCTCTGCACTTCCCACGATAACCGCGGCATCCTTCACCGGAATCGCCGCCGGGGTGCCCTCCCCGTTCGTCGTGCGGACGGTGAGCGCTCCGTTGGCCACGTCGATGCTGCCTGCCGGCAGTTTCTCCGTAGCCTTCTTGCCGCGATTCTTCGTCTGCGCGTTCAGCACCAGAAAGTTCTCGCCCGCGTGCAGCTCCTTGATCTTGTCCCACGTCAGATTCACGTCGCCGAGCGGGTCGCAATGGAACGTCACCGTCCCGCCCGCCTCCTCCACCAGCTTTCCGTGCAGCGTGTCGCCGTTGCTCAGCACCAGCGTGTCGGGCGCAGGAGCGTCGGCAGCGGGTTTCGCATTCTTGTCGGCGGCGTGCAGATACAAGGGCGTCACGGCCAGCGGTAACAGCATCATGAAAACGAAATGGCGAAAACGGGGGAGCAGACTCATGGACCAGGGTCCTCCTTATGAAGATGAAGCTTGAAGATAAATGATTGCGTTTCCGCATGCTCCGATGCGAGCCGGGCGTGCAGGTGTTGCAGCAACCGCTGGACGCGCCGCCCAATTTTCCTGACAATAAAACTATGGCCCTGACCCGTGAACAGGCTCTCGACTACTTCCGCTCCGACGATCTCATCGGCCTGGGCATGGAGGCGGACGCTGTCCGCAAACGGCTGCACCCGGAAGGCGTCGTTACCTACATCATCGATCGCAACATTAACTATACGAATTTCTGCACCGAATACTGCACCTTCTGCGCCTTCTATCGCCCTCTCAAAGGCAAGCAGTCGAGTGAAGGCTACATCCTCGACTTCGAAACCATCTACGCGAAGATCGCCGAAACCCTCGAGATGGGCGGCACCGGCGTGCTCATGCAGGGCGGCCTGCATCCCGATCTGAAGATCGACTGGTTCGAGCGCCTGCTGCGCGGCATCAAGCAGCGCTTCCCCTCGATCTGGCTGCACTGCTTCTCGGCTTCCGAAATTCTCGCCATCGCCGAGTACAGCGATCTCTCCGTGCGCGACACCATCCAGCGCCTGCGCGACGCCGGCCTCGATTCCATCCCCGGCGGCGGCGCCGAAATCCTCGACGACGAAGTCCGCCATCGCATCGCCCGCCTCAAGTGCGGCACCGAGGACTGGGTTCTCGTGCACCGCACCGCGCATCAGCTCGGCATGCGCACCACGGCCACCATGATGTTCGGCGTCGACGAGACCCTGGATCAGCGCGTCAATCATTTCGACGTGATTCGCCGCCTTCAGGAAGAAACGGGCGGATTCACCGCCTTCATCCCCTGGAGCTTCCAGCCGAAAAACACGGCCCTCGGCGGACGCGGCTGGGACGAGGCGACTGCCGTCGACTACCTCAAGGTCCTCGCCATCTCTCGCCTTTATCTCGACAACATCGAGAACGTCCAGTCCAGTTGGGTCACCCAGGGACTCAAGGTCCTGCAGCTCGGCCTGCGCTTCGGCGGCAACGACGTCGGCTCGGTCATGCTCGAAGAAAACGTCGTCCGCGCAGCCGGCACCTCGAACTGCACCACCGAAGAGGAACTCCGCCACATCATCCGCGACGCCGGCTTCCAGCCCCGCCAGCGCGACACGCTGTATCGCACCATGTTCCTGAACTAGACCCCGAAGCAAGCCGCAAACGACCCGCGAAACTCGGATTGCCGCAATTCAACGGAATCTCTGATATTCTGAATGTCAGAGGTTCAGTCATGGATACAGCAAAACTAGGCAAGCGTGGAACCCTCGTCATCCCCGCCAAACTCCGCCAGCGTTTCGCCCTGAAAGAAGGCGATCTGCTGGTCACCGAAGAGCGCGAAGACGGCATCCTCCTGCGTCCCGCCGTTGCTGTGCCGGTCGAAATCTATACGCCCCAGCGCAAGGCTGAGTTTTTTCTCAATAACGCCGTCACCAAAGAGGACTATGACGAGGCCTGCCGCACCATCCGTGAAGACTTCGGCCTTGACCCCGCCAAAATCCCCTATACCGACCCAAAGATGCGCGAACGCCTCCCCACCAACGCTGAATTCGACAGCTGGATAGAACGCAACCGGCGCAGAGACGAAGCTAAGAGCCGGCGAAAGCGCGCCTGAACAGCATGCCTGAATTGTTGCGGGTCTACCTGGATGCCAACATTCTTTTCTCGGCTTCGCTCCGAGAAGAACACAAATTTCTTCAGTTTTGGAGAATGCGCGATCTGGTCCCGATGACGTCGATGTACGCCGTCGATGAAACGCAGCGGAATTGTGTCAGCGAAACGCACGCCGCACGCCTCGCCCGCCTGCTCGGGCAGACCCATCTGGTCTCCGACATTCCAGGAGCCTTTCTGCCCCGCGGCATTGTCCTTCCCGGGAAGGACGCGCCGGTTCTGGCGGCTGCAGTTTTTGCAGGGGCACACTATCTCATCACCGGGGACAAACATCATTTCGGCCAGTGGATGAATAATCCCATCCAGACCCACCTGGGAACGCTGCTCATTCAGGAACCGTCCCCATTCCTCGCGGACCATAAGGAAAGGCTGCGATAAAGGTGGACTATTGCAGATCGATCTCCCCCGTCAACACATGCGCCCGCAGCCGGTATTCCCCGTCCGCCGTCGTCCTGGTAAAGCTGCGGAAGAAGCCACCCTTATCCACACCGAACGCAGAAGCATTCACGTCGCCGATATCCACCGACGCGTCCACGTTCTTATAGCTCCAGCCTCCGGGCGACGAGACGCTAATCTGCCCGGCGTAGAGATCGATATCCTTGTCGCCCACGACGCCGTCCACCTTCACTTCGCCGGCGCCCATGTGGAATCGCAGATTCGTCTTGCGCGGCACTTCGATGCGAATGTGCAAATTCTCATTGCGAACGTCGTCTCCGGTGATGTGCAGCCGGCCGTATCCCGGGGTACCCGAGAATCGCAGCTCGACGTACCCTCCGTACTCCTGGCGATTGACCGTGCACGAGACCCGGATCGTCTCCGCATCGGTCGCGACAATGTCCACCCCGGCCGGACGCGATTCGATGACCAGCGCTGCTCTCGACCGCAGCGGCGCCTCGATGGGATGATCGCAGTCGCCCACCGTCTCCGCGAATCCCGCCATGCCGCAGGCCAGCAAACCCGCAGCCACCCCAGCGCATAAAAGTCTCATGGTGGAACTTACGAGAACACCGGTCCAAATGTTCCCGCGCTCTGCTTCTTACGTCAGGATCTCAGGCCTCCGGGAACCACCGCCGGCGAAGCCGCCTGATCCCTGAACTCCAATCCCTAAACTCTCCGATTTAGGCGCTCCACTAACACCGGCGCCAGCTGCGACACATTCCCCGCGCCCAGCGTCAGGATCGCATCCCCCTCCCGCGCCCGCTCCATCGCCCGCCCCATCGCCTCGTCCGTCGAAGCCGCGTATTCCACCTGGTTGCAATGGATCCGCTTCACCAGCGCCTGCGCCGTGATGCCCGGAATGGCCTCCTCGCTGGCCGCGTAAATATCCAGCACCTCCACCGACGCCGCGTCGTCGAGTGTTTACCTATGGGGCCTCACCGCAGGCGGATTTTGTGCTGCGGCTGCTTCCGGCTCTTTCAACAGCAGAGCAATCCGGAGCGGGGCCGCGGGTCTTCCACCCCACCGCGCCAACGTCGGGCGCGTTGGGGGCTCCGGTATGCGGGACGCGGTTTGAAGTCGCGGTGGGTGGCGAGGTGGTTGGACCGCTGGAGCTGCATGTTCCCGGCATCCACAACGTGCTGAATGCAACCGCGGCGGTGGCCATTGGGGCGCAGCTGGAGATCAAGGCGGAGGCGATTGCAAGCGGGCTCAAGTCGTTTCGCGGCGTCGATCGGCGCTTCCAGGTGAAGGGCAGCGTGCGCGGGGTGACGGTGGTCGACGACTACGGACACCATCCCACGGAGATTC
>JBEKIN010000015.1:0-28301 GCA_050011735.1 Acidobacteriaceae bacterium | reverse complement strand
GAATTGGTGAAAAAAGGCGTTCTCAAAGAATCGCAGTTCGATGAGCTCGTCGCTCCGATGCTTTTCTGGAAATTTGAGATGGGCCTCTTCGACGATCCGTATGTCGATCCCAAACAAGCCGACCGCGTCGTCGGCTCGAAATCGCACCGCGAGCTGGCCCTCAAGGCGGCGCACGAGGCGATCACGCTTCTGAAGAACGACAATAATCTCGCCCCGCTGAACCTCGACAACATCAAAACCATCGCCGTCATTGGTCCCAACGCCGATCGCGGCCTGCTGGGCGGCTACAGCGGCGTGCCGAAACACAATGTCACCGTGCTCGACGGAATCAAGAAAAAAGTAGGCAAGCGCGCCAAAGTCCTCTACAGCGAAGGCTGCAAAATCACCATCGGTGGCTCCTGGAACGAAGACAAAGTCGTCCCCAGCGATCCCGAAGAAGACCGCAAACAAATCGCCGAAGCCGTGAAGGTCGCAAAAAAGGCCGACGTCATCGTCCTCGCCATCGGCGGCAACGAGCAAACTTCCCGCGAAGCATGGAACCTGCAACACATGGGCGACCGCACCAGCCTCGACCTCATCGGCCGTCAGGATGAACTCGTCGAAGCCATCGCCGCTCTCGGCAAGCCGGTCGTCGCCTTCCTCTTCAACGGGCGCCCGCTCTCCATCAACCACCTCATCGCGCACGTGCCCGTTATTTACGAGTGCTGGTACCTCGGGCAGGAGACCGGTCACGCCGTCGCCGATGTCCTCTTTGGCGACTACAATCCCGGCGGCAAGCTCCCCATCTCCTTCCCGCGTTCCGCGGGCCATCTGCCCGTCTTCTATAACTACAAGCCCTCGGCGCGCCGCGGTTATCTCTTCGACGACGTCTCGCCGCTCTACGCCTTCGGCTACGGGCTCAGCTATACGACGTTCGCACTGAAGAACCCGCGGCTTACCAGGAAGAAGATCAACACCAAAGGCTCAACCCAGGTTTTGGTCGACATCACGAACACCGGCCAGCGCGAAGGCACGGAAGTCGTCCAGCTCTACGTTCGCGATCTGGTCAGCTCCGTCACGCGCCCCATCAAGGAGCTGAAGGGCTTCCGCAAAGTCCGCCTTCAGCCAGGCGAAACCACCACGGTCGCCCTCGACATAACGCCGAATGCGCTGGCCTTTTTCGACATCAATATGAAATACGTCGTCGAACCCGGCGACTTTGAAATCATGATCGGCAACTCCTCCCGCGACGCCGATCTCCACAAACTCATCCTGCAGGTCACGAAGTAACGGTAGAGAGACAGGGCAGAAGTAGCGCCAGAAGGAGACTGCGGCTATGATCCAGAAACTTTCCTTCAAAGAGAAGTTCGGCTACGGCCTCGGCGACATGGCCGCCAACTTCATCTTCCAGGCGATGCTCGCCCTGCAGCTCAGCTACTATGTCGACACTTTCGGCCTCACGGCTGCTCAGGCTGGCACGCTTTTCCTCGTGGTCGGCCTCATCGCCGCCGCATTCAATCCCGTCATGGGCGTGATCGCGGACCGCACCAATACGAAGTGGGGCAAGTTTCGCCCGTGGCTGCTCTGGACTGCGGTCCCCTTCGGCATCATCGGCGTCCTTACCTTCACCACGCCCAACATCAGCCCTTCCGGCAAGGTCATCTACGCCTGGACCACATATCTCCTGCTGCGGCTGATCTACGCGGTCAACAACGTCCCCTACGCGTCGCTCACTGGCGTCCTCACCGGCGATCCTGACGAGCGCACCAGCATCGCCTCCTACCGGCAAATCTTCGCGAACTCCGCCGGCTTCATCGTGCAGAGCCTTGCCATCCCCATGGTCGTTTTCTTCGGACGCGGCAACGACGCGCGCGGCTACCAGATCACCATGGGCCTGCTCTCCGTCCTCAGCATTCTGTTCTTTATCATTGCCTTCGCCACGACGAAGGAGCGCATCCAGCCCGACCCGCAGCAACAAACGTCTCTCACGCAGGACCTCAAAGACCTCTTCAGCAATCGCCCCTGGGTTGTGCTGTTTCTCGTCACCACGTTTTACTTTGCCGCGATCTCCATGCGCGGCAGCGTCATGCTTCCCTACTTCAAGTACGTCGCCGGCAACGAGAAGCTCTTCAGCTGGTTCAACGGATTTGGCCTCGCCGCCCTCATCTTCGGCGTCGCCGTCTCTACGCCCATCTCCGTGCGCCTGGGCAAGCAACGGCTTTTCATCCTCAGCATGACGCTGTCAGGAATCTTCAACCTCGCCGTCCTTTTCCTTCCGCCGACAGCAACCGTTGCCATCATCGTGTCGGAAGTGCTGCGCCAGTTCGCCTATGGAACGTCCGGCCCCCTCATCTGGGCTATGATGGGCGACGTTGCCGACTACGGCGAATGGAAGACAGGACGCCGCGCCACCGGAACTGTAACAGCGGCGGTAGTATTTGCGCTCTGGGTGGGGCTGGCGCTGGGCGGCGCGATTGCCGGTTGGCTCTTCTCTTACTACGGCTACGTCGCGAACGCGGTACAGACGCCGCGTGCCCTCGAAGGCATCCGCCTCACCGCAGGCCTTTACTCGGCGCTCTTTTTCTTCGTCACGGCGATTTGCCTCTTCTTCTATCCCATATCCAGAAAAATCAACAAGACCATCTCCGATGAGCTCGCGGGCCGGCGTTTGAACTTCGGCCCACCTGCGGGATCATCGCCGCAGAAGTGAATTACCCGCAAGGGAGGACCCGAGCTCGTGCAGATGCGATCGACAGCATTGACAGCCCTTCTTGTGATTGGCTTCGCAGCCACTGCCCAGGCCCCAGCGTTTTTGAAAGATGCTTATCAGGGTGACTTTGTCATCGGCGCAGCCATCAACGCCGCGCAAATCACCGGCGAGGACGCCCGTGGCGACGCCATCATCAAAGCGCAATTCAACTCCATCTCGCCCGAAAACGTCCTCAAATGGGAAATCATTCATCCCCAGCAAGGCAAGTACGATTTCACTCTCGCCGACCAGTACGTCGCCTTCGGCGAGAAGAATCACATGTTCATCGTCGGCCACAATCTGGTCTGGCATAACCAGGTCCCAGCGTGGGTCTTCCGCGACGACAAAGGCGATCTCCTCGACCGCGACGCCCTCCTCGCCCGCATGCGCGACCACATCCACACCGTGGTTGGACGCTACAAGGGAAGAATTCAGAGCTGGGACGTCGTCAACGAAGCGCTGAACGAAGACGGCACCATGCGTCAATCGCTCTGGGAGAAAATCATCGGCGACGACTACATTGCCAAAGCCTTCCAGTACGCGCACGAAGCTGACCCGCAGGCGCAGCTCACTTACAACGACTACAACCTCGAGAACGAAGCCAAGCGCAACGGCGCCGTCGCGCTCATCACGAAACTCAAAGCCGAGGGCGTTCCCGTCACTTCCGTCGGCCTGCAGGGCCACGACAGCCTTACCCGGCCCACCGTCGACCAGATGGACGCCGCCATCTCGGCGTTCGCAAAGCTCGGCGTTAAGGTCGCCATCTCCGAGCTCGACATCGATGTTCTCCCGCCCGCGACGCGTCAGCAAACCGCCGACGTCACTGTCAGCATCCAGCAGAACCCGGCCCTCAACCCTTACGCCAACGGACTACCCGATTCCGTCCAGCAGCAGCTCGCCAGGCGCTACGCAGATCTCTTCGGTGCTTTCCTCAAGCATCGTGGCGTCGTCACTCGTGTTACCTTCTGGGGCGTCACCGACGGCGAATCCTGGCGCAACGACTGGCCGGTCCGCGGCCGCACCAGTTACCCGTTGCTATTCGACCGTGCCGGCCAGCCCAAGCCCGCCTTCGATACAGTCATTCGCGCGGCAGGTCAGCCTGCTTCGTAGCAGCAGCGGCTGCGGTCAGTCTTTCCACTACGGCCTCCAGTGCCGCTTCCCACGGAGCGAGCGCAACGCCGAAGCGAGCCTGTAGCTTCGCATTCGACAAAACGGAGTTCAGGGGTCGCATCGCTGCTGTCGGGTATTCGCTCGAGGCGATGGCTTTCACTTCCGGAAGGCGTCCGTCGAGCAGATATCCGGTTCGGGCAAAGATGGCCTGCGCGAAACCGCGCCACGTTGTCGCACCGGTACAGGACATGTGGTAGAGTCCAGCCCACGCTTCCGGTTCGCCAAAGCGGCCAGCCAGGGATCCTTCGACGATCGCATGCGTCGCGTGGGCTATCTCGATCGATGTGGTCGGTGCTCCATGTTGATCGTCGACCACCCGAAGCAGATCTCGCTCGCGCCCCAGCCGCAGCATGGTCAACAGAAAATTGTTGCCGTGAGGACCGTAGACCCAGCTGGTGCGGAAGATCAGATATCGCCCTCCAACCTGCCAGATCGCCTCTTCCCCTGCCAGCTTGCTCACCCCATACACGCTCAGCGGATGAGGCGCGTCCTCCTCGGTCCATGGCGCCGGTTTCGATCCGTCGAATACATAATCCGTTGAGTAATGCACCAGCATTGCGTCCGACGAGCGAGCCTCTTCGGCCAACACTCGCGGGGCTTCGGCGTTGATCGCCATCGCCAGTTCCGGCTCAGATTCCGCTCGATCCACGGCGGTATAAGCTGCGGCGTTCAGGATCACTTGTGGCCGAACGCGACGGATAATCGCGCGGATTTCTTCCGGCACCGCGATGTCAAGATTTTCGCGATCGACAACAGTAATCTCACCAAACCCCGAAAAGCTGCGCTGCAGCTCTCTTCCAACTTGTCCCGCTCCCCCAACGATGAGGACGCGCGCAGAGCCGGTCATGGAAAGACCTCGGCCTCGCTTAAAGCCGCGCCCTGGCTGTCCTTCTCGGAGACGATGATGTGCGCCGCATTCGCAGGCCAGGGAATGGCAAGATCGGAATCGCTCCAAAGAATGGTGCGCTCGCCGGCGGGCGAATAGTAGTCAGTCACTTTGTAAGCGAACTCGACCGTGTCCGTGAGGGCCAGAAACGCGTGCCCGAACCCTTCAGGAATCCACATCATCTGACCGCTCTCACCGGTGAGCTCGACGGCCACATGGCGACCGAAGCTCGGTGAGCTGCGGCGCAGATCGACCGCGACATCCAGCGCGGCGCCATACGCCACGCGTACCAGCTTTCCCTGCGGCTGAATTGCCTGATAGTGAATTCCTCGCAGCACATTTTTCTTCGAGACGGAGAAATTATCCTGTACCCAGTTTGCAGGCAGGCCGGCCTCTGCCATTTCGCGCTGGTTCCATGTTTCCTGAAAAGCTCCGCGGCCGTCGCGATAGATCGTCGAGCTCAGCAGAAGAACCCCCGTCAGCGAGGTTTCCTGAACCTTCATCCAATCGCCTCGGAAGGAAAGTACGGCTCGCGCAGCAGGCTGAGCAGATAGTCGCCGTATCCGCTCTTCCGGATTGGTTCGGCCAGCCGCTCCAGTTGCTCCGCCGTGATGTGACCCAGACGCCAGGCGATCTCTTCCGGACATGCGATCTTAAGCCCCTGCCGCCGCTCCACCGTCTGGATGAACAGCCCGGCCTCGAAAAGCGAGTCGTGTGTCCCGGTGTCGAGCCATGCCATGCCGCGGCTCATGATCTGGACGTTGAGAGTTCCCGCTTCCAGATAACGGCGGTTGAGATCCGTGATCTCCAGCTCTCCGCGCGCCGAGGGTCGCAGAGAGGAAGCGATCTCCGCTACCTGCCGATCGTAAAAATACAGCCCTGTGACTGCGTAGCGCGATCGCGGCGCTTTCGGCTTCTCTTCGAGGCTGATCGCACGGCCCGATTTGTCGAACTCCACCACGCCATAACGCTCGGGATCGTGCACAGGATAAGCAAAGACCGTCGCGCCCCTTTCGAGTTGCGCCGCCGCCTGTAACTGCTTCGAGAATGACTGGCCGTAGAAGATGTTGTCACCCAGGATCAGCGCGCTTGCGTTGTCGCCGATAAACCCGCGGCCGATCAGGAATGCCTGCGCAAGCCCGTCAGGACTGGGTTGTACGGCGTAGCTGATGTTGATTCCCCAGGCGTGCCCATCGCCCAGCAAATCGGCAAATCGCCCCGTGTCCTCTGGCGTTGAGATCACCAGGATGTCGCGCAAGCCCGCCAGCATAAGCGTACTCAGCGGGTAATAGATCATCGGCTTGTCGTAAACCGGCAGAAGCTGCTTGGATACCACCTGGGTAACCGGGTAGAGGCGCGTTCCCGATCCGCCTGCAAGAATGATGCCTTTCATCCCGCCAGCCGCTCCGCGTAATTCTGCTCGATCCAGCCCAGATAAGCTTTGGTGCGGATGTTTTCCACCCAGGGAAGATGGTCGAGGTACCAGCGAACCGTCCGCCGCAGCCCGCTCTCGAATTGTTCGGCAGGCTGCCACCCCAGTTCGTGCGCGATTTTTGACGCATCAATCGCGTACCGGCGATCGTGACCGGGGCGGTCCTTCACAAACGTGATGAGCCTTCTGCGAGAGCCGAGAACCGCATCCGGGCACATTTCGTCGACGAGGTCGCAGATTGTCGTAACCACATCCAGGTTCTTCCGCTCGCTGTTTCCGCCTATGTTGTACGTCTCCCCGATGCGTCCCCGCTCCAAAACAGCGCGAATCGCCGAGCAATGATCCCCGACAAACAGCCAGTCGCGCACGTTCCCGCCATCGCCGTAAACGGGCAGCGGCTATCCTTCGAGCGCGTTGAGAATCATCAGCGGAATCAGCTTCTCCGGAAACTGAAACGGACCGTAATTGTTGGAGCAGTTCGTCGTCACTACCGGGAGGCCATACGTGTGGTGCCAGGCCCGCACCAGATGATCCGATGCGGCCTTGGACGCCGCGTAGGGGCTGTTCGGCGCGTACGCGGTGGTCTCGGAAAACGCGGGATCATCCGGGCCCAGCGTCCCATACACCTCATCGGTCGAAACATGCAGAAACCGGAACCTGCTTCGGTCCGCCTCATCCAGCCCCGACCAGTAGGCCTTCGCGCGTTCCAGCAGCGTAAAGGTCCCCTGAACGTTCGTCCGGATAAAAGCCTCGGGCCCCGTGATCGAACGATCGACATGGCTCTCTGCCGCGAAATGCACGATGGCTCGTGGTCTGTGCTCGCTCAATAGCGAGCCCACCAGTTCCGCATCGCAGATGTCGCCCCGGACCAGCCTGTGCCCGGAATCGCTCCTTAGCGAGTCCAAATTGGAAGCGTTTCCAGCATAGGTGAGCGAATCCAGATTCACGATGGGCGAGCCGACGCCCTCTCGCCAGCTCAGGACAAAGTTCGAGCCGATAAAGCCCACTCCCCCTGTCACCAAAATCGTGTTCTGGATCGCCATAGCTGATGCAACCGGCCTACCCTTTATGGTAATTGAACAAAGTTCTCGGAGGATGCGGGTTCAGACGGGCGGTATCCACAGGCGCAATCTCTCTCACTCGTCGCGGTCGGGAGAAGCGAATTTGGTGCCCCTAATCAGGTCGGTTCCGGCAAGCTCGTTCGTCAGCCCAGCTGATATTACAATCAAAGCGGAAGCACGCGTCTCTCTGAATGTGGAGGGCTCGATGGGGGATACTTCGAAAATCTTCGAGCAGGCAATTGAAGAACACATCAGAGTCATTCAGGCGCTCCACAGCCAGCGGCCCGTGCTGGAGCGCATCGCCGCGGAAATGTGCCGCACGATTCTGAACGGCCGGAAAATTCTGTGGTGCGGGAATGGTGGCAGCGCGGCGGATTCCCAACATCTTGCCGCAGAACTTGTCGGACGTTTTCTTGTGGAACGCCGCGCCTTGCCCTCCATCGCGCTGACAACCGACACCTCAATTCTCACAGCGATTGGGAATGACCTCGGGTACGAACACGTCTTCCGCCGCCAGGTCGAGGCACTCGGTGTGTCAGGCGATCTGATCGTTGGCCTTTCCACTTCCGGAACCAGCAGAAACGTGGTGAATGCGCTGAAGGCCGCGCGCGAGTTGGGCCTCTTTACCGTCGCCTTCACCGGACAAAGCGGCGGCGCCATGGCCAATTTCGCCGACGAAATACTCTGTATTCCCTCGTCAGCGACTCCCCGGATACAGGAGGGACACATTCTCTGCGGACACATGCTCTGCGACTGCGTCGAGAAATTTGTTTGCCAGGAGCAGCTCGCCGAAACTGAGAAGGTTGCGCACTAACCCAAATATCCGTCGCACAGCCCTGCTGCACGATCCCGTGTGCTCGATTACCCGGTTCAATCGATCCTGCTGGTAAAGTCGGAAACGTCGAACCCTGACAGGAGTAATGTCTGATCAAGCTGGCCATTCTTGGAACGCGAGGTATTCCGGCGCGCTATGGCGGATTTGAAACTTTTGCGGAACAGCTTGCGACACGGCTTGTACGGCGCGGAATCGATGTCACGGTATTTTGCCCAAGCTCGTCGCCAAGAAGCGACGAAACAAATGGTGGCGTGCGATTGAGATTCGTAGAGTGTCCGGCCCTGGGCAAATATTCGCAGATCTTCTGGGACGCGAAGTGTTTCTGCGTAGCATATCGCGGCTTCGACGTTGTCTACATGCTGGGCGTTGCGGGGGCGTTCGCCGCATGGGTGCCGCGAATCTCTGGCGCGAAAGTATGGATGAATGCCGATGGCCTCGAGTGGCAACGGAGGAAGTGGTCATGGCCACAGAGAGCCTATCTCGCGCTGGCCGAGGCCCTCAGCGTCCTCTTCGCAACCCGCCTCATCGCCGACTCTGGCGCCATCGCGGACTACCTGCGCGATCGTTTTCCCGGTCTCCGCCGCGTCTCTACCATCGCCTATGGTGCGGACATCCCACCGGACAATCCGAATGCAAAGTGGATCGAGCAATGGGGACTCGAGCCCGACAGTTACTACATCGTTGTCTGCCGGCTGGAACCCGAGAACCATCTGCTCGAAATCGTCGAGGGATTTGAGCAGTCGCAATCTCCCCTGCCGCTGGTACTCCTGGGCAATATCGAGAATCCCAACCCCTACGTGTGCGCGCTCCTTGAGCGTCGCAGCAATCGCGTCCGATTCATCGGCACCGTTTATGACAAGGAGAAGCTCGCCGCTCTTCGCTTCTATGCCCGCGCCTACCTGCACGGCCACAGCGTAGGCGGCACCAACCCTTCCCTCCTCGAAGCGATGGCCTGCTCGAACCTGGTCATCGCGCACGACAATCCCTTCAACCGCGAAGTCCTTCAGGATTCCGGACTATTCTTCACCACCCGTCCGGAGCTCGCAGCCGCCATCAACGCAATTGACGGCGCTCAGGTCGACGTCCGAAAACTCCGAAACCGGGCAACCGAAAGAATTCGCGCCAGCTACCAGTGGAGCCAGATCGCCGATAGCTATCTGACCCTGTTGAAGAGCGAGTAAATGGGCCGCTCGCGACGAGTCCCCGCAGAAGGCTTTGCGCTAATTCTTATAGGCTGCTATCACGCATTGGGTACCGCCCATATAGCCAAGATATTGCGACCAATACAGCCATATCTCAGCATGGGCAAAACCCGCCTCTTGTAAGTGGCTGAGAACGTCCCAGCCGAAATAGCGAAAGCAGAGGGTTCCCTGTGACGGATCCTTCAGGTTACCGCCATGGTATTCGGGTTCCAAAAGATGCCTAATGCTTCCATTAGGCTCCATAACCGCCCTCACTGTCGTCTCGTGACGATCGAGATTGGTCGGCACTGTGAAGAGGAGCCTTCCGCCGGGACGGAGACACCGGCACATCTCCCGGAAGCAGGCGCCGGCGTTGGGCACATGCTCCAGAACATCAAAACTCAGCATAAAGTCTACCGCCCCGTCGCTCCAGGTTAATCGTCCAAGGTCCTCATTTCGAATGCCGTGCAGCGATGCTCCCAACGGAACCTCATCGCCGAGGTACTCGCTTCCGTTGACAGAGTGAAGACGTCCGCGCAGCCAGCGATAGGTGCGAGTCAACTGCTCAGAAATGTAAACCGGCCGCCCCGGCTCCGGAACAAATTCCTGCAGGAACAACTGCAGAGCCGCGCGAACCCTGTTTTTGAGCCTGCAATGCACACACACCAGATGCTCGCGAAGGTTCGGGATGGCTCGGCCATCACTATCTCTCAATGGATAGTCGAAACTGGATTTAAAGACCGTGACGCGCTCACACAGCGCACAGTAGCCTTCCGTCGCAAACTCGCCGATTTGCCGGGGCATCAGAGATTGCTCCGCCCGCTCTCGGCGCTGCAGCTCAGCACTCTGTTCCTGTGACCAGCGCTGGTATTCCGAAAGAGTCGTGAGCTTTACACGGGGAAGACGGGCGTCGCCGTCAAACCTCGGGATTCTGCCCACTAGCGGCCGTGCGCTCATCCAGGTGCGATAGCCCGTATAGAGCGGCAGCGTCATACGGCTAAGGAGCGCTGAAGACCGGATTGTCCTCTTCAACGATGAAAGCATACGGATCTTCCTAACGGTTGGTTATGCATTGCATTGCCCGAGCGGCATCCGCTTCATATGCAAGCCCGAAACATTCGGCGGAGCAATCGTCCATACATGTCATCAAAGCACAGCTCTGTACAATTCGGCGGTCTGTTTTCCGATCTCGTTCCAGTCATGCCTGCACCGGACATATTCCAGAGCCCGTTCAGCCACCCAGTGTCTTCCCTGTTCATCCTGAAATACGCGCATCAGCGCTTGAGCTAGAGACGTCGCCGAACCTTGACGGAACACGTACCCATTCTCCCGATCGGTCACGATTGCCGTCATTCCGGGCAAATCCGACACCAGCACCGGGCACCCATAACTCATCGCCATCAGTATGACTCCGCTCTGATAGATCTTGCGGTACGGCAGGACCACGATATCGGCGGCAGCATAGTACAGATGGACTTCAGAGTCAGGAATATAACGAATGTGCAGAACACAACGATCACGAATGCCCAGGTCGTCGATAAGCCTGTCGTAGTGCGAAAACTCCATTCTCCACGGCCTGCCGGCAACAAGCAGAGTAACTTCCGCAATTTCACGCGAAACGTCGGCGATGGCTTGAATAAGGAGATCCAAATCCTTGACTTGCTTGATCTGGCCAAAGAATAGTGCCACTTTTGCATCCCGCCGGATGCCCAATGCAGATCTGGCTTCGACCGGGTCAATCAACGCAGGAACCTTGGCCAGATAATTGCCGTGCGGAATGACATTGATCTTCGCAGGGTCGACACCGAGCTTTACCAACTCCTCCATCGAGGCATCGTTATGGACGATAAGCCGGTCGACGCGGCCGTAAATGCTGGAGTTCCTGGATGCCTGTTGATGCCCCCCCAGGGATTCCACATCGTGAACGGTTGCTACGACCTTACGGCCGCAAAGCTTGGCCAGCGTCACTTCCGCCAGCTCCGGAAGCGCGTGGTCGAAAAAATGAAAGTGACAGATCCTTTCCCGGCGGACAACTGCATTTCCCAGCGCTGCGATGGTTCCTTTCAGAAAGCGGCAAGCGCGCATCCAGCGCTTTCGCGAGGCGAACAGCCGCCCGTAAACCGGACGGAACCGAAGATTGGCGACCGCCGGATCAGCTGTTTCATCGCATGTATAAAGGCTGACGCGGCAACCTGCCGCAAGCAGCCCACGACACAGGCCCACGTCGTAATAGTCCATCCCGCCGTGTCCGCCAATATGTTCAATGACCGCGACGGAGACAATGGTCTCGTTCATTCGCCTCCAGTGCCCTCGGCGATTGCGGGCTGTGGCCGCGACTTCGTAGACGGGAGCGATTGCGCTTCGGCTTTCATTGCAATCAAAAGCGTAACGAAAAACAAAGTGATCTCCGCATACCAGAGAAACAGGCCTGTGGTGAGCGAATTCAAGGCCGTAAAGAGAAGAAAGCCGATGGTCGCATCCCGCAGTGGGCTGTGAGCATCCGACGACAGCCAGGATGCGCTGCGCAGCGCAAATCGGTATTGCCAGGCAAAAAGAATCAGTCCGAAGAGTCCATAGGAAAATGTGATCCCTACCAGCCCGATATCCGTTCCGTAGAAATAACCGCCCAGCACTTGCTGGCCGCCGCCTTGCCATTGATTACTCAGCACGCCGTTTCCCAGCAGCGGGTGCTTCCGTATGTACGGAAGCACCCGCACAGATTCAAAGAGTCTGGCATTGGCAGAATTATCGGTTCCCGCCGTTCCGGTGGAAATCACCGAAAACGCGTCCCCGAATTTCCCCGCTGTGCTCGTTACAATTTGCGGACGGACGACCATGGCAGCGAACAGTCCCAGAGCTGTTAGGAGGATGAAGATGGAAAGGGAAGTGACAAGCTGACCGATCCGCCTCCAGCGAAACAGGAAGATGATGACCGTTAACCCCATGCTGACAGTCAGCCACCGCTCAGTTAAACCCACTGCGCCAAAGAGAAACAGGACGGCGGCGAGCGCATGGTATTTCAGCCGTCGAGTTCGAAAGCCGCGAAGCGCGTAATAGACGACTCCGTAGAGAATGAAATAGGGGGGAAGCTTAAATATCAGAGTCCCGTCGCCGGAATCTGCGATAAAGCCTGGTCCGTAAGAGGAGAAATTGGCGGGGCTCAAAGCAAGGCGCATGAGGCAATAGATGGCAAAGGTACCCCACGCCAGAACCAATAATGCTGCCTCAATATCCGCAAGTGTTATGAGCCGCCGTCGCAGCGCATTGAGCAGCAGGAGCCACATTCCGAAAGTTCCTACTCCGCGTTCCGCCAACATACCGTAGATCAGAGGTTGTCCGAATTCCCTCGAAGCTCCCCAGGCTGGGAAAAGTATGCCGGCAACCATGAGAACCAGAAGATAGACCTCGAACGTGGAGAAGCGCAGCCCGGTCGAGATCTTCCACGGGAAGTAGGTCAGAACGAAGATGAGCCAGCAAAAGGCAAACCATAGCTCCTGTACGTATTGCATACCGGGGAAAAACTGAAGAATACGGAAACTCATCAGGAGTACGATCGCCAGTAAGCCCCGTCTAATCCAGGCGCGAACGTGGGGCGCGCCCAATATTTTCGCTGAGCTGGCAATGAGATGGTTCCCGGGAACCGGGAGGAACTCGTGGGGGCGCATCGCTGCGAATTCATCCTGCATCCTGTCGAGATCCTTTCGCATTACCGAGCCGCTTGCTGGATGTGCGGCCGCCGCTCGCTGCAGCCCAGGGGCATCCCTCCGACAGCCCGGACAAACTTCGAAAACCGTGACCGGGATGACCCTCGCGACAAGTCACTCGAGCGCCGGCAGCCGAAGACAAGAACCCGAATAGATGCTTCACGCCAAACCGCTCTGCCGTGCATCGGAACCGATCGTCTGAACGGATGCGGGCCGATCCTCCCCATACATAGGGCGCCGGGCGTTTGGAACGTCACTCACACCCCGGAGCATAGCAGCGATTGCATCGAACCGCCCGTGCAGAAGAAAAGGCACCGCACGCCGGATGAGAAACAGTGGGAAAAAGATCGCGGCCAGCAAGAGGTTTCTCCCTCGCGCATGCAGGACCACATTGAGCAACCGGTTGCGGACAATGTGATAACAGAAAAACGGCAGCCGTGCGCTCCGAAATGACCAGAAATCGGAGGGGTCTACATCGGAGTCCCTCGTACTACCCTGAGCGCGGTGCAGAATGAAGACACCGGGGTTGTACCTGATCCGGATCCCCTGGCGGCTCGCTCGAAGGCAGAAATCCACGTCTTCCTCGTACATAAAGAATCGCGGATCGAAGCCGCCGAGTCGCGAGGTAACAGAGCGACGCAGAAACAGCGCACATCCGGTCGCGAATGAAACATCTCGCTCGATCATCGCGCCCGGCGCCACGGCACTTTTGTTGATTCCCGGCGTAAACGCGCTCGCCCGCCGCCAATCGATGTCTCCCCCCCCATACCACAACACCCCGGGGTCATCGAAGTAGGCGATCCGCGGGACAATAATACCGACATCCTCCTGAGCCGCCATCGCCTTCTCCAGAGTCTCAACGCTGTCAGCAGTGACGACAGCATCGTTGTTCAGCAGAAACAAATACTCGCAGCGAAAGTGCTCCAGTGCCCACCGGATTCCGATATTGTTGCCACGGCCGAAGCCGACGTTCTCACACGCGCGGAGAAGCACTGTGCCAGGGGCAAAGCTGAGAGCCGTTGCCAGTTCGGGATCATGCGGCGTGGTATCAACCACCACGATATCGACCGGCGCCGCAGATGCAAGAAGGGACCGAACACATGCTGCGGAATCCACCGATCCCCGAAAACTGACAATAATAGCGCAGGTCCTGGGTCGCTGGGCTGGCAAAGGACCACCATTTTTCCGTTCCCCGCCTGGAAGAGAATCATTCATTAGATGGGTTTGCGTGCTGCGCCTCAACAAACAGCGACTGCCAGTCGATCAGGGGTGATAAACAGGATGCCTCCATATGCGTCGCCAGGGTCGGCATTGGAGACCATAATCGATATCGCCGGCCAAACAGCCGTCGCCATCCCCACCACCATGTCAGCGCCCAGATCTTTAGTCGGAGCCGGTTGCTCCAGTGCACGCGAATATCCGCGAGCTCAAGTCTCTGCGTAAGAGCCAGCCACATGGAACAGTCCACATTGCCACGGCTGTAGCTTCTGAACAAGGACTGTGTGCGAATCAGGCTCTCCCGAGTACCCATAAATGTGAGGCACGTCGAGCTCGCCGTACGCCAGTGCCGATCGCCGGACGGCCTGACGATATGGCGCTCGACACGAGAGGGTGTGTAATAGCTGTCGGGATGGTCGTACGGAGTTACAAAATCTGCGTCGGGATTATTCCGCATAAAAGCCACAATCTTCTCCAGTGCATTGGGGAGATAGAAATAGTCGTCCTCCGCTAGATATACGAGGCTCGCGCAATCCTGCTCTGTCAGGAGATCCATCTGGAGCGAGAATGTCCCGCTATTACCTATCTTATTGCGGGACACAATCTCGAGATCATCGCCGTCAAAAGTATCTCGAAATAGAGCCTCGTATTCTGGAGGACAGCCGTCCAGAATGGCCCAGATCTTAACGCGAAGTCCTCCCAGCGCCCTCTTAAATGAGTGGAGGCATAGCTCGGAAAGCTTATACTTGTCATCTGCAAAACAGGCAGGGGTCTTCGAGACACCCGGATAGATGCGGTATGCCACTGCAAGGTCAAACATTACGATCCTCGCCGAATGCAAAGCTGTTCAAGAGCAATGTTATCTCCTGAGTCTCGCCAGATAGACAAATTGGAAGGCAAACAGTCCAGGTGCAAGGCTGCACACCAGACGGTCCAGTCTCGACACGAGCGGAGGAAATAACCTACGGATTGGCCCGATGAATGGAAAAAGGCCGTCTCGCCTCTTCCCGACGATCTCGTAGCCTGTTTGCTCCAGAAGTTCTTCGGACGACTGCAGGTCAAAAAAACGAAAATGCGTCCGGTCCAATATGCCCCAATCCTGGTAACGCCACCGACCGATGAGGAATTCCAGCCGCTGTTTCCACCAGACAACGTTCGGCAGCGCCACCACAATGACCGATTCCGGCCCTAAAACGCACCTGAGTCGGCCCAGCACGTCCTCAGGAGAATACAAGTGCTCCAGAATATGGCTCATGATCACACAATCGAATTCGCCCAACGAAGTGAAATCGAAGGTGTTCAGTTCAGCACAAATCACCCGAGACAACCGTCCGGCGGCCTGCGCGGCTTCTTCTTCCGAGTAAGTAATTCCTACGACGGCTCGTTCGCGTTCCTGACGCAGGCGTTCTCCCAATGTTCCGGTTCCGCAGCCGATATCGAGAACCCGAACTGCCGACGATGGAACGAAAGAGAGAACGCACTCGTTAACGCCCGAATAGACTGTCAGGACCTTTGCCAATCACGCCTTCCTCCAGAGGCATCATACCGCCTCACATCCTTCAGCGCGGAGCGGACCGCGCGGGTGCCCGGCGTCGGCTTTGACCGCCTGTTCGAGGAGAACTGTCAAGCATGTCTCTTTGATATTCCCTTCAACAAGACCCAGGTAGCTATAGCCAGCGAGCCATCCGTGGCCAGGCTTGCCCACGCCGCACCGTGCCAGCCGTATCGCGGTATGAGCCAAAGATTCAGCGCCAGGTTAACGCCCGCAGCTGACAGTTGAGCGGCTGTGCGGTAACGCTGGAAACCCATGCCGGTCAGGGCACAGCCGGTGAGCTGATGAATTCCGCGCATAGCTGGGAGCAAACACAGCCATCGCAAAGCCTGGACCCCAGCTGCGAATCCTCGGCCCACCAGGTGCGGGATCAGTGGGGCCGTGAAAAAAAGGATGGCGGACATCATAAGGCCAACGAGCGAGGCGCGTATCGCCAGCCGAACTGCCAGCCGATTTACGCCGCGAACGTCGTTGTTGCTGCTATCACGAACATAACGGGGGAGTGCTGCCGCATCCAGGGCGGTAATCGGCATGCTTGCAATATCGACGATCCGATAGGCCATGGTGTAAATCCCGTTCTGGACATTCATGCCGTAATGGCTGAGAAGGGTCTTGTCGATATCGTTGTAGATCGATTGGGCTGACCAGCCCAGTGAGAAACCCAACCCTTCGACAGCGTGGGAAATCACCAGGCTGGGTGAGAACTGTGGCCAACAAAAGCCTTTCGAAACCACGACGAAACCCACGATGGCCGCTAGGAGTGACACGTACAGCGACGCCATGGCCCACTGCTGGGCATTGGAGTGCGGCAGCAGAATTGTCATGATTCCGACCGCAAGCAGACGCAGGCCATTCGTCAGGATATTGAGCGCCGCAGTCATCCGCAGCCGCTCAAATGCCTGGAATACGAAACCCATACTTGCCAGCATCTGGCTAAAAATGCAATTTCCAATTCCGACCGGCAAAACAATGGCGGCGCTGGCTGGATTCAGAAGATGAGGCGCAACCAGCCAGAGCACCGCGGTCAGAGCCGTTCCAGCGATTGTGGTCGAGAGAATGATGTTTCCCCAATAGACGGCAAAACTGTCCGGTCGCGAACCGACATACCTGACAAACAAAAGCCCGGAACCGAGAGTGCTATAGGGCATCGCGATCCCCACAAAGGCGAAGGCTCCGGCGAAGATTCCATACTCTCGGACGCCAAGCAATCGAGCCAATAGAACGAAATATCCAGCCTGCAACAGAAAACTGCAGCCTTGACCAACAAGCATCCAGCCCGCATTGTGGGCGAGTGTATTAGTTCGAAGCCTTCGGATCTCAGTTGTCAGGGACAACATGCTGGAACGGAAACCGCTTCTTCTCAGAGAAGCACCTCACTACACCTGACGTCCTCGTGACGATTTGACACTTTGCTCAGCCTGATGACTCGAAAACACGATACCAGCAGTCGGCAAACAACTCCTGGGCCTCACTGTTGGACATTAACCCGTCATATTGTTGGTTGCCGTAGTGGTCATTTTTTGAATATAGAAGGAGCCGGGCTCCCTGTCGGGCGTCAGGTAAGGCGCGACTGCCTTCAGCCGGTCATAATGGTTGTGCCGCAGATAGTTCAAGGCCCCAATAATCCTCCAGTCGTGATTATTTGACAAGAATGCTTCCAGCACATACTGCTCATTCCAGAATTTCACGTCCTCCACAATCCACAGTGGCGGATAGTTCCGTGGCGAGAAGATATCGTGAATATGAACAATCACTCCATCAGCGAGGGTTGGTAAAAGTTCGAGATACTCGAACAGTACATCACCCTGAGGCCGAATAACATGGGAGGAGTCAATGAAGAGAATGTCGTTCCTTCGAAGCTCCGAAAAGAATGCGATGTCGAGGTCCTCGACCCTCTTGCGGATCACCGCTACGCCTGTCCGCTCGAGCCATGGCATTTCGTAGGGCTCTACACAGATATGCTTGCAGTCGTACGTTGCATCCTCGTCGCGATTCCTGCGGATTGCTCTCATGGCCACCAGCGTCGAGTGGCCGCTTCCGATTTCAAACAGCCTCCGCGGACGGATCAGGCGAATAATCTGATACAGGTACTCTGCATCACCGGATTCGAAGCTGCCGTTTCTCATGTGGAACTGATCTGGTTCGTCTCCAGTCGCAGGTATCCCCGTTAGTTCGTCGGCAAACCTGAGCTGGTCGAGAAGATCGAGTTGTCCCTCAATATTCCAGCCGATTCCAGGAAGCGATCTCTCTTCGCTTAGTGGGATCCGCAGTTCGTCTGTAACGAATTGTGGCTCATAATAGTGGTCCAGCAGTGGAAATACCCCTACGCGCATCAGGGCCCGCCGGCAGTGCGGCAAACGCTGAACGCCCGTCCGCCGTATTATTTTCAGCAGCCATGCGGCCGGATAAGTCAGGAGAGCCAACAGAATGTCCGTCGACTGGATTAGGCGACGAACCGCCCGTCGAATATTTGGCTTCACATGAATACTCCAGCCGCCTGGCCTGCAGTTGATAGACCTGTCGCTGCCTTCGCCGCACACTGCATTTGTGTTGAATACGCCGATTCTATATCAGGGCGATCCTGATGAGCGGCAGGCGGTGAGCTGTCGGGGACTCCCGCCGCCGTGCAAAACGGGGCCGACCAGCTGTCTCTTTTTAGTTCGAGTGTCTTAACATGGTGGACGCGGAAGGAATCGAACCTTCAACCTGTCGATTAAGAGTCGAATGCTCTGCCAATTGAGCTACGCGTCCACGGAAGGCCGGCCGGGCGGGAAGGCCCCGCGAGACGAGCAGAAATCCGCCGCACCTTTTTCAATATAGCACGGCAAAATCACTAACATCCGAGCGTTCCGGGCCACAGATTTTCGGGGAATCTGACCGCCAACAAACACCTCAGAAGGTGAAGGACAGCCCGCCTTCCACGCTGCGCGGCGCTTCTGCAAAGTACAGCGTGCTGCCGTCGCGGGAGACAAATGGCCGATATCCTTCGGCCAGCAGATTGCGCACGTCCACCAGCGCTTCCACTCCGTTTGGAATCATGCGGCGATAACGAATCGGCTGTCGCACCAGAAAACTCAGATACGGATCCGCAGTGCCGGCGGCAAATGCATTCACGGGCGTCAGCGTCCCCGGATTCTGCCAGCGATACGAAGCACGCCACTGCATTCCGGAAGCTGCCAGCTTGCCGCGAACCGCCGCCCCGCACATCGGCGTCTCATGGGCCCTCATGCCTTCCAGCATCTGGTCCAGACTCTGTGACCCCGGCGCCGCTCCGTTCATCTCCAGCGCGTCGCCCAGCGCTACGTCGAACGAAATCCACGTGCTCCCGTTCACCCGCTGCTCCACCTCGCTCAGCATTCCATTGCCGGTGAAGCTCCCTCCGCTGGCGCGCAGCAGATCGCTGGTTTCGTCATAGAGCAAGTTGCCGCCAGCCCAGTCCGCCGCCGAGATGTTGCCGCCGCCGCTCACCACAGGATGATCCACGCGCTCGTGCCACGCCACGACCTTCACATGCAGGGCGCCTTCGCTCCTCCCGGCTGCAATCTCCTGATGAACTCCCTGTTCCAGCTCGAGTCTGCCGTCCCGCTCGCCCAGCTTCGGCTCTACGGTGGCTTCACGGTCCAGATCATCCACCTGCTGGATGCCTGGCGTGGTGGAGATTCGATAGGAAACAAAGTCGCCGCCGCGGCGCATCGTCACCGTGGCGAAAGGATGATTCGCCAGCAGCGCGTCTCCCAGATGAATTGCCTCGGTCTCATCGCCGAATTCCGCCTGCACCGAGTCGCCAAAGTTCAGCGTTTCTCCGCTGCGCATCGTGATGACCTGCAGCCCCTGGCTCGTCGGCCCTCCGGCAACATCGGGCCGCGTCTCGACAGCGGCTACAGTGCGGAAGGTCCGCCCCGGCGCCAGCTGCTGCTCATACCCCGCCATCGCGTTCAGAGCCGGGTCCTCCGCCTGGCTCAGATCGGCACGGAAGATCATCGCCCTCCCGTCATCGGGAGCCCGCTCCATTTCGAAATCGTTGTGGACCCCGCCGTCACCGAACCCGCTCTCCCCGCCGCGCACCGTCACCCGCGCTTTCAGTTCGGGCGCTGACCCTTCGCCGTTCGTCACCACCACCAGCGGGCCATCCTGCAGCATCCGCAACAGTGGCCGATTGGCCGATAACCGCAGCGTCCACGTCCAGTCATCCTTCGGCTCATCGGCCGGCCGCGGCTTAGCCGGCAGCCAGCGGAACGCTTCATAAAGGGTGTCCAGCGTGAGGTTGACCACCAGCTTCGTTCCGCCGATCACCCGCAGGTTCTCTCGCAGCGTCGGCAGGAAAAGGGCGCCGGAAGCCTTAACTTCGTAGATTCCCGGAAGGATGGTATCGATGCGATAGCGGCCGTGCTCGTCGGTGAAGACCTCGCTCGCCACGGTGAAATCTGGCCTGAGCAGCTCCACTACGGCGCCCGCCTGGGGCGTGCCCCGGCTGTCCCGCACCATCCCCGTCAGGCCGTTGGACTGGGCATTCGCCTGCGCCCCCGCCGCGCACAACACGGCTACCGCGATCAGAATCGGTCCGGAGATGGAGGTGCGTCTGCTCACTCAGTAAGTGATCTTTTGCTCCCTGGCGTTGCTCCCTAAGGTTTTCCCTGCCTCGTGGCTCTTGCGACCACTGAAGCGCCGATCCCGTTCCGGACGTGGGCGCCCGGAAACCGCATTCCTGTGCCTAATCCACCGTAAAGGGCGCCGACTGCGCAATCTGCTGTCGTGTTACGTCGTCGTTCACGCTGATCTTCACGATGTACTTCCCAGGCACCAGACTAGCAAGGGGGAGGGTCTTCTCCAATGTCAGCTGGTCCGAACTGGCCCCCAGCTTTTTCGAGTCTTCCTGTGTATCCAGAATCGACTTGTTCGTGTCCGTATTCAGAATTTCGTAGCTGATTCTGGCGTTATTCTGTTTGCTCTTCTCGTCCAGACCCAGATTATAAACCTGCATCCAGAAATTCAGGCTTTGGTTCCGGTGAAACAGCGCCGGCGACGCCGGATTCGTCGTCACCCTCGGCCGCACATAGGTGTTCCCGAGAATAAACGATCCCGCCCCGATCTCTTTCGACGGTACCCGCTCCATCTTGTCCGCCAGAATCAGCGAAGACGCGGCAAGGTGGTCGTCGTCGTAGCGCGGTACGGTAATCGCCTGCGCCCACACCCCCACATGGTCCGGGTTGCTCACGTCCTTGATCGCAATGTCGATCCGATAACGGCCGGGGCGCAACGGAAAAGCCTTCCAGTAGAGTTCGGCCCCGTCCATTTCCCTCGGCAGAAGCTCCGCCGGATAAGGCCCTGCCTCCACCGGATCTTCAAAACTTTGCACCACCCGGTCGGTGATGGTCGAAATCCGGCCGATGATGCTCACGTCGCCCTTCGCAACCCCGTCCTTGGTCGTGAACGTGATGTCGCGGTTCTTGATCTGCAGCGTGATCGGCACCAGCACCGTGTCGTCCGTCACCTTCACGAAATCGGTGCGCACTTCGAACGGGAAGAACGGGCCATTCAGGACCTTGTGGCTCGAGAGAAAGCTCGCCAGGTCCATGTCCTTGAACTTGATCTCCGGCGGCGCCTGGAGCTTCGCGAACAACTCCATGCGATCGAATTCCTTGCTCTGATTCGTCGAGCTGTCCGGTCCCGGTCCCAGGTCTTCCAGTCCGCCCTTGAAGCGGTCTGCCTTCTTCGCCATGCCCATCTGCTCATAGAGCGTCTGGCCCCCGTTGGGCACATGCAGCAGGGCGTCCTTCTCTGATCGGTCGATGGTCATGTGGTAATCGCCGCACATGCACGAATCGACAAACTCGATATCGATGTTTTCCCCGATTCCTTCCAGATAACGGTAGTGCCAGGTCTCGAACGGGTATGTCGAGGTCTCCCCGCCGCCCTCTTCGACGGGGCGCTCGTAGTTGCCGCCGCTGGGATGTGAATCGGTGCTGTCGGGCGGCCCAAAAGCGATGTAAATGTGCCCGCGATCCGTCATCCATCCCGGCTTGCCCGCCGCATAATGCTCGTTCGCGTAGGCGATACGCCTGTAGTGCTCCTCGCGAAACTCGTTTTCCGGCGAATCCGGATTCGGATTCCTGCGCCGCCAGAACTGCTCGATAAACGCGTCCCGTTCCTCGTCGTTGCTGAGGCTCATGAACGCCTTTTTCTCCTGATCCGTAATGATCCAGCGGACGTCCTCGTCCAGCCACTTCTTATAGGCGGTCCCGATCTCCTGCCGCAGTTCCTTCTGCTGCTTGAACCGCTCCTTGTCCGAGAGTTGCCTTTTCAGAGGATCCTGATTGTCTTGCTGGTTTTGCGTCGAGTCCTGGGCGCTCGGAGTCGAGGCCGGGGCCTGCGACTGCGCGAGGGCAGCCACACTTCCGGCGCCGGCCAGCATTGCCATCAGAATCGCGGAATGGAGGGAGAATCGAATCCCGGACATACTCCGATGCTACTCCTTGAGGGGTGCATTCAATTCTACGAGCCTGGAGCAGGCCTTTCAAGCAAATCCTTACGCCCTGGAAATCCTCTCCGCCAGCCCTGCGTAACCCCATTACGACAGACGAATCTGGCCCTCGACCTGTTATCATGACGTGGATATCTTCTTCGGCATCTCACCGGCCGCGCCCTGCAGGCGTCGCACCCCTGGAGCCACCTCGAATGTTCCAGCTAAAGGGACTTGCCCGCAAGGAACATGGCTTCAACGGCCGATGACGCCGTTGGGGATCCCGGGGGAACCGCCACCATCGCAATTGCGTAACCCTTCGCGAAGGAACTACTGCTTTGAAAAAGATTCTTATCATTATTGCTGCCGTCGTGGTTCTCGCCGCGGTTGTCGGGCTCACTGTGGTTCGGGCTCAGGCTGGCTACACCAAGGTCCTCATCGGTACCGTCGCCAGGGAGAACCTCGTCTCCGTCGTCAGCGCCACCGGCCAAATCAGGCCCAAAACCTATGTCAACGTTGGCGCCAATGCCATGGGCCGCGTCACCCGTTTCTATGTCAATGAGGGGGACCGGGTCAAAAAAGGCCAGATCGTCGCCACCATTGAGAACGTGCAGCAGGAAGCCAACGTCGCCGCGCAGCAGGCCACCATTGACGCCGCCCGTACCGACATCAATTCCTACCTCGCCGCCGAGAAAACCGCCCAGGCCAATGTCGATCATGCTCAGGCCGACCTCGAGCAAAAGAAGCTCGATTACGACCGCGCCCAGGCGCTCTTTCAGGCCCAGGTCATGTCCAGGCAGGACTTTGACGCCAAGAAGGCCGCCTATGATCTCGATGTGGCCAGCCTCGCACAGGCAAAGGCAAGCCTGGCCCAGGCGTTCGCCCAGACTGAATCCCAGCGCGGCCACTTGAAAACTCAGCAGGCCGATCTCAAGGTCAATCAGGATCTCCTCAACCGCACCATCGCCATCGCTCCCTTCGATGGCATCGTGACCAATGAGCCCATCCGCGAAGGCGAAATGGTCGTCACGGGCATCCAGAACGCCGAGGGTTCCACCCTCATGACCCTCGCCGATATGTCCGTCATCACCGCCGAGGTCAAAGTCGACGAAACCGATATCGTCAACGTCGCTCTCGGTCAGCCCGCCGACGTCACCGTCGACGCTATTCCGGGAAAAGTCTTCAAAGGCCACGTCACCGAAGTCGGCGACCAGGCCCTCCTCCGCTCCAGCGGCCAGTCCACCAGCCAGTCCACCACCGGCGTCGAGGAAGCCAAGGACTTCAAAGTCGTAGTCACCCTCGATGAGCCCTCCGACGATCTGCGCCCCGGCCTCTCGACCACCGCAAAAATCACCACCGCGCATAAAGACGACGTCCTCGCCATTCCCATCCAGGCGCTGACCATGCGCGATCCCAAACAGCTCAAGACCGGCGACCATGCCGGCACCGTCTCTGCCGCTACCAGCAGCACCCAGCAGCCGTCAGATCAGGTGCAGGGCGTCTTCATGGTCACCAAAACGAACGGGAAAGATCGCGTCCACTTCGTGCCCGTCACCACCGGCATTACCGGGGCTACCGACATCGAAGTCACCAGCGGCATCAAGCCCGGCGACCGTATCGTCACCGGCACCTATCACGTGCTGCGCGATCTGAAAGAAGGAGCGCTGGTCAAGCAGGACACCACGCTCGCTGCTCCCATAACCACGACCTCGTCGTCTTCGTCGTAAGCTGGGAACCAGGGTCCTCCTCAGCGCGTACAAAACCAGCATGGCAACAGGAGTCCTAATGGCGGCAGAAACATCAACCGAAGCGGAACTCCGGCCCGCGTCCGGCGCCCCCAACGGCGACATGATCGTGGTCGAAGATCTCTGGAAGACCTATGACATGGGCTCCGAACAGCAGGTCCAGGCTCTCCAGGGGATTTCCCTGCGCATCCGCCGCAACGAATACGTCGCCATCATGGGTCCATCCGGCTCCGGCAAATCCACCCTGATGAACCTCATCGGTTGTCTCGATACGCCGTCGCAGGGGAAATACTGGCTCAACGGCCACCTGGTCAGCGAGCTCAACGATGACCAGCTCGCGCGTATCCGCAACAAGGAAATTGGCTTCGTCTTCCAGACTTTCAACCTGCTGGCTCGCGCGACCGCCCTGCACAATGTCGAGCTGCCCCTCATCTATAACGGCACGCCGGCGGATGAGCGAGACGCCCGTGCCAAAGCTGCTCTTGCCGCTGTGGGCCTGGACACGCGCATGAACCACAAGCCGAACGAGCTCTCCGGCGGACAGCGTCAGCGCGTTGCCGTCGCCCGCGCCCTCGTCAACAATCCCTCCATCATTCTCGCCGACGAGCCCACCGGCAACCTCGACTCGAAGACCGGCGAGGAGATCATGGCCCTCTTCGACGATCTCCACCGCAAAGGCAACACCATTGTCCTCGTCACCCACGAGCAGGACATTGCCGAATACGCGCATCGCGTCGTGCACATCCGCGACGGCAAGATCTTCTCCGATCAACCCTCGTCGCGCGCCGGCGCTGTCGGCTAAGACCAGCATCGCCCCAGCCTCAGCGCCGCAGTTGGCCCCTGCGCTTCCTCCGCGTTCATCTCCCGTCCGCTTCTGCCGATAAGCCCCACAGCAGGACGGAATCGTATCGTGTATCTCGCACAGACCGAAACCAATGGGCTGAAATCACCGGCGCTGCCCGCCTCCGACGGCCTCGATCCTGAGGCCCTTCAGCCAATTACTCTCCAGCCTGAGCAGTGGATGCTCGGCCCCATGGCCGGCCGCAGCCTCATCATGCAGCACCTCTTCGTTCGCATGCGGTCCACAGCCCCCCATTTTCGCCTCGTCAACATCGAGGGCGAACAGGGCTCCGGCAAGATGCTCGCCGCCCGCACCCTCCATCGCCTCGGTCCAGCGGCCTCCGGTCCGTTTGTCCCCTGCGTAGCCGCCGATTTCCTCGACGATTCACGATCGCTCTGGAAAGAGGCCCGCGCCGGCCTCGCCTATCTCTCTCGCGTCGACGAGTTGTCCCCTGAACAACAGCGCCGCCTCCGCGATTTCCTCGAGCGCGCCGCCCACGAGCGCATCCGGACCATCGCCGTCTCCGCCCCCCTGCAACTCGTCGCCGGCTCGTCCCAGTCCCTCCGCCGCCTGGCCGCCGCCGGCTCTTTCCGCTCCGATCTCGCCAGTCACCTCACCGCCATCCGCTTCTCCATTCCTCCACTCCGCGACCGCAAAGACGACATCCCCCTGCTTGCGGGCCTGTTTCTCCGCACCTGGAGCCAGCAACACGACAAGCCGATGCGTGGTTTCGCCCCCGGCGCCCTCGGGCGCCTCACCGCCCACACCTGGCCGGGCAATGTCCGCGAGCTGGAATCCATCATCGTTGCCGCCGCTCTCGAATGTCCCGGTCAGTGGATCCGGCCCATCGACATTCCTCGGCTGCAGTGGCCGATTCCAGAAGCCACACCCGCGCCCGTCGATTCCATCGTCGATGATCCCAATCTCGACCGCGCTATCCTCCACCACATCACTCGCATTCTCGCCCGCGCCAATGGCAACAAAGTCCGCGCCGCCAAAATGCTGGGCATCAGCCGCTCCACTCTCTATCGCCTGCTCGATTCCAGCCACTCCGCCATCGACGCCTCGGACCCGCGTTAGCGCAAGGAAGGTTCTGATCACAGATCTCTGAACACTGACCTCCGATCACTGCTTCTCTGGCAGCAATTCATAACTCACAAACGCCACTTCCTTGCTGTCCGGCGACCACGACGGCACATTGATCGTTCCCTGACCCCCAAACAACTTCGCCAGCACCCTTACCTTCCCATCCGCCAGCGACATCACCCGCAGCTCCACATCCTTGTTCGGCGGATGCCCCGTCACATCCGCGCCATACGCCACAAACACCATCAGCTTCCCGTCCGGCGAAATGTGCGGGAACCAGTCGTTCGACTCGTCCCTCACCACCTGCTCCTGCCCGCTCCCATCCGCATGCATCCGCCAGATCTGCATCCGTCCCGTCCGCTCCGAGTTGAAGTAGATCCACTGCCCGTCTGGTGAATAATCCGGCCCATCGTCCAGCCCTTTCGCGGTCGTCAGCCGCGTCTCTTCCCCTCCACCAACCGGAATCGCATAGACATCGAAATCCCCGTTCCGCTGTCCCGTAAACACCAGCGTCTTCCCATCCGGCGACCATCCATGCAGATACGACGGCGAGAATTGCGTCACGCGCCGCGGCGTCCCGCCCCCAATCGGCACGACGAACACACTCGATTGGTGATCCGCCTGCGACGAATCGCTGATTCCGATCCACTGCCCATCCGGCGACAGCACATGATCGTTATTGCAACGGCTCTGCGCTCCCGTATCGATCGCCTGCGGCTCTCCCATCGCCACCGGGTGATTCTCGACCGTCACGCCCAGCCGCTCCAGATGCCCGTTGCGGTTGAAGATCAAAGCCGTGCCGTCATGCGTCCAGTTCGGAGCCTCAAAGTGACTTGCAGAAACATACGTCACGTGGCGATCCGTCGACGCCACCGGCACAGTCTCCAGCACGCTCCACAACACCGGCTCGCCCGTCGCCGCCGGCGTCTTCACTTCAACATGCGAGAAAATCGCCGCCGTCATCGCATCCTTATCGTGCGCGCACACTCCAATCCCCACATAAAACTCGCCCGTCAGCGGAACCTCAATCGCCGCTCCTGCCGGCGCCAGCGAATCCCCGCTCCTGCTCGCCACATACAAATACGTCGTATCTCCCCTTTTCACGATCCGCAGCCGCGCCGGTCCGGTTACGTCCGATTCAATCTCGTGCGTGTCGCCCCCTTTCGCATCCCGATACTGCAGCGACGTCAGCCCGTTCCCGTGCAGCGCCGCATCCGCGTAAACCGAATCCGCATCCAGACTCTGCCGGATCATCAGCACCGCCTTGCGATGCGGATTTCCCGTTGCCGTCTGAATGGCAATATCCGCGCCCAGCGAAATATCCCCCGTCACCTTCTTCCACACGAAGTGAAACGCGTCCGCATTCGCCCAAAGATTCTCGCCGCTGCCCGTCACCGTATAACTCTGCTGCGCCGCGTCGTACTTCGCCGAACCGGCATGCAGCACCGTTCCCACATCCGTTGCGCTCTGAAAATCGCCAAGCCCGGCGCCGTCCTGCGCGCCCGCCGACACCCCGGCCCGCAGAATCCCCATCACGCCAATCAAAGTCAGCCCAATCCTCAAAACATTCCTCTTCACGACGAAGCAACCTCCCAGCCAGCGCATTCCTCCACCGGAATCCGCTGCCCCGGCCACGGTAGGGTCACGATCTGCGAATGTCAATTCTTCCGGCAAAGGCTCCCCAGCCACCAGGAAAATAAGGCAGAATATTCGCCATGAAGAAATACGAGTTCAGGGCGAAAATCGAGCCCGGCCCCGGCGGCGGAGCCTTCGTCGTCTTCCCTTACGACGTCGAAAAAGAATTTGGCGCGAAAGGCAGTGTGCCCGTCAAAGCCACGTTTGACGGCGTTCCTTACGCCGGCTCCCTCATTCGCTGCGGCGCCCAACAGCACATGCTAGGCATCCTCAAGTCCATTCGCGAACAGACCGGCAAGCAGCTCGGCGACAGGATCGAGGTCGCGATCTGGAAGGACGAACAAGAACGCACCGTCGAAGTGCCCGCCGCCCTCGCCACCCTCATGAAGAAGCATGGCGTGCGACCCTTCTTCGATTCCCTCAGCTACACCAACCGCAAGGAGTACTGCCGCTGGATCACAGAAGCCAAAAAAGAAGAAACCCGCGCCCGCCGCCTCGAAAAATCCATCGACATGCTCCGCAAGGGAATCAAGACCCCCGGCTAGCAAAGCGAACGATCTCGCGCCCCGAACGATCCGGCTGCCCCGGGTCTCGATTTTGAGACCCGGGTAAGCGCGAAGCGCCCGCTTCTAAACCAGCCCTGGGTCGAGCTTCTGCCGATCACTCACCGTCCTCTGCACGCTGTACCCTGTACCCTGTGATGAAACTCCGCACGCTCCCCGCGCTCTGCCTCACCCTCCTCATCTCTCTCGCCCCCGCATTCTCCC
>JBEKIN010000014.1:0-29649 GCA_050011735.1 Acidobacteriaceae bacterium | reverse complement strand
AAGCTGGGGATCGCGATTGAGCGGTTCATGAAGGACACGCACTGCACGGTGAGCGCGGTACAGTGCTGGACGTCGCTGGAGGAGAACTTCGGGGTGGTTCCATGTACCGTCATGAGCATGATGAGCGAGAGCCTGCTGCCGGCGGCGTGCGAGACGGACGTGATGGGCACGGTCTCGATGCATGCGCTGGCGCTGGCCAGCCAGACGCCGAGCGCGCTGCTGGACTGGAACAACAACTACGGCGACGATGAGAACAAGTGCGTGTGCTTCCACTGCTCGAATTTGCCAAAGCATTTTTTTGAGGACGTGGTGATGAACTTCCAGGAGATCATCGCCGGGACAGTGGGCAAGGAAAACACGTTTGGGACCTGCTACGGGCGGGTGAAGCCGGGCGCGATGAGCTACGTGCGGTTTTCGACGGACGATTATCGCGGGAAGATTCGCGGGTACGTGGGCGAGGGCGAGTTCACCAGCGATCCGCTGGAGACCTTTGGCGGCGCGGGCGTGGCGAAGATTCCACACATGCAGAAACTGCTGCACGAGATTTGTGAGCAGGGGTTTGAGCATCATGTGGCTGCGAACTTTTCCCAGGTGGCGGCGCCGGTGTATGAGGCGGCGACCCGGTATCTGGGGTGGGAGATGCACTGGCACGAACGATGAGAACCCCAGGGCTGAACAGGAAATAAGATGACTATCGTTGCGGGCGTGGATTTTGGAACTCTGAGCGTGCGCGTATCGATCCTCGATAGCGAGCGTGGCCGTCTGGGCTCGGCCGTGGCCCAGTATCCCCTGCATCGCAAACGCGAGGATCCGGATTACGCGACGCAGTCGCACGCCGATCACATGCGCGGACTGGCGGAAGCGACGCGCGCGGCGGTGAACGCGGCGGGAATCGCCGGCGACGAGGTGGCCGCGATCGCCCTGGACACGACAGGATCGAGCGTCGTCCCAGTCGACGCGAAGATGCAGCCGCTGAACGAGTACTACCTGTGGTGCGATCACCGCGCCAAAGCGGAGGCACAGGAGATTACGGCGCTGGCGCAAAAAGAAAATCTCGAAGCCATCGAGTGGTGCGGCGGCGTGTATTCGCACGAGTGGGGATTTGCCAAGCTGTTGCACTGGCTGCGGCACAATCCGGAAAAGCGCGGCCAGCTTGCCTCCGCATTCGAGCATTGCGACATGGTAGCGGCAACGCTGTGCGGCAACACCGATCCCCGGCAGGCCAAGCGCAGTGTCTGCGCCATGGGCCACAAGTGGATGTGGAACCCAAAGTGGGGCGGTCTGCCGCCGCAGTCGTTTTTGTCGAAAGTGGATCCGCTGCTGGACGGCATTCGCGACAAGCTCGACGGCGAATATCTGACGTCGGATCATCTTGCCGGCCACCTCGCGCCGGATTGGGCCGAGAAGCTCGGCTTGCGTGCGGGCATTCCCATTCCAGTCGGCGCGTTCGACGCGCACTGGGATGCGCTGGGCGCCGGCTGCTGCGAAGGCGATGTGGTCAACGTTGTCGGCACCTCAACCTGCATCATCGCCATGGCCCGCGAGACGCGGCTCATTCCCGGGGTTTGCGGCGTAGTTCCCGGCAGCGTGCATCCGCAATATACCGGCATAGAAGCGGGTTTGTCGGCGACGGGCGATATCTTCGAAGCCATCGCAACGCGCGCGGGCACAAAGGTCGCCGAGCTGTCGAAGGGGCTCGAGAAGTATCGCGCGGGACAAACAGGTCTGCTGCGGCTCTCATGGGATAACGGCGACCGCACGGTGCTGGTGAACTCGGAGCTCGGCGGAGTGACTCTGGGCTGGAACCTGCTCCACACCGCGCAGGACGAGCTGTTCGCCGCGATCGAAGGGACAGCGTTTCACACCCGCATCATTCTGGAGCGCATGGCTGAATATGGAACGCGAGTGGAGCGCGTGATCAATGCAGGCGGCGTCCCGCAAAATAACCCGGTGCTGAACCAGGTCTACGCCGATGTGCTGGGCAAGCCAGTGCTGGTGCCGGCAGAAATCCCAACCAGTCTTGGCTCCGGCATCTTCGCCATGCTCGCGGCGGGCGCCTTTCCCACGATTGAAGCAGCGCAGGCGAAGCTCTGCCCCAAATTCACCGTGTTCACACCACGGCCTGAGGCGGTCGCCATCAGCGAAAAGCTGTATCAGCTTTATCGCAAGGTTTATTTCGCGCTGGGAACACGCTCCGCCCCGCCGTGCGCTCTTGGAGACGTCCTTCCCGAACTGTGCAGAATCGCCAGCCAAGTCAACGCCTCGGCGCGATAGCGGCGCCGAGCGCGACCGCGTCAGACTGCGACATCGTGATAAAGCCGGTATTTCTCTTCGCCGATCGCGGGAAACGAACGAAATGTGACTGTCCCTGTTGCAGATTGCACCTGCCACTCCGCTGAGCCCGTGCCGCGCTGCTGTGCGGCCAGCAACTGCGCGCGCGTGAAGCGGCTGTCGAGCGAATCTACCGCAAACAGGGCCACCGGTCCTGCCAGCAGAGCCTGTACCTGTGGATGCTGGGGATCGATGGTTTCGAGGCGCAGCGGCATGTCGATATGATGCTCGATCCGATCGCCGCTTTTCCACTCGCGGCGGATCGCCGCGAAACTCCCCGGGCGCAGATCGGCAGAAAAAGCCCGGCCGTTGACCGCGACCTTCGTTGCTGGTCCCGCCCACGCCGGGACGCGCACATGAACGGCGAACGTCTCCGGGCGGTCGGTATGGATGCGCATGGTGACGTCCGGCGAATAGGGATACTGCGTCTCCTGCTCGATGGCAATCTGCCCGCCGCCGCGCCGCCACGTTACGCGCGACGGGACGAAGAGGTTCACGTAGACCGCATCGGGTGAGTGGAAATACGAACTGATGCCGTAGTCCGCTGTCACCTGCGGGAAAGTGCCGGAGCAGCAAGGCCACTGTTGCTCGTAATAAAACTTCGAGCCGGAGTTGTTGTAGTCGGAATAGTAAAAGGTCCAGCCACCGAGCTTCATCGGCCTCGCGCCGAGGATGGTGTTGTAAAGCACTTTCTCCATGCTGTCGCCGTAGCGGCTGTCTCCCGTGATGCGGATCAGATAGCGCGTGATCTTGAAGTGTCCATACGCGCCGCACGGCGTCTCAAAGCTGGAGTGCGTGCCGTTGAGGCTGGCGCCCATCTCTCCGCTTCCCGGTGCGCGGAAGGTTTCATCCGGACCCCATCCGCCGGTCGCAAACGATTGCGTATCGACAACAAAGCCGAAGCCGTTGCGCGCAGCGCGCAGGTGCTTCTCGCTTCCGAGAACCAGATACGCCTGGGATGCGGAGCTGAGCGCGTTCACATGGCTGTATGCATGCTGGCCGGGCAGAACATTTTGTCCTTCGGAGAGCGGATTGAAATACGTGTCGTCCTGCAGGAATCGCTTTGCAAGCGCGAGATAGCGCGGATCGCCGCTGATTTGATACGCGAGAAAGAAATTCTCCGGCAGCGTGTAGCTCTCGTCCCACGTGTAGGAAATGTTGGGATGCGGGCGAGCCGCCATCTCCTGGCGGTTCAGCGCCTTCTCCGGAAGAAACGGCAACACCGCATCGGTGGCACGCGCCAGCGCAGCGAGTGCCTGCGGATCGTGCGCGAAACGATGCGCATCGATCAGGCCGCAGGCCGTTTTGTCCGAGGTGTACGCCGGCAGCGGATAGCCTTCGTAAAACTTCGGCGTGATGGCCTCGGCGTAGCCGCGCACAAGACGGGAGATTTTCTGCTGCGTGGCATCGTCCCCCGTAACAGCGTAAGCGCGCGCCAGCCCCGACATATATTGTCCGAACGTATGGCCGGGAACGTAGCCGGTCATGTTCTTCGGAGGATCGAAGTCCTTCGACCAGCTGTACCAGCCGCCCATCGGCTCGCCCGGCGCGGGCAGCCCGGCCTTCTGGCGGAAGGGCTGCAGCAGCGAATCGTCGTTGAGCGCGAGAAAGTAGGCGTGGTTGGCGCGGAACTGCTCCAGCATAGGGCCGTCGAGCAGGCGAACCTCGCTGTAGTCGAACTGCTCCAGCCGCGTCGACCTGGCAAGCGCAGGCAACGGCGCAGCGTGGGCATGGCGGCTGACCGCAGCAGCGCCGGCCGCGGCGATTGACGTAGTGAGGAAGGTGCGGCGGGATACCCGATGCATAGATGATCTCCTCTTGTTGCGACTGGCCCCTACTGTTCGAGAGCGACGTGCGGCCAGCCATCGCGCCACGCGATGGTGGAAATTTGAAGCGCCGGTTTGCCGGTGTGCGCATCATAAGCATGAAACACGAGGATGTCCGGCCCCGGCGTCTGCATCAGTACCGATTCGCCTCCAGGGCCAAGCCAGCGCGCATCGCCGCTGAGCAGCGGAGCGCCACCCCCCTCCATCATCGGCAAGCCATGATCGTCCACGTAAGGGCCCGTCACTCGCGTGGAGCGCCCGACCATCGTCCGATAATTGCTCTTCGTTCCGCGGCAGCAAAGATCCCAGGAAACAAAAAGATAGTAATAGCCGCCGTGATGAACAATGAAGGGCGCTTCGATCGCCTCCCAGTCCGGCGGAAGCCCCGGAGGAGCAGGAGGCGCGTCATCAGGACGCCGTCGCGTAGCCAGCGCATAGATTTTCTGGTCGGAAGGGGACAGCATCCCCGTATAGTCGTCGAGGCGGCGCATCTTGATTCCGCTCCAGAAACTGCCGAAGACGAGCCACGCGTGATGCTGCGCGTCGAGAACGAAGTTGGGATCGATCGCGTTGAAGTCGTCAGTCGCCTTCGATAGAAGAACCAAGCCGCGGTCTTCCCATTTGTAATTGAGACTGGAGCGATCGAGCGTCTTGTTCGTGGCCAGCGCGATCCCTGACGTGTTTTTCCCGAACAGCGAATAAGCGTAGTAGAGACGAAATTCGCCGTTCTCAAACGAAATATCCGGCGCCCACAATTCCTGCGTGCCTGGACTGTCGCGGCGGATCCAGTCGGGAATCTGGTCGAATACGTGGCCGCACAGCTTCCACGCATGCAGATCGGCAGAGCATCGAATCTGAAATTGCCCGCCGTCCTGCGCCTTCCCCGTGGCAAACACGTACCACGTGTCGCCTGCCTTGATCACCGATGGATCGTGCGTTCCCCAGAAATCTCCCGTGAGATCGAGCGCCTGTGGCTCCTGCGCGCGCAGAACCTGCCCTGAACCGACTGCGCACACCAGCAACAGAAGAAATGGCGCGCGAAACTTCATTGTCCCTCGCGAGGTCGTATGGTCGGTTCGTCTCTCTTCATTCGACGTATTCTCCCGGGGCGCGTCAGTGTACATCCAACTCCATCACTTCGATCGTGTAGGGAGGGATGCGGTGATGAAGCGAACCGCTCACGCCATGCAGAGCACTCTCCACGGGAACGATCGCCGTGGGTCGATCGAGGGTGTTCGTCGCCTCCGGATCGTGCCCGGTCAGACTGATGAGCTTGCCTTCCGGCGCCAGCTTCGCGCCGGGCAGCTGGATGTCAACAGCCTGTGAATCCGACGTGGCATTCACCAGCTTGAGATAGAGCCGCTTTTTCGCCGAATCCTCGGTCACGGAATAGAAGAATCGCGGCCCGGCATTCTCCACCGACGACACGGGCGTCTCATCGCCGATGTAGCTGCCGAACAAGACCTGCGCGTAATAGCTTGGCGATCCGTAGCTGCGCTGCGCGTCATAGCCGATCAGGTCGGTATCCCATTGCATGGCGTTGGGACTCACATTCACCAACAGAGGCGCATAACTCGCCATCACGATAATGTCGCTGTTGCGCTCGAGGCCGGTCATCCACGCAGCGTCGCCCAGCGCGGCACCCATGTTCGGGGTAGGCGTGCCTTCGCGCGTGGCCCACTCGCCGACGAAAATCTTCGGCCCGTTCCGGTCAGTCTTATCGTAGTGCGTCGCGTCGTGGAAGAAATCCGTCGCGCGCAGGTAGTAGTGCTCGTCGAGCACGTCGGGGGTCATGCTCTTGATGGGCGCCGTCGCAATCTGCTGCAAATCCGGATAATTCGCCTTGATGGCCTTGTAGAACTGCGCGTAGCGCGCATCGTAGCTCCCGGTGGCATCGAACCAGTCTTCGTTGCCGATCTCCACATAGGTGATGTGAAACGGCTGCGGGTGGCCATCGGCGGCGCGTTGTGCGCCCCATTTCGTGTCGGGGCCGCCGGTCGCGTATTCAATCTCATCGAGCGCCGACTGCACGTACGGTTCAAGATCAGCGCCGGGATTGATATGCTCGTGCATCAGCGAGTATCCGGCATAGACGGCAAGCACCGGCTGCATGTGCAGGTCTTCACACCACTCGAAAAACTCGAGCAAACCCAAGCCGTCGGTCGACCAGTAATTCCACGGACTAGGGTGCCCCGGCCGATCCACACGCGGCCCGATCATTTTCTTCCAGTCATACCAGTCGGCAAGGTGATCGCCCTCGAGATAGTTGCCGCCGGGAAAGCGCAGGAACTGCGGATGCATCGCGGCGAGTTTCTCCATCAGATCGATGCGGTTGCCGTTGGCGCGATCGTGATACGTCGGCGGGAACAGCGAGACGAGGTTCAGCCACAAACTGCCCGGATGCGCGACCGTGAGGACCAGGTGGTTCTCCATTGAGGGTTCGATCGCGCCCGTTTTCAGCGTGAACTTGTGCTGGCTCCAGTCTGTTCCGATGCCGGAAACGACGGCGCTGGCCAGCACCTTGCCGCTCTGGTTGGCAACCAGGCTCGCGGTCACGGGGCCGACGTCCGCCGAATCTTCCTTCGCGTAGAACGAACCCTGATAACTCGTGTTGGGGCGCAGTGGAATACCCCAGTAGCCGCCATTCAGCACGCCGGCTCGGCCGGATGCGCTGGCCTGACTCACCTCGACGTGCATACTGTAAGGCAACGCCTGGCTGGGCCCAGTGGTCTTGTCGAGACTGATCTTCGCCGAGGAGTTCCCATCTTCGACGAGAATCCAGTCATTCACGCCCGACCAGTCCGCGCGGAACGTTCCATTGCGAATCAGCTCCGCGTAGAGGCCGCCGTCGTAGGAATGGTTGATCTCCTCGGTCATCAAGCCGTAAAGCGTGGGGCTAACCTTCGAGGCGGTCTGGTCGGGATGGATAGTCAGGATCGTCGGCCCAGACGACTGCGCGCGAAGAAGTGTGGCGGCGAAAAAACAGAAAGCCAAAGCGACTGGAAGGACGACCCTTTTCGTTCTCATGAAAAACCTCGTTTTGCAGGCGGCGAATGCCGAGAAAACGTATACCACAAACGCTGGCCGCTTTGTCACTCTTTCCTCCTGGCGTCTCCCTTTCAATTTGCACGAACCAGGGAAGAATGCCCTGAGAGTCGCTCCAGGTGCGGGCTTCCGTTACTTCCCGGACCACGTAACACGCAGCAGATCCACGCTCTCCCGCGGCAGCTCGATCTTCACCAGCACATCACCACGCTCGACCACCGCCCAGCGCGGCGAGCCCGCCATTTCCAGTTGACCGGCGTCCCTGAGCCGCACATATTGCTCCGCAGTCGGCTCCTGTGGCGAACCCATCTGCTTCCAAACCTCGAACGCGTTGCTATGGCCCGGGTCGATGCGATACTCCTCGATCAGGACGCGGTGAACTGCCGGTGGGATGCCGTGAATCGCGACGCGAACCGGAACCACCGGTCCTGGAGCGTCGTCGTCCTGGTAATTCCACACCAGGATCGCCGCGTCGTCACTCGATCGGGTCGCCAGCGCATCGATTTCGGGCTGTTGCCGGACTCCCGACACGACAACTTTCTCCGCCGGAATCGCGCCGCCGCTGGTCGCCGCCACGCGCTCGCCGCCCAGCATTCCCGCCATGCGAAAGAAATTCAGCTCCGGCTTGTCGATTCCGTGCGTCGCCAGCTCTCGCTGCCCCACGAACAGCGGCTGGCCTTCAAATTCAAACGCCCACGTCAGAAATCCGGCCAGGTTCACGTGCTCGCGCTGCGCCAGTTCCAGGAGCCCCTGCATCTCCGCCGCCGTATACGCCGGATATACGGTTCCGTTGCGGTAAGCGTCCTCCGGATGCTGCTCCGGTGAGCATGCTCCGCAGCCCTCGGGATCGGCCTCGCTCAGGATGATCGGCAATCCCCGGAATTTTTCTGCGGCATGAACAATCGCGAAACCAGTCTCTGCATTCTGCAACTCGCGGCCGAGACCCATCTGCACGTGGCCATCAACAAAATGTGGGCTTCCCTTCGCGTGATACGAGATGAAGTCCAGCGGAACCACCCCGCCCGTCGCTGCGCTGCGATCCTGCGCGCAGTGCCGCAGAAATGCCTCGAGAAACGCGGCGCTCTTGCTCCCAGGCGCAGGTCCCGTCGTTGCCGGCCCACCCACGCGCGCCGCCGGAACCGCCGCCCTCACGCCGGCGGCAGCATAGTCGTAAAGCCGGTTGTACTCCTCTTCAGTCCCGTGCCAATAAAAAATGTCCGGCTCGTTCCACACCTCCCAATACCAGGTCGAAACCTCCTCCACGCCGTAACGCGCGACCATGTGCGCCGCGACCTGGTGGACTAACTCCCGCCATTTCCCGTAATCCTTCGGAGGAAACGACCAACCCTCCACATCCCCCGGCTTTGTCGGCCATGGGATGTGATAGGGATCCGGATGGATCGACAGCGCCTTCGGCATGAAGCCCAGTTCCACGAAAGGCCGTACGTGCGCGCCGACCCATCCATCGAAGATGCCGTCGAGAATCGTCCAGTCGTAGATGGGTTTGCCATTCGCGTCTTCGCTGTAGACGTTGCTCGAGCTCCACTTCAGCTCCGGCTTCCCATCGCCGGTGGTCAGAAGGAAATGCGCGCGAACATAAACCGGCTCCGGCGTCAGGTCATGCAATTCATGCAGAAGTGCCTCACCATTCTGCGTCGTCGTGTAATTCGACTCGTCGTAGCCGAACCACCGATAGATCGGCGGAAACGCTCCCACGCCGCGCGTTAAGTCCACCCGCACGTCAGTCGTCGACTGTCCGAAGCCGCTGGCGGCGGCAACCAGAACCGATGCAGCGATGAGTCTCCCCCGCATGTGTCTGTTCGCTCTCACTCGGGCAGCATCAGTTGGCCTTTGATGCTGATCTTTCCGGTGACCCCCGGCGCACCCGTATCGGGCTGTCCGCCTCCGATGGTGATCGTATACGGGCCTTCTGCGATGATCGGGTCGCCAGCCTCGGTCACCATGCTCAGGTCGCGATTTTTCAGCTCAAATTCCACCTTCTCGCTCGCGCCCGCTTCCAGATGCACGCGTTTGAATCCGCGCAGCGCCCGGATCGGCGCTCCCGCGACGTCAGGAAAAGTGAGATACAGTTCGACGACCTCGTCGCCTGCGCGACTCCCGGCGTTCGTCACCGTTACCTCGGCTCTTACCGGATCTCCCGCGGCCACCTCCTCTGTCGGCAACGTCAGTCCGCTGTAACTGAACGTCGAGTAACTCAGCCCATATCCAAACGGATAAAGCGGAGTGCCTTTGAAATACCGATAAGTCCGCCCTTCCATCGAGTAATTCTCGAAGTTAGGCAGCTGGCTAACATCCTTATAGAAGGTCACGGGCAGACGGCCTGCAGGATTATTCTTCCCGCTTAGAGTTTCGGCTACTGCCGCGCCGCCCTCCTCACCGGAGTACCAGCTATCGACGATGGCGTTCGCATGGGCCTGCGCCCAGTTCACCCCCAGAGCGCTGCCGTTCATCAGCACCACCACCAGTGGTTTGCCCGTGCTCCCGACCGCTTCGAGCAACGCTTCCTCCGGTTTCGGCAGGTCGAGGCTGGTGCGATCGCCGCCCAGAAATCCTTCTTCGGAGACCGGCATCTCCTCACCCTCGAGCTCGCTCGTGATTCCCACCACCGCGATCACCACGTCCGCCTCCCGGGCTGCTGCCGGAACTTCAGGAGAAGGCGCCGAACTGTAGCGCGCCCACAGTAGTTGCGCGTGCGGCTTGCCTCCGCCGAATTGCCCATACGTCACAGCGATGGATACTTTGTGCCCGCCCTCCAGATGCACTCTGCCCAGCTTGGCCTGTGCCCCGGCCATTGCAAAAACCTGCGCGACCTCCTTGCCATCGACCGTAACGTGAGCAAAGCCGTCGGCCATGATCCCGAGCAGATAGTCGCCCGTTTCCGGGGGCGTCAGAAATCCCGACCACTCTACTGAGAGCGAAGGTTTGCCCTGCGCCTCCGCGGGCAAATTGCTGTCCGTCAGGTCGAGATTCGATTCCACGCGACTGGTCAGCGGAGTCGGCCTGGCGCCGGGTCCCAGTTCCATGCCGCGCCCCAGCGCGTAGTCCGCTTTCAGTCCTGGTTTTCCATCCGGCGTGGTCAGCAGTTTGTCCGGTACCGGATCGCCGTCGTTCCGCAGAAACTGCGTGCCCGGCACAAATCTGATTCGTGCATTGGGAAACTCCGCCTTCAGCCCATCCAGCACGCTCACCGCGTGCGTTGGTGTTCCGCTGTAGTTCCCCATCAGCACTTTGGTCTGATCCGCTAGCGGCCCCACGATGGCGATCTTCGTCACCGATGACTTCAGGGGAAGCACGCCATCGTTCTTCAGCAGCACCATCGACTCATCGGCCAGCTTGCGCGCCAGCGCCCGGTGCTCCGCGCTGTCCAGCTCCTTCTCGTCGATTGTCGAATACGGAACCATCTCCGGCGGATCGAACATCCCCAGCTTCACGCGCGCTGTGAACAACCGGATCAGCGCCGTATCGATGGCGCTCTCGCTGAGGTAGCCCTGCTGGACGGCGTCGATGTACGGCTTGTAGTCGTGGTTGTCCTTCACCTTCGCAAAGAAGTCCGCGCACTCGTTGTCCATCCCGCGCTCCAGCGAAATCCCGGAGGCCTGCGCCTGTGTAGTGCGGTAATGGTGTCCCGCGAAAATATCGATCACCGCGCCGCAGTCCGAAACCACGTAGCCCTGGAATCCCCACTTGCCGCGCAGCTGATCCTGAAGCAGAAACTCATTCGCGCAACCCGGCTGGCCGTTGATCGCGTTGTAAGAGCACATCACCGATCCTGCGTGCCCCTCGGTCACAGCCGCGCGAAATGCCGGCAGATAAGTATCGATCTCATCGTGCTTGCTCACATCCACATCGGCCATGTGCCGCGTCGGCTCCGGCCCGCTATGCACGGCGAAATGCTTCGGCGTCGAAATCACCTGGTAATATTTGGGATCGTTGCCCTGCATCCCCGTCACAAAAGCCACAGCCATCCGCCCCGTCAGGAATGGATCCTCCCCGTAAGTCTCCTGCCCACGCCCCCAGCGCGGATCGCGAAAGATGTTCACGTTGGGTGCCCAGAAATCGAGGCCTTCGAAAATGTTGCTGTGCCCTGCGCGCTCCGCCTGCACATGCTTGATGCGTCCCTCGATACCGATGGCCGTCGCCATCTCATGAATGCCCGGTGCATCGAACGTCGCCGCCAGACCGATCGGCTCCGGGAATTCCGTCGTCCCATTCACCGCGACTCCATGCAGCGCCTCGCTCCACCAGTCGTATGCAGGCACGTTCAGACGAGGGATGGCGCGCGCCTGATTCACCAGCTGCGAAGCCTTTTCCTCAAGGGTCATCCGGTGTACCAGATCCGCGGCCCGCGCCTCTGCCGGCAGATTCGGATTCATGTAGGGCAGTGTCGACGTCTCCTGCGCTCCTGCGGTAATTTTCATCACGCTGATGCCGATCAAGGCCGCAAACCCTGTGCGCATTCCGGATTTCGTCATTGGCTTCTCCTCATGACCCCAGATTGAACGTCACGCCTTCGTCCGTCAGCCGCGTGGTTTCCGTTCTTCGTGACGACAACCCAACCTAATGCGTTCGAGATTGGGCGTCAATTCCAGGAAACGCTCTATCGCTTCCCGCAACTCCGGAATCGGCTGTGCTGAATGAGGCCGGACGCTGCGTTGGCCGCCGCAGCAGTGTTGCTTCCTCTATGCTGTAAACGCATTCTCACCATCGCTCGCAAGCAAAGTCAAAGACGAACGGCAGGATGAATCACGCGCAAAATGCGGATCGAATATCTCCCTCCCCGAACCGCGCTCTTTTGCGGTTGACCGCCGCATTTTTCGTCGTCCCGCTGCTCGGTCTGTGCATCGCGCGAACGCTGCCCTCCTCCGCGCAGGAAGAAGCGCCGGCAGTCGACTATCCGAAGCTTGTCGACATTACCGCCTCTACCGGAATCCATTTCGATCACCACTCCAGCCCCGAGCAGAAGTTCATCGTCGAATCCATGAGCGGAGGCGTGGCGCTCATCGATTACGATCGCGACGGCTGGCCCGACATTTATTTCACCAACGCGCAAACCGTCGAGATGGCGCGCGCTGGCATCAAGGCTCGCGGTGCGCTCTTCCACAACAATCACGATGGCACCTTCACTGACGTGACCGACAAAGCCGGCGTCAGCACTCCCTGCTGGGCCATGGGCGCGTCAGTCGGTGACTACAACAACGATGGCTGGCCCGACCTGCTGGTGACTTGCCTCTCCGGCGTGGTGCTCTATCGCAACAATGGCGACGGCACCTTCTCCGATGTGACAAAAAGCGCCGGCCTGGCCGGCGACTCTCTGTGGGCAACCGGCGCGGCCTTCGGCGACTACGATGCCGACGGCTGGGATGACCTGTTCGTCTCCCACTATGTCGACGTCGACCTGAACCACCTCGACGCTTTCGGCTCGCGCGATACCTGCAGGTATATGGGCATCGACGTTCAGTGCGGGCCGCGCGGCCTGAAAGGCTCCCCCGACAACCTTTACCACAACAACCATGACGGGACGTTCACCGATGTCTCGAGGCGAGCGGGCGTGAGCGATCCCGAGCATCGCTATGGCCTGACTGCAATCTGGTGCGACTTCAACAACGACGGCAAGCTCGATCTTCTGGTCACCAACGACGGCCAGCCCAATTACCTGTATCAGGGCGATGGACGCGGCAAATTCACCGACGTCGGATTTACGTCTGGCGTCGCGCTCAGCGCCAACGGAGCCGCGCAGGCCAACATGGGCATCGCCGTTGGCGATTATCTGCACACGGGCCGCATGTCGGTCTTCATTTCCCATTTCGACGACGAATATGCCGCTCTCTACCGCAACGACGGCGACATGAATTTCTCCGAAGTGTCTTCCCCATCAGGAGTCGCCCGGACTACCAGCGGCCACGTCGGCTGGGGCGATGCTTTTGTCGATTTTTCGAACGGCGGCTGGCAGGACATCTTTCTGGTCAACGGGCATGTTTATCCGCAGGTGGACCAGATCCCGGAACGGGCCAGCTATCACCAGCCGAAACTACTTTTGCTCAACCAGCGCAACGGCGCCTTCAAAGACATCAGCCAATCGGCCGGTGACGCGATCCGGATTCCGCAGGTCAGCCGCGGCATGGCGATCGGCGATCTGTTCAACGACGGTCATCTTGAGGCAGTCATCGAGAACCTTTCCGGCCAGCCCACGATCCTGCGTCCGGAAGGCGGCCCGCTTCACCACTGGATCAGCTTTCAGCTCGAAGGGGTGCACAGCAATCGACTTGCTCTGAATGCCCGCATGCGCGTGACGGCCGGCAACCTGACGCAGCTCGGTGACGTCATCAGCAGCGGCAGCTACCTGTCGCAAAGCGATCTCCGTCTGCATTTCGGCCTCGCGGACCATGAGCGCGTGGATGCAGCCACGATTCACTGGCCCGATGGCACAACGGAAATCCTGAAAAATCTCATGGCCGATCGCTTTTACAAGGTGCGGCAGGGAGCTGGTGTGGTGGGATCCGCGGCACCGCAATCGATGACGGCTCTTCAGCCGTAGAGAATCGTTTTAGCCGTCTGGAACCGTTGGGGGTCCTTCACTCCGCCAAAGTCTAAGGCAGGGTAAACGGTTTCACAAGGGATCGCTGCCCCCGGTCACTTCACTCTTGACAAGGCTTTTTCGAAAGAGTAATTGTTTTCTCGCCCGGTTTACGAGGTTCCCTGTTCTCACAGAAATTTCCAGTAGAAGAGCAGTTCAATCACATCAGAAAACGTTTGCTCACGGAGGCATCATGATTTCACTCGCTAATCCATCTTCTTACCGCCGCCCCCTCCGGGCAGGAGGGGCGCTTCTTAAAGGCCTTCCAGTCTGGTTCGCCGTGCTTGGCCTCCTTCTGGCGCTCACACCGGTCCTGCGAGCTCAGGAAAACGCCACCATCAACGGGACGGTCACCGATGCCTCCGGTGCGGTTGTCGCTAATGCACAACTCACCCTCACCAACACCGCGACCGGCCAAGTTCGCAGCGAAGTCTCCAACTCCGTCGGCGCCTACCGCTTCGGCAACGTCGGTATCGGCACCTACACCCTCGATGCCACAGCGTCTGGATTCCAGAAGTACACCAAGACCGGCATCGTGGTGAACGTGGCTGCGACCCTCGAGGAAGACTTATCGTTCAAGGTCGGCAGCGCTACGCAGACCGTCTCCGTGCAGGCCGAGGCCCTGCAGACCCAGACCGAGACCAGCGAAGTCAGCACCCTGATCAGCGGCGAGCAGGTGCAGGAGCTTTCTACCAACGGCAATAACGTCACCGCGCTGGCCGCGCTCGGCCTCGGTGTCTCCAACAACCTGCCGTCCTTCAGCGGCGTTGACGCGCTGACTTCGGCCAACGGCATCAGCTTCAACGGAACCCGCACGACGCACAACATCTACCTGCTCGACGGCGCCGAGCAAAATGACCGCGGGTGCGGTGGCTGCTTCATGAACCTGCCGTCGCAGGAATCCATTGCTGAATTCCAGACCCTCGACAGCAACTACTCGCCCGATTACGGCATCGGCTCCGGCGGAACCATTCTCCTGGTGCTCAAATCCGGCACGCATGATTTCCATGGCGAGGTCTACGAGTTCAACCGCAACACTGACTACGACGCCAACGACTACTTCACGAAGAACGCTGGCCAGCCGCGCCCGTCCTTCCAGCTGAACGAGCCCGGTGGCAACATTGGCGGCCCGCTGTTCATTCCCGGCGTTTACAACAACAATCGCAATCGGACGTTCTTCTTCTGGAACGAAGAGTGGCGCCGCCTGATCGAGGGCAGCACGCCGCTGGTCGCGAATACCATCCCCGCCAACGACTTCCCGACTGCCGGCGCGAATCTCAACTACACCTTGTTTGGTGGCGGCTCGGCTCCCATCGTTCCCCAGACCACCGATCCCGCCAAGCTGGCCCTTTATACGACCGACGGATTAACCCCCGGCAGCCCCTTCCCCGGCAACGTGATCCCAGCGAACCTGATGGATCCGAACGCTTTGCTGGAGGTGAACGCCGGAACATTCCCCAAGCCTAACCTGGGCACCACCCAGTACACTGCTTCGGTCCCCACCACCGACTTCATCCGTGAAGAAGCCGGCCGCATCGATCACACCATCAACAGCAAGTTTCAGCTGATGGGTCACTATCTTCACGACTCCATGGCGAAGTCGTTCTATCCTCCGCTTTGGAACGACAGCTCCTATCCGACGGTTGGAACAGCGATGACCAATCCGTCCTACACGGCGGTCATCAAGCTGACTCAGACCTATACGCCGACTTTGCTCAACGAGACCGCTTTCCTCTACAGCGGCAATAAAATCACGCTGACCCCGCAGGCCGGGTTTGGCGGCACTTACAAGATACCTTCCGGCTGGTCCGCTCAGAGCTTCTTCCCGGTCTCTGACAATGTTGGCGACGACATGCCGGAAATCGACCTGCAGGGTGCGCCGCTGAATACCAACTGGAGCGAGTCCTACTACCCCTGGAAGAACGGCTACGAAGGCTTCGAGTACCGCGACGATCTGTCCTGGACCAAAGGACGTCACCAGCTCAAATTCGGCTTTAGCCTGCTGCACGATTACAAGAACCAGGATTTGCAGGCCAACACCCAGGGCACTGCGGTCTTCAACGTCAGCGCATTCTCCCACGACTCCTACATCAATTTCCTGCTGGGCGATGCATCCAGCTTTACTCAGCTCCAGTATCTGGCCGATAAGCATTGGGTCAACAACAATTATGGATTCTACGGCAACGACAACTGGCACGTCGGTCCGCGACTTACCCTGAATCTGGGTCTGCGCTACGACGGCATGCCGCACGCCTTTGAGCGCTACAACCAGTTTGCCAACTTCGTCGCCGCGGACTACGATTCCTCGCTCGGCAATCCGGTCACCGCCGCTGGTACGTTGAACCCCGCTTCCCTGACCACATTTGACAACCAGCAGTTCTACCTCAACGGCATCAAGCAAGCCGACGTGGGCGGCTTCCCGCGTGGCGTCGTCCAGAACGACTACAAAACGTGGGAGCCGCGTGTTGGCTTCGCCTATAACATCAACGGCAACGGCAAGACCGTCCTGCGCGGCGGCTACGGCGTCTTCTACGAACGCGTCCAGGGCAATGATGTTTACAACGCCGCTCTGAACCCGCCCTTCGCCTATCAGCCATCCGCGACCAACGTCTACTTCTCAAACCCCCACACCAGCGCTTTGACCGGAGCAACTACGACACAGTCCTTCCCGTCGGTGCTGACCAACATCGACTACCACTTCCCGAGTCCGGGCACGGAACTCTATAGTCTGGGGATTCAGCGCGAACTGGCTCCCTCGGTGGTTGCGGTGGTTCAGTATGTCGGCTCCGATGGCTGGTCCCAGGACGACGACCGCGCCATCAACACGCTGCCCCTCGGCAATTTGACGAATCGGGAAGGCGTAGCCAACGGCACTCTGAATGCGAACCTGTACCGCATCTACCCCGGCTTCTCCGGGATCGAGCAGGAAGAGAACGAAACCAACTTCAACTACAACTCGCTGCAGGCCGGCACTCGATTTGAGAATAAACACGGCCTGACCACCCAGTTGTCCTACACTTGGTCCCACAACATCTCCATTGTCTCCAACGACCTCAACGGGCTGTCGGATCCATTCAACCCCCGCTATGACAAGGGGTCGGATACCGGCTTCGACCGGCGTCATATCTTCAATGCCAGTTACGTCTACAACCTGCCCTTCGGCAAGAATGGCAGCATGTTAGCGCGCGATACGATTGGCGGTTGGACCATTTCCGGCATTACCACCGCGGAGTCGGGCGTGCCGCTTTACATCGGTTACACCGGCCCCGATACCCTCGGTCTGGGCGGCGGCACAAACAATCGACCGAACCTCGCCTCCAAACCCTCCTACCCAAAGAAAGTCGGCGAATGGTTCACTCCCGCCTCCTATACCGACCCGGTCGCTCCGTGGAACGGTGGCCCGAATCAGGGCTTCGGCTCCGCTGGCAAAGACTCGGCGCTGGGACCGGGCATCATCAACTGGAACCTCTCCCTGTTCAAAGCCATTCCGCTCAATGAGAGAGGGACGAGGGTGGAGCTTCGCTTCGAATCCTTCAACACTTTCAACCACACGATCTTCCAGAACATCGATACTGGCAGCCACGACGGCAACTTCGGCGCTGTCACCGGCGACTACGGCCCTCGCACCCTGGAGTTAGGTGGTAAGTTCGTTTTCTGATCCTTCAGTTGGGCCTCCCTTGGGGCGCGGCGGAGACTTCTGCCGCGCCTTCTTCTTTTTGCCGCACCATGCCCTCTGGATTGCACCCCACGATCTCAGCGGGCGAGAATGGTGGAGATGCGCGTGAATCGGGTCGCGGAAGCCGGAATCGTTCTTGCTATGCTGCTGGCCTTCGCCGGTGCCCACTGTCCGGCCCAGACTTCGAACACTTCCTCCAGCCAGCGCGACACTGCTTTTTCCCTCGAGCAGCAAGGCAGGTTCACCGACGCTGAATCTGCCTGGCAAGTCATCCTGAAAACACATCCCGATAACGCCGAGGCCTTCGCTCACCTCGGCTTCCTGGAATCGCAGCAGCAGCACTACCCCGAGGCGGTCACCTTCTATCGCAAGGCGTTCGCTTTCAATCCATCCATGCCCGGATTGCGGCTCAATTTCGGCTTGGCGCTCTTTAAGAACGGCGATCTGAAACAGGCTGCTCACGTTCTCGATCCGCTGTTCCGATCCGCGCCTCCCGATTCTCCCGACGCCCAGCGTCTCCGCCTGCTCCTTGGCATGGCCTACTACGGCGCCGGCGAATACGCCGCCGCCGTTCCTTACCTGCGCGACGCCATGGCCCGCGATCCGCAGAACCTTCCTTATCGCCTCGTCTTAGCGCATAGCTGTCTGTGGTCGAAGCAGTATCAGTGCGTGCTCGACGTCTACCATCAGATCCTAACCCTCAACGCGGAGTCCGCCGAGGCGGACATGCTCGCCGGCGAGGCCTACGACTCGATGCTCGATCACGCGGATGCCATCGAGCAGTTTCGCAATGCCGTGAAGGCCGACCCCAAAGAGCCCGGCGTCCACTTCGGTCTCGGCTATCTCCTCTGGTGCCAAAGCCAGTTCGACGAGGCCGCTCGACAATTTCAACTGGAAACCGAGAATGCACCCAACGATGCCGAATCGCTGGCCTACTGGGCTGACTCCGAGGTACGCCTCAATCATCCCGACGTGGCCCGGCCGATCATCGAGAAAGCTCTCAAGCTGAATTCCCGGCAGGAACTCCCCTGGCTCGATCTCGGCATCATCGACGCCACCGCCGGGCACAATGACGACGCTCTCCGCGAATTCAAAACAGCCGTGCGGCTCGCTCCGGCCGAGGTTCAGCCGCACTGGCGCCTCGCTCGTCTCTACCAGTCCATGGGCGATCACGCCCAGGCTCAGGCGGAGTTCGCAAAGACCAGGAGCCTCACGCAGGCCGCCGACAAAACCGTGATGGAAAAGCTCCGCGCCAGCCGCGCCCAGGACGCTTCCGCCAACGCAACCGCCACTTCGTCTAACCCGCAGCAGCCCAACCCCTGATGTGAGGCGCATGATGCGGAAGCTGGTGCTGGTTTGGCTCATCGCGCAGTTCACTCTGTCGGCCTTCGCTGGCAAACGCGTAACTGTGGCCCAACTGGAACGGCTGGTGGCAGCGGACCATGCAAAATCGGACGCCAAAATCGCGCAGCATCTATACGACCTTGAACTAACCGAACGTCTCACCGCGGATAAACTCACAGCCCTGGAAGCGGCGTTGCCAGGCCCCGAGTCCCGGCGCTCCATGGTCGCACTCGCCGACCAGGCAGAGTTCCTCGATCCGCCTTTCGCCGAAATTCCCAACGCCGCCCCTCCTGACCCGGACGCGCAGCGTCGCATGATCGCCGCAGCTGTCGACTACGCCGCAAAGACCATGCATCAGCTCCCCAATCTCTTCGCCACGCGCGACACCATCCACTTTGAGGATTCACCCGCCGTCCAGAAAGACCTTGGCGAAGAGAATGTCAGCGGCACGTTCACTCCATACCAGCCGCTCCATCCTGTCAGCCGATCCACCGTCGCAGTACTTTACCGCGACGGACAGGAAGTGGCCGACGCGGCCAACAGCACGCAATCCAGTTCGTCCAGCCTCACCTCGAAGGGCGAATTTGGTCCCATCCTCGCCACTGTTCTCGGAGACGCGCCTCAGGGCACCCTCGCCTGGAACCATTGGGAGCAGGGCCCCGGCGGTCTGCAGGCCGTCTTTCGCTTCGTCGTGCCCCGCCGCGACTCGCATTATCAGGTGGAATTCTGCTGCATCGACGACAGCGTCTTCCGCGGTTTCGCCGGCTATCACGGCGAGCTCATCATCGACCCCGCCACCGGAACCATCCTTCGCCTCACCCTCATCGCCGACCTCGCCAAAGCCGATCCCATCGTCAAAGCCGACATCATGGTCGAATACGGCCCCGTCGAACTCGGCAGTCAGACATATATATGTCCGGTCAAAAGTGTCTCCATCTTCCTCGCCCCCGAACAGCTACCGGGAGTCACACGTATCACCGGCAGAGCCGGCGGCATATCCCAGCGCCCCACCGACGTCGAGCATCAGGATCTCCACTCCGCCCCGCTGCAAACCATGCTCAATGAGGTCGTCTTCAACCATTACCACCTCTTCCGCGCCGACGCCCACATCCTCACCGCCGACAACGCATCTTCAACCACCAGCCAGCTTGCTGAGCGCCCCGGCCCTTCCGCGTCGCCAGTTTCGGTTCCTCAACAGCCGGCTCTGGCCGAAGTAAATCATGCCGACGCTGCACCGGCGGAGACAGATGCCACTGCTCCGCCCGCTCCGAACACACCGGTTCTTTCAGCCCCAGCCCCGGCGCCAGCCGTTACGCCTCCCGCTCCCGAGATCAGCATCGCGAAGACAACCAGTTTGCCCGACACCCCAGTGGCTCCCGGACCCCCGCCCTCGGGATCGAACTTCACACTGCACGTCAGCACACGTCTGGTCGATGTCGGCGTCGCAGCCTACGACAAAAGTGGCCATCCCGTCACAGACCTGAAGCCGGACGATTTCGAAATCGACGACAACGGACGCAGGCAGACCGTACGATTTTTCACCCAGGCAGCCGCGCCCAGCGAGTTGCAAGCGAATGCCTCGGGGCCGTCGGGCGCGACACCCGAACAACCCGCCTATTCGAATCGTCTCGCTGCGGTGGGCAGCGCGCAGCCTCCGGGAACCGCGGCGCCGGCTGGCAGCTGCACGATTCTTCTCCTCGACGCCAGAAGCCTGGCCTTCGCCGATCTCAGCCTCGCTCGCCAGCAGATGTTGAAGTTCTTTGCCGCGCTGCCGCCCACCGAGCGCGTCGGCTTCTACGTGCGAATCAGCCGGGGATTCAAAGTCCTGGTCGAGGAATCGCGCGACCACGCCGCCCTCAGCTCCGCCTTGCGTCAGTGGATGCCCAGCGCTCAGGATCTGGCTCGCGCGCAGGACGAGGAGCAGCGCAATCGCCAGCAGTTCGATGAAGTGCACAACCCCGATGACCTGCAATATGTGAACGGAAACCTGCCCGGAGTGGGTGTGGCCCCGGGCTCGTCCCCCACGGCCCGGCAGGCGGCCACAACCGTTGATCCCAAACTGATGAACGAAGGCAGCAATCCGAGCCGCGACGCGCTCATCCTGCTGGTTGGCGTTGCCGCCCACCTGGCCGGAACTCCCGGCCACAAAAACCTTGTCTGGGTCGCGAGCGATAACGTGCTCGCCGACTGGACCGCCCAGGCCGCTGGCAGCGATAGAGGCCGCAACACGATCGACAGCTTCGCGCTGCGCGCGCAGGAGGCGCTGAACGATGCTCACGTCAGCGTCTATCCACTCGACGCTTCGCAGCTGGAGACCGGTGCCATCGATCCCAGCCTGAGAAATTCCAACGTAGAGCTGGAGGCGCCCGTCAAAGAGGTCACCCCCACCGCGTCACTGGGCGACGCCGCGCCTGGCGCTCGCCCCGGCCGCATCACCGCCGAAATGCAACAGAACGAGCACCCGATTCAGATCGCCATCCAGCAAATGGCTCAGGCCACCGGCGGTCGAATCTTTCGCCGCTCCGGCAACATGGTCGCCAGTCTCAACAGCGTCATCGAAGATGGCCGAGCCGCCTACCTGCTCAGCTTTGCGCCCAATTCGCCGCCCGACGATCAGTACCATCAGCTGACCGTCAAGGTCGCATCGCGCCGCGGCGTTACGCTGCGCTACCGCACCGGTTATCTGTACTCCAAAGAGCCCGCCACGCTGAAGGACCGATTCGAGCAGGCGATCTGGCAGCCTCTCGACGCATCCGAAATTGCCATCAGCGCGCATCCCGGAGCGGCATCCAGCGGAGCTGCTCTCACAATCCGGATCGCGGCGGCTGACGTCAGCCTGACACAGCAAGGCGATCGCTGGATCGGAAAACTCGATATCTTCCTCATCGAGCGCGATGACACGGGCATCCATGCGCGGGTGAACGGGCAATCGCTGGTGCTCCGCCTGAAGCCGGCTACCTACCAAGAGCTCCTGAACAACGGAATCACCTTCGACCAGTTTGTCGGCCAGAAACAGGGTACCGGAACTCTGCGCATCATTGTTGTGGATGAAAACTCCGGACGCATCGGCTCCATCACCCTTCCAGCCTCGATCCTCAAAGCGGCCGCCGGATAGCGGCCGAATTCAAAAGCGGAATCAGCCCCTACTTCCTGCTCGTACGCTTCCGGGGGCCTGGCTTTCCGGGAGCCAGCGAACCCACCAGCTTCTCCAGATCGGCGACTCGCCGCTTCAACTCACCCACTTCCTCGGTTTCCGGCTCAGCCTCCTCGCCGCCTTGGCTTGCCCGCTGAACCGGCTCGCTCCGATTCGGCCCTCCCTCTCCACCCGCCCCCCGAAACATTCCAAATGGATTCACGGCTGGCGACATCGCCCGGTAGCTATCCTGGTAAATGTCCAGCATCGTCTTCATGTAGCGCAGCGCGGTCTCCTGGCTCGCCCGCCCCGATGTGATGATCATTTGGCGAAGCAGATCCAGCGGAAACGTGGAATCAGGGGTCTTGGCGTCCTCGATGATGATCTGCGTGAGGATGAGCCGGGTAATATCCTTCCCCGAAGCGGCGTCGACCACCCGCACATCGTGGCCCTTTTTCAGCATCTCGGCCACATCCTCCAGGTTCACGTACCTGCTGTTGGTGGCGTCGTACAGGCGCCGGTTCTCGTACTTCTTGATCAGAATGGCTTTGGGCGGCATCTCGGGCCTTCATTTTACCCCTTGACATCCGCTCGTGACGGAGTACTATCGCCCTATGCTGCATTGCAGCAATATATGCAGCATGGAAAAGGCAGGGAGCCATATGAGCACAACACAGAGAGTTCATCGGGATCCGGCAGCACCCGAGCCGCCGGCCAAAATTGATGTCGGCGAGTCTGTCGCCAGCCTGTTCACCACCGGCGTCGGACGCATTGCCGAAATCCAGAAGAAGACCATTGAGATGGCCGCCCAGCACAATGCCGAAGCCGTCGAGCTGTGCAGGAATGCCGTTCAGAAGCTGCCCGGAGCGCCTGGCCTCTTTATGCTCGATTTGCAGAGCACCGGATTTGACCATTACGCCGAAATCCAGAAAGTGGCCATCGACTTCTTCGTCGAGCAGAGCCGCGCATTCGCTGATCTGCTGAAGGTGCGTACCGCGACTGCCGAGAAAGTCATCGAAGACGCCGACAGCTTCGCGAAGAAATCGGTGGAGCGCGCTGTTGCAATGCAGAAGAAAGCGTTGGAGCATTCCGCCGCCCAGGCCAAAACGGTCTTCGAATCCTCGAACCGCCAGTTCGGCGTTGAGGGCAGCCCGGTCGGAGCCGCGGCTGACTCCATCCAGCGCGGAGTCGACGCCATCGTCGACGCCCAGAAAGAACTACTGGACATGGCCGTCCGCTGAACAACGGCAGCCCCACCCCATTACGCCTGCGGTTGGCGATGGGGTGGGGTGGGAAGGCGCAATGGCACGCCACGATGCGTAGCTCGCCGGACCCCGCGGGTATATCCTTCGTGTGGCCGGGAAGGAGACGCCATTCATGAGCGAAACTCAGGAGAAGACCGCGAAACCCGTCGATCCGCTGGAGCCCTTCCGCGCCATGCGTGACGCCTACCTCGATGCCATGGCGAAGACCATGGTCGAGACCGTCAACACCGAAGCCTATGCCCAGGCCAGCGGTGCCATGCTGGAGGGATATCTGGCCGCCTCGGCGCCCATGCGCGAAGCCCTCGATAAATCCATGATTAAGGCGCTGCAGCAGCTTTCCCTGCCCTCTCGCCAGGAAGTCGCCGCTCTCGCCGAGCGCTTCACCAATGTCGAAATGCGACTGGACGACATGGACGCCAAGCTGGATACCATTGCAAAAGTCCTGCGCGGCGGAGCCCCCTCGCCGGAACCACCGGCTGGAAAAAACTCAAGATCCGGCGTCGTGAAGGACGCGGCGCAGCCGCGGGACGCCAAACCCGTCGCGTCTGCCCGGCGGCCGCGCCGCAGAATCGTCCGGGGGAGAAATACCCCGAGGTAAGCCATGGAACAGGCAGTCATTGCATCGGATGCTTTCGTTGCGCTGCAGCAGAGACTGTGGACCTTTACCCAGGTGCTCACCACCAAAGCGCCGATTGCCCAGACGCCCAAAGAACTGGTGTGGGCCCTCAACAAGGCGAAGCTCTACCGCTACACGCCGGTGGTCGCCGCTGAGGGTCGACATCGCACCCCTCTCCTGCTGATCTTCGCCATCATGAACCGCCCCTCGATTCTCGATCTGCGCCCCGGGCACAGTTTCGTCGAATTCATGGTCGGCCAGGGCTATGACCTGTACCTGCTGGACTGGGGCGTGCCCGGCTTCGAGGACCGGCATCTGAAGCTCGACGACTACGCCCTCGAATATCTGCCCCGCGCAATTCGCAAAGTCAAAGCCATCTCCGGTTGCGAGGAATTCAGCATGCTGGGCTGGTGCATCGGGGCCATCCTCACCACCATCTATGCGGCGATGCGCCCTCATGACGGGCTGCGCAATCTGTTGCTCCTCACCGCGCCCCTCGATTTCTCCGACCGCAACGGCATCACCTTTGCCCGCTGGACCGATGAAAAGTATTTCAACGTTGACAGAATCCTCGAAGCCTTCGGCAACGTGCCCGGCGAGATGATCGATTACGGCGCGAAGGCCCTCAAGCCCGTCGAGAACTACATCACCAACTACTGCAAGCTGTGGGACAACCTCGACGATCCGCAGGTCGTCGAGGCCTGGCACGCCATGAATACATGGGTCACTGACAACATTCCCATGGCAGGCGGCGCTTACCGCCAGCTCATTGTCGATCTCTACCGCAACAATCTCCTGATGAAAAATGAACTCGTCGTGCGCGGAGAACGAGTCGATTTAGGCAGGATTCGGGCGAATCTGCTCACCGTGATCGCCGAGGGTGATCACATTACGCCTCCATGTCAGTCCGAGGCAATCCTGACGAAAGCCGGAAGCCACGATAAGGAACTCTACCGGATTCCCGGTGGTCACATCGGGATCATGGCCGGAAGCGCGGCACCCAGGACCACCTGGCCACATATCGACCAGTGGCTGAGCGCCCGCTCCCGGTAAAAAGCACTCCCCATGCTACATGTAGATGCCTCCGTTGATGTTGATTTGCTGGCCGGTCACATAGTCGCCGTCGCAAATAAGGAAAGCGGCGGCCTTTGCAATTTCCTGCGGCTGCGCGAAACGCCCGAGCGGAATCCGGCTCCTGATCTGATCCTGGATTTCGCCCGGCACGGCGGCGAGCATATCGGTTGCGGTAAAGCCAGGTGATATCACGTTGGCGGTGATGTTGTATTTCGCCAGCTCCAGCGCAAGCACCTTGGTGAAGGCGATGATCCCGCCTTTGCTCGCCGCATAATTCGCCTGGCCGAAGTTGCCGGCCTGCCCGGAGAAGGAAGCGATATTTACGATCCGCCCGTACTTCTGCTCGATCATCGCCGGAACCGCGGTGCTGGTGCAGTAAAAAAGACTGTTCAGGTTGGTTTCGATCACCTCCAGCCAATCGCTGTCGGTCATCTTGCGGAATGAACGGTCGCGTGTGATTCCGGCGTTGTTCACCAGAATGTCGAGCCTTCCATAAACCTCGAGTATTTTCCGGATCACCCTGCGCGCATCCTGCCGATTCGACACATCGCCCTGCATCAGGCAGCTTTCGCCTCCGCAGCTTACGATGTCGTCTCTCAGCTCCTGAGCACGCCCGATGCTGTTAAAGAAATTAATGACGACCACCGCCCCTCGGTCGGACAGTTCTTTGGCAATCGCGCGCCCAATCCCTCGGGACGCGCCCGTCACCAGAGCCACTCTGCCTTCCAGAGGCCGGGTAAATGGGATCTTCTGTTCAATCAGTACTGCGGTGTCCATTTCCGCCTCCCTCTTCCTTAGTTCACGCTCTCGAAAATAGCGGCGATCCCTTGCCCGCCGCCGATGCACATGGTGACCAGCGCATACCTCCCGCCGATTCTGCGTAGTTCGTGCAGCGCTTTCACCGTGACGATGGCTCCGGTTGCTCCCAGCGGATGACCCAGGGAAATTCCGCTGCCATTGGGGTTGGTCTTCTCAGGGGGGAACTCAAGTTCGCGCCGCACTGCGAGCAACTGCGCCGCGAACGCCTCGTTCAGTTCGATCACGTCCATCTGTGCGGTGCTTAGTCCCGTCCGCTGGAACAGCTTGCGGACCGCGGAAACCGGCCCGATGCCCATCATCGCCGGCTCTACTCCCACCACCGCGTAGTCCACCAGCGCGGCCAGAGGTTGCAGTCCCCGTTCTTCGGCCGCCTTCCTTTCCATCAGGACCACTGCCGCGGCCCCGTCATTGATGCTCGACGCATTGCCGGCCGTCACCGTGCCCTCTGGATCGAACGCGGGCTTCAGCTTGGCCAGGTTTTCTTTCGTGGCATCCGCTCGCGGCTGCTCGTCCGTCATGAAGAACACCGGGCCGCCTTTTGTCTTCTGCTCAATCGGAACAATCTGCGCTTTGAATTTCCCGCTGTTGATTGCTTCCGTGGCGCGGCGATGGCTCTCCACCGCCAGTTCATCCTGGTCGTTTCTGGAGACCCCCCATTCCCGAGCGACATTTTCGGCCGTAATCCCCATGTGCACTTCGTCGAACGGATCGGTCAGCGCCGCAACCAGAACATCCACCGCGGTGGCGTCGTTCAGCCGCGCTCCCCAGCGCATCGATGGCAGCCAGTACGGCGCCCGGCTCATGGACTCCGCTCCACCCCCGATTGCGGCATCGGTGTCGCCGTGTACGATGGCGCTCGCCGCGGTCAGGATGGCCTGCAGACCGCTCCCGCACAGGCGATTCAGCGTCAGCGCCGCCGCTTCCACGGGTATGCCGCCGCGCACTGCGGCCACGCGGGCAAGGTACATGTCCTTCTGTTCGGTGTGGATGACATTGCCGAATACGACATGGCCGATATCGGTCGGCGCAAGGCCCGAGCGTTGCACGCTCTGGCATACAACCTTCGCTGCGAGCTCAGTCGGAGGAATGTCTTTCAGTGCTCCCCCAAATTTACCAATGGCTGTGCGCACCGCGCTCAGGACGACAACTTCTCGATTTGTCATGGGCCGACTCCCTTCCGCATCCGAAGATGCCTGTTTCCCGCTAAACCCGCCCGAGTTCGCTACAGCCGTAAGCGCGGGACCCGCGCCCGTCGCTGAAGTTCGATCGGGAAAGACGGTGCAATAGGACGAAACCAACCCGGATTCCGCGCAGTCGCGGTTCCGGAACCTGGCCTGACGATTGGGTGCAGTCGGGCGGTATGCGCAACTCTGCGACTCCGGCTCGCGAGGTGAACATGCACGCACATGGCGGCACCATCGGACAAAGCGAACATCGGGAGGCCGCGTCGTCCAGCGCCCCGAATCATTAGCCTGTGAATTCTGCCGGCGCCTTGGGAGAGGAAAGTTAGAAAACAGCAAAAATCGAGCGATTGGCGTCTGCGGAGATCGCCCACAAATCTAAACCCGCGCCCACAGAATTCGGGCTGCTCGCCATCACACTTAAGTTCACTTATTGATGGGATCAAAACAAGGTCGCGCGGCCCGCGTTCTGCAGCCACCTGCAACTTTTGTGACCCCCATCACAGCGCAACCTCGCCGATTGTGCTGTTCTGTGGCCACTTCATTGTTCCCGACAACACTCGCTTCGGAGGCGACCATGCCAGCCCTTTTAGAACACGTCCCCCACATCCAGGAACACATTCAGGAAAGACCACACCCCGGCTCGCATGACTCCGGCCACGAACACAGTCTCGACCACTGGCTCGAAGTGTATTGGCTGGTTGAAGAAGATTACATGTTTGCCAAAGACGTCGACCCCGAGCCGCACACCGTCGCGACCCATGCTCCCAAACGTCCCGCTAAAAGTGCAGGCCCCCACCGCAAATCAGCACCTCACCGGTGACGTAGTCCGACAGCGGCGAACAGAAGAACAACACCGCCCCAGCCGCCTCTTCCGGCGTCCCTAGTCGCCCCAGAGGACAGGCGATCTTTACCGATTCCAGCAGATTTGGCTGCACTCCAAGCCGAATTTGATGTCCGTGCATTTCCATGCTCGCGCCCGGTGCGTTGAGGTCCTGCACCAGCCGGGTTTGAATCAGTCCGAATCCCACCGCATTGACGTTGACGTTATAACGGCCCCACTCCTTCGCCAGCGTCTTGGTCAGTCCGATCACCCCGGCTTTGCCCGACGAATAGCCCGCCTGCCCCGGATTGCCGTCCGTCCCCGCAATCGACGTGATGTTCACCACCTTGCGCATCACGCGCTGGCCCGCGGCGATCTCCCGCTTTGCTGATTCCCGTATGAACGTAGACGCTGCCCGCAGTAACCGGAACGGCGTCACCAGATGAATCTCCAGCATCGCCATGAACTGCTCGTCCGTGGTTTTCTGGATCACGTTGTCCCAGCTGTAGCCCGCGTTGTTCACGATAATGTCGATCGCTCCAAAGGCGTCCAGCGTCGCCTGCACCACCGCGTCCGGCGTGGTCGGATCCGTCAGGTCCCCGCGGACGTGCCGCACGTGCTCCGCATCGGCGAACTCGGCTTCCGATTCCCGCAACATCGCTTCATCCAGGTCGTTGATCATCACCCGGGCGCCCGCCGCGGCCAGCCGCTTCGCGATGGCTCTTCCGATCCCGCGCCCCGCTCCCGTCACCAGCGCGGCTCGGCCTTCCAGCGTAAACGGGGGCTCCACCATCACCCTCGATTCATCCTGCAAAACACTCGATTCCATTGCAGTCTCCTGCTTCCCGCGAGGAAGCATTGTGCATCGCAGCAAGAATACATGCTGCACTGCAATATTTCTATACAACATTTGGGTCTTCCCGCCACCCTCCCCCCTTCTCCCGCGCTGACCCGGGCCCCGGCCCGCAAGCCCCGGGGAACAGACCGCCGCAGTCGGCCCTTCCCCATTGCGGTATCCTTGAAGGAGAGGCTTCTCCAGGCAGCCCCGCCCAACGCTGAAAAGACCGTTCCCTCCGCTGCGGCGTCGTTGTTGAGGTGTACCGTGCACATATCCCCCCTCACCTCCGTGGTTACGTCCATCTACGGCGCCGTCACCGTTCTCATCTGGCGTGTCCGCGAAGGCCGCACCGCCGTGACCCTCAAAAAAATTCTCATTCCCCCGGCGGGCATGGCCACGGGCTTTTCCATGTTTATCGTGCCGATGTTTCGCATCCCCTGGACATGGGCCCTCGCCGCCTTCCTCATCGGCGCCATCGTCCTGGCCTGGCCGCTTCTGCGCACCTCGCGCCTCCACCGCGAGGGCGAAGTCATTATGATGAAGCGCTCCAGCGCCTTTCTCGTCGTCATCATCGTGCTCGCCGCCGTCCGCTTCGCCGCCCGCGGCTACTTCAACACCATCATGTCCATCGAACAGACCGGCGGCCTCTTCTTCATCCTCGCCTTCGGCATGATCCTGCGCTGGCGCTTGAACATGTACTTTCAATATCGAGCCCTCACCGGCCTGCCCGACGTATTCGACCAATCCGCCGCCTGACCCGCTACCGGCAACAAGCCACAGCTACCCGCTTTTTCTGAACGCTGAGCGCTGAACGCTGTCCCTCATTCCCCGCGCGACAAATTCACCCGCAGCTCAATCCCCCGCCCCATCGGCGTCTGCACCGCCGACACATCCACCAGGTTGCCATGTTCCCGCGACCGGTGATGCAGCACGTACCCGCCGATCAAGTACCCAAACGTGCTCCCTACCACCACATCCGACGGAAAATGCTGCCGCGCCAGCACCCGCGACACCGAGACCGTGCTCGCCACTCCATACACGACCGCCTTCGTCGCGATCCCGTCATACTGACCCGCCACCACG
>JBEKIN010000013.1:0-29903 GCA_050011735.1 Acidobacteriaceae bacterium | reverse complement strand
GTCGGGGCAGCTGACCCTCGCCACAAACGCCACGACCGGCGGTTCCGCGGTGGTCAGCCTGAGCGGAACCGGTGCCACTGCCTATTCCGTCGATTTAACCTGGGATGCTGGGGCCACTTCCGTGGATCCGGTGGAAGGATACAACGTGTATCGTTCCGCGAGCGGCGCCTCGGCATACTCGCTGGTAAATACGGGCGTCAATCTCACCGCTGCCTTTACCGATAGCACGGTGCAAGGCGGCAAGGCCTACGACTACGTTGTGACGAGCGTCGACAGCTCCGGAGTCGAAAGCGCTCCTTCGAACACTTTTGCGATAACGATTCCTTAACCAGATACCTTTGCCATGAACCTTCACAAACCTGAATCGTCGGCCGCAGTCAGCAAGGCACAGAGACCGTGCGATAGCGCGCGCATGGATTCCGGGTCCCCGTCGGAACTGTGGATATTCCGGTTTTTTCCACCTCGACTTCATGCTGTAGCAAACTTTCCCCGCGATATAATGACTCTCGGGTCGGCTGCGTCAGCGAGCAATCCGTCCGAGAATCGCAATACACCATACATTCTGATTCGAAGCGGGTATGCGGGCTCCATCCCCTGGAGCCGCCGAATACCCACGGTTAACGTCTTGCGAGGCATGGCTCCGGCATTTTCGGAGCTGTTCCGGATCCGGACCACCAGGCCCGGCATGGATATCCGCAATGGTTTCTTTGCCTAACAGCTTTCCGTCGCCGATCCGCATTCTGATCGCTGACGACCATCCGCTCTTCCGGGATGGCCTTCGCCGATTGCTGCAGGCGGAACCCGGTTTTGAGGTGGTTGGAGAAGCTTCGGATGGAGACGTGCTCGTCGACCTGGCACGTAAGACCAGACCGGACATTCTTCTGCTCGATCTCTCGATGCCGCGCCAGGATGGAATGGAAGTACTGCGGGAGCTTTCGCTTTCGAAGATCCCGGTGCGAACTCTGTTGCTGACCGCATCCATCGAAAAAGCGCAGATCGTTCAGGCGCTGAAGCTGGGAGCCTACGGGGTGATCATGAAGGAGGCGACCACCCAGCGGCTGTTCGACAGCATTCAGTGCGTGATGGCCGGGCAATATTGGATAGGCCGCGAGAGCGTAAGCGACCTGGTCAGGGCACTGCGCAGTATCGCACCCACTGAAAACGGCGTGCGTGGCAAGGACTACGGGCTCACCACTCGGGAACTCGAGATCGTGACCCTGGTTGTCGCCGGATATTCAAACCCCGACATCGCCCAGAGATGCTCGATCAGTGAGCAGACGGTGAAGCACCATATCAGCAACATTTTTGACAAGCTCGGCGTCTCCAACCGGCTTGAGCTCGCCCTCTTCGCTGTCAATCACCGGCTGACCGCGGTCGCATCGTGACACGAAATCCACAGGGCCGTTGAAATTCTCTCCCTCGGAGAGAAACGGCACGCGCTGGCGCAACACCACTGGGAAGGCCCGTCCTGCGCGGGTTCGGAACCTCAGTAACACACAATGGTTCTAGAAAACTAGCACTATGCAGTCATATGACGATAGTACTGTCGGGCCATTGCTGCCACCTGGGAACTGGCCTAACCTAAAGCTCGCAAGTCGGGTTGGCGAGTTTACGTGTGGGTGCAGTGCCAGGAGAAGGGATGGATCCGGAACGGGTCTTGAGCGCGGCGAACACGGAAATCTCCCGGGCCCGGCGATATGAGATTGGGACGGTTATCCGGTATCGGGCACGAGGAGAGCGAGAGTGGCATGAGGGGCTGACTGAGAACATCAGCATCTCCGGTGTGCTGATTCGCAGCGAGCGCTCCCTGGATCCCAAAACCGCAATTGAAATGAGGTTCTTTCTTCCTGTTGAACTGGACGGCGAATGCGCCGCTGAAGTCTTCTGCCGAGGGTTCGTCATCAGGTCATCGAAATGCAGAATCCCGGTCGGTACTTTCACTATCGCTGCCAAGATTATGCATTCGCGGTTTCTTCGCCAGATGGGCAGCAGAGACTACGTAGCCAAAGATTCAATGAATGGCAATCGACGGTTGGCGCTTTGATCAATTTCTCCTGTTAAATCCGGGCGATGCAGGCGACAGGACGCCCCGAGTTTTACCGCTCGGCGCCGGATGCTCGAAGTTTGAGCCTGGTTGTGGAAAACGGGCCAATGTAGCCCACAGGGCGGAGCTACGGGCTGAAGTCAAGAACTGGACACGGAGCACGCAGGCAGAATGACGGCCCCCACCATCATCGAACGCGACGGCCCGGATCAGCCAGCCTGGTGGGCGGTATACACCCGGCATCAGCACGAGAAAACTGTTGCGGAGATGCTGTCGACCAAGGGGTTCGAGGTCTTTCTGCCCCTCCATGACTCGATGCGGCGCTGGAAGGACAGGCAAAAGGTTCTCTCGCTGCCGCTTTTCCCCTGCTACGTCTTTGTCCGGGGGAGACACAGCCGGCGATTGCAGGTTGTCACCACGCCGGGAATTCACATGATCCTGTCCCGCGGAGAACAGATTGCGGTCGTTCCGGAAGAGGAGATTCTGGCCATTCGCCGGGCGGTCAACGGCAACTATCGCGTCGAGCCGCATCCTTTCCTGAAATGCGGCGAGCGAGTCCGAGTGACTCGGGGTTCGCTGGAGGGAGTGGAAGGGATCCTGGTTCGCAAGAAGAATCTTTTTCGCCTGGTGCTGTCGGTGGATATGCTGGCCCAGTCCGTGGGCGTGGAAGTCGCTGCTTCCGATGTGGAACCGGTGGGAGTGGTCAGCACCAAAAGTTCGTTCTCCGGGATACCGGCCGCAGGAATTGCAGATATCCAGAAGAATTTTCCTACCGCTGTCGCCGTTTACGATGCAAGATTAGACAGCACCCATTAAAGTTCAACCGAATCCCAAAGCCAGGCCAGCCGGCATTTCTGGTTGCAAGAACGCGCAGCCGCCAGGGCAGCCGGTGCGATGGGGTTTCCCCGTGGGGTTGTTGCGGTTATGAGACTCAAAGCTGATTACGCCATCGTGGCAGGAATACTGCTGTTTGCTGCTTCCGGTTCTCTGCTGGCCCAGACGGTGTCCGGCAGTTCGAATCCGGAATCGGTTCGCGCCGCAGGCTCTGCGCCCGATCAGGTGACGCCTCCGGCCAGCCGGGTTCACAACAACGGCTATGTGATCGGCGACGATGACGTGCTGGAGATCAACGTCTGGAAAGAGCTGGAGCTGAGCCGAACCATTCCAGTTCGCTCGGACGGGAAGATTTCGCTGCCTCTGGTGGGCGAAATCCAGGCCGCCGGTCGTACTCCGGTGCAACTGGAAGAGGAAATCACGGACCGGCTGCGGAACTTCATTACCGAACCGGCCGTCACGGTCATGGTCCAGAAGATCAACAGCCTCAAGTTCAACGTCATGGGCGAAGTGAGCAAGCCGGGAGCGTACCCGCTGACGACGTCGCTGACGGTGATGGATGCCATTGCTGCGGCAGGCGGTTTCAAAGACTTTGCCAAGAAGAAATCCATTTATGTGCTGCACACGGGTCCGGATGGCAAAGAACTCCGAGCTAAGTTCAATTACGAAGATTTTGTGAAAGGGCACAATCCGCAACAGAACGTCAGGCTCCAGCCTGGAGACACCGTCGTGGTGCCGTGAGCTCGATATGACCACGAGATTCTGCCTGATCTTCGCGCTGCTGGCCGCCATCCCGGTGTGGTCTCAGACAACCGGCACGGGCACTGGAACGGGCACACAAACGGGCACCGGCACAGGGACAACGACGAGCACGGATGAAGAACCGGACAACTCGGTGTTGAACGGCGGCATGCTGACGCCGCCTCCGGTCAGCGGCCAGGCATACCCGGTCGCCACCGGCGACGAAGTCCGGGTCAACTATATGAGCCTTGGCCTGACCGGCGAGGTCGCCTACGACGACAACGTGCTGGCCGGCTACAGCGCGACACCGGAGGGCGATGTCATCTATTCCATCTGGCCGACGGTGACCCTCGACAAGAGCACGCTGCAGCTTCGCGAGCAGTTCAGTTACAGCCCGGGGTTCAGTTTCTATCAGCCCACTACCGACTTCAACGAGACCGATCAGAACGCGACCATGAACTTTCAGTACCACCCCGGGTCGAACGCAACCCTGGTCGTGCAGGATTCCTTCCTGCGCAGTTCCAGCTTGTTCAATCAGCCCTTTGCCACTTCGCAAGGGGACATCGGCGGAGGGACGCCGCTGCAGGCCAGCGGCGTGATTGCCCCGTTTGCCGACCGAATTTCCAATGTTGCCAACGTGGGGATCAACGATCAGGCCGGCGAAAACGAAATGTTCGGTGTGAGCGGGCAATATGGTTTGCTGGACTACCCCAATTCATCGCAGGTGCCGGGCCTTTATAACTCGACATTGTGGGGCGTCACCGCTTTCGCGAGCCAGCGCATCGCCAGCCGGCAGTATCTGGGAGGAGAAGTTGAGCACTCACGAATCGTCAGTTTCCTCAAAGGGACTGACAGCGGGGTGCAATCCGACAATATCTTCCCCTTCTACACGATCTATCTCAGAAACTCTGAGACCAGCACTCTTTCTATATCCGTCACCGGCGGGCCCGAGCATTATATAGCGTCGCAGTCTCCTGAGACCGAGGTTCAGGCATGGACACCGGCAGGGACCATTGGGGTTGGATGGCAGGGACATCTTTCCACCGTGGCCGGCAGCTATTCACACAACGTAACCGGCGGAGGCGGTCTTCCCGGAGCGTATGAGGAAGACAGAGCCAGCGCTGCTTTCCGGCGCGAACTGACCCATACGTGGGAGATCAATTTCTCCGGCTTCTACGCGCTCAACAAAAACAAGACTCCGTTTTTTCCCTTCTCCGAGCCGGGAGGGCACACCATCACCGCCAGCGCCTCCGTGCAGCACCAGCTGAGCAAGAGCCTGAAGTTCCTCATCGGGTACGACCGGATGGAGGAGAGTTACAGCGACATCGGGGCACTGGCCAAGCTCCCCAACAGCGATCGGGAGTACGGCCAGATTTCCTGGCAGTGGGCCCGGCCCATAGGAAGATAACGATGGCAGAAGTCTTCGAAGCAGAAAATAACGAGAAACTCGATGTCGCGCGCTATCTGGATATAGCCCGGCGCCGCCATATCCACTTCCTCATCCCGCTTCTTGTCGGCTGGATGCTGGTGTGGGGCAGCAGCTGGCTTCTCTCGCCGCGCTACAAATCGAGCACGCTCATCCTCGTCGAAGAGCCCTCGTCGAAGAACTACGTCACGCCCAACGTCGACGACGATCTGCAGGCTCGGCTGCAGAGCATGCAGCAGCAAATCCTCAGCCGCACCCGCCTGCTGATGATCATAAACAGCCTGCATCTGTACAACGATGGCCATCACGCGATATCCGAAGACGACAAAGTCACGCAGATGCGGAAGGAAATCAATATCGAACTGGTGCGCGACACGCAGAACGCCGGCATCACGGCGTTCCGCATCGACTACTCGGCGCAGGATCCCCGCGTCGCCCAGCAGGTGACCGGGCAACTGGCGGACCTGTTCATCAGCGAGAATCAGCAGACCCTCCTGCAGCAGTCGGGAGACACCACCAAATTCCTCGAGGGCGAGCTGGAGAAAGCCAGTGCCGACCTTGCCGACATGGATGCAAAGAAGAAGGCATTCGAAGCCGGTCACCTGGGCGCATTGCCCTCGCAGGAGGCCAGTAACCTGCAGATCATGACCGGGCTCCAGGCTCAGCTGACCAATGAGCAGGATGCGCTCAATAACGCCTCCTCGCAGCGGGCCTTGCATCAGACGATGATCGAGCAACTGCGCACCAATCCCACCCCGGCGCCGCGCACCGGCGAGGTGGACCCGAACGGCGTGGAGGCGATCGATACCCAGCTTGCCAAGCTGCGCGACCAGCTGACCGATCTGCAGTCTCGTTATACCGACAGCTATCCGGACGTGGTGAAGGTGAAAGCGCAGATCGCGCGGACCGAAAAGCAGAGACAGGCCGCAGTTGCCGCGGAGAAGGCCAAAGGAACCCCCAACACGGCCAACGACACGATGACCATGTCGCAGCTGCAGGGGCAGCTGGAATCCGATCAGGTCGAAATTCAGAATCGCGGAAAAGAGATTGCCTCTCTGCAAACCAGAATCGCCGAATATGAGGCGCGCATCAATGCCGAGCCGGCGAGCGAACAGCAATTGGCCGATCTCAACCGCGGATACGATCAGTCGAAAGCGCATTACGACGACCTGCTCAAGAGAAAGCAGGATTCTCAGATGGCGACCAGCATGGAGCAGAATCTGCAGGGAGAACGCTTCAAGAAGCTGGATGCTCCAAGCCTGCCCACCAAACCGGATTTTCCGAATCGCCTGAAGTTCTGCGCCGCCGGCCTGCTGGTCGGGCTGGCCCTGGGAGCCATTTCGGTGGCCTCGTTCGAGTTTTCCGACGATCGCATGCACAGCGACGCCGACATTAAGGACCTGCTCCCCGTCGCCGTCATCTGCGAAGTTCCGCAGGTGATCAACCCAACGGACGAACAGAAGGCGCGCCGGAAGACGATCCTGGGATGGGCAATGACGGCAACCGTTGTTGTCATCATCCTCGTGGGTTCCGCTGTCAGCTTCATCCATGGTTAGGGTGCAATGTACAAAGCCTTTTTCAAGCTCGCCCGCAATCCGTTCGATCTGACGCCTGACCCGACCTATTTTGTGTCCACCCGTCGGCACAACGAAGCCCTGGCCGCGCTGCATTACGGTATTCGCCGGCACAAAGGATTTGTTGTGGTTACCGGGGAGGTCGGGACCGGGAAAACCCTTCTGCTGCGCTGCCTGCTGCGCCTGCTGAAGGAGAGCAAGGACATCGCATACGCCTATCTGTTTAACAGCCGGCTTTCTCCAACCGAGTTTCTGCAGTACATCCTGTCTGATTTCGGTCTTCCCGCGTCGGGCAAGAACAAGAGCGAGCTGTTGCTCGATCTGGGGCAGTTCCTGGTGTCGCGCGGATCGAAGGGCCTTACCACCGTTCTAATCGTGGACGAGGCGCATCACCTGTCCGAGGAGTTGCTGGAAGAGGTTCGCCTCCTCTCTAACCTGGAGACGACTGACGATAAACTGCTGCAGATCGTGCTGGTCGGGCAGCCGGAACTGGATCAGAAGCTGGACTCCGTCGGGCTCCGTCAACTCAAACAGAGAATTGCACTCCGCGCGCAGCTGGGACCCCTCGACGCCGCAGAGACAAAGGAATACATCGAACATCGGCTTCGCGTTGCCGGAGCCGAAGGAGACCCGAACGATCTGTTCTCTCCCGAAGTCATTCAGGCTGTCTATCGTCACTCCAGAGGCTTTCCCCGGCTGATCAACACCGTCTGCGAAAACGCGCTGATCATTGCCTACGCGCGACAAATACCCAAAGTGAGTGTCGATATCGTCGAAGACGTCGCAAGAGAGTTCCGCCTCGATATGAATTTCTTCGGTGAAGCCGAAGGGAGCGGGACCCACGGCGAGATGGATGTCCAGCAAGCCGCGAAGGTTCTTCGCGATCTTTATTCAGCTCTGCGCAAGCCTGTAGCGCGCAGCGCCGATTTGAATGTGCCTGTTTCTCTCGAAGCGAGTGAGTATGAGCCGAATATTTGATGCTCTGCAAAGATCAGAAGCTGAAAAATCAGGAAGTAAACCAACGCCGGTACCCGACGCAACCGAACTGCTGCGCCATGCCGAGCGCCGGGCAGCCTCCGAGTTTGAGGCAGTCGCTGTGCCGGAAACCCAGGCTGCGCCTCTGGAGCACTCCGTCCAGGGGAACGGGCGCCTTGCCGCGCCGAGCGCGGTGTCCACTTCAAAAGGGAACGGTACTCACCGGGCCGCAGCGGCCCCGGTTGAAGAGCCGCGCCCCCAGCCACGTCCCGAGATCTTTGATCACTTCAAGACCCTGAAGCTCGCCCTTCCCGCGCAAAGCCGTCTGGTCAGTGTTTCTGACAAGGACAGCCCGGCGGCGGAGGCTTTTCGGCTGCTGGCAGTGCGGTTGCGGCACCTTCGCCGCGATCGCCCGTTGCAGAAACTTCTTGTCACAAGTTCGATACCGCAGGAAGGCAAGAGCACCTGTTCTGCGAACCTGGCATGCTCTTTGGCATTGCGGGCCCAGCAGAGGACCCTTCTGCTTGAGGGCGACGTGCGGCGGCCGTCCCTGTCGCAGATTTTCGCGCTGGCGCCGCGACCGGGGATCTGTGAGTGGCTGCGCGAAGAACGCAAGCTGACCGACAGTATCTACTTCCTTGAGGGCTCGGGCCTGTGGTTCATGCCGGCAGGCAGCTCGCCGAGCAATCCGCTGGAGTTACTCCAGTCTGGCAAGGTGGGCACCCTGCTGGATCAGTTGGCTGAACTGTTTGACTGGATCATCATCGATTCGCCCCCGGTTTTACCTTTGGCCGATACCAGCGTGTGGTCGCGTCTGGCCGATGGCATCCTGCTGGTGGCGCGCCAGGGCGTTACCGAGAAGCGGCAGCTGAAGAGAGCAATGGATGCAGTCGAATCGCAAAAGCTGGTTGGAGCCCTGCTGAACTCCTCCAACAGTGCGCCGCACACCGACTACTACTACACACCGCGTCCGGAATAGAGTGCGACGGGGTCAAGATGGGTTAGAAGCGCTGCAATCACGTGTAAGTGCTCCGGCGCATCGGAACGCCGGATGTTCAAATCTGTGAAAAAGACAGGGCAACAACGAAGTAGTCATAACGAGTCAAAAGAAGTCAAGGATTAGTTAATATTTCGCACCCGATGTTCGAACATTCACTAATGCTCGAGAGGAGCGAGTTGTGACTCTGCCAAGGATCAATAAGATTTCAGACATGGTGGACCCAATATTCGATGCGGCCGCCTACGGGGAACGCGACGTCCTGATAGAAGAGGCCTTCAGGCGACGGATCGCGATCGAACGAAAGCGGACGGAGCGGTCCAGAGAGCCATTTCTGCTGATGCTGCTGGAAGCCGGCTCCACACAAAACGGTGATGGTCTGGATAAGACCCTTACCGGTATCGTGTCAGCGATGCAGTCGTCCACTCGCGAAACCGACGTAGTTGGCTGGTATAAGGACCGCAATACCGTCGGCGTGATGTTTACGGGACTGGTGGTCAGCGATAAAAACTCGGTCCTGAGCACGATACTGGGCCGGGTCAGTGCTGCGCTGCAACAAGAAGTTTCGCTGGAGAAATTCAACGAGATCACCTTCTCATTCCATTTCTTTCCCGATGACTGGGATGGTGACAGCTCAGGTCGTCCCAGCGATCCCGTTTTGTACCCTGACCTGTTCAGCCCAACCAGAGACCAGCGCTCCCTGCTGCGCGTCAAGCGGGTAATGGATGTTGCAGGGAGCATCCTGGCGCTGGGCATATGCCTGCCTCTGTTCGCGATCATCGCCCTCGCTGTCAAAGCGACCTCCCGGGGCCCGATTCTTTTCAGACAGGATCGCATCGGGCAGTATGGCCGCCGCTTCACGTTTCTGAAGTTTCGGTCCATGCGGGTCAACAACGATGAATCCGTGCACAAGGAGTATGTGAAGCAGCTCATTGCCGGCGTGGCGGAGCGCGTCCCCGCAACCGCGACTGGCGAGGGGGTCTATAAGCTGGCGGGCGATAAGCGAATTACGCCGATCGGGAAATTCCTGCGCAAGACCAGCCTCGACGAGCTGCCCCAGTTTTTGAACGTACTCAGGGGAGATATGTCGCTGGTCGGTCCGCGTCCTCCGATTCCTTACGAGCTGGCAGCCTATCAAACCTGGCACCGTCGCCGCGTCCTGCAGGTCAAGCCCGGAATTACCGGCCTGTGGCAGGTTACGGGCCGCAGCCGGGTACGCTTCGACGATATGGTTCGTCTCGATCTTCGCTACGCGATCTCCTGGTCTCCGTGGCTCGACGTCAAGATTCTCATGCGGACCCCGGCTGCAGTCATCAAGGGAGCCTACTGAGGCCCTTCGCTCCGCGAATAACTTCCTTCCAGAATTCCATTGTTTCGGTTGAGCGCCGCTCCCTGTGGGGCGGTGCGCGACTTTGCCTTGAGCAGCGCTGAAAGTGTGGTGATAATCCCGTGAATTTCGGTGTGATCGGCTACGGTTATTGGGGGCCAAACGTGGTACGGAATCTTGCCAGTCTGGAGGGTTCCCAGGTTCGGGCCATTGCAGAGATGAGTCCGGCCGCGCAAAAGCGCGCCCATAAGGCCTATCCCGGCATGCACATCACCGCGGACGCGATGGAGGTCATCACCTCGCCCGATATCGATGCCATCGCCGTCATCACTCCGGTGTGGACGCACTACGAACTGGCTAAAGCTGCTCTTGAAAACGGCAAGCACGTCTTTGTCGAAAAACCGTTCACCAGCAATGTCGCGCAGGGTGAGAAGCTCATCGACCTTGCCATCCAGAAGAACCTCAGGGTCATGGTGGATCACACCTTCCTCTTTACCGGCGCGGTAAGGAAGATTTCCCAGCTGCTCAGAGAGGGAACTCTGGGAAGGCTGTATTACTACGATTCCACCCGCGTCAACCTGGGGCTGTTCCAGCATGACATCAATGTTCTGTGGGATCTCGCTCCCCACGATCTTTCCATCATGGATTACGTCATCGATGGGAGTCCGGAGGCCGTGGTTGCGACCGGGCAGAGCCACCTGAACTGCCATGAAGACGTCGCCTTCATGACCCTGTATTTTCCCGAGAATGTCATCGCCCACATCAACGTGAACTGGCTTTCCCCGGTGAAGGTGCGCACGACCCTTATCGGCGGCGAAAAGCGGATGCTGGTATGGAACGATCTGGAAGCCGATGAAAAGGTCAAGGTCTACGACAAGGGCGTCAACATCACCAACAGTGAAGGCCTTTACTCCCTGCTGGTGAATTACCGTTCCGGCGATATGTGGTCGCCGCAACTGGAGCAGGTCGAGGCGTTGCGGCAGGAGCTGTCGTATTTCGTGGACTGTATCTCGACCGGCAAAGACCCGTTTAACGATGGATGCGCAGGACTGCGCGTGGTGAAGATGCTCGAAGCAGCCAGCGAGTCCCTGAGCAAGCGAGGCTCGCTCGTCTATCTATGAATTCGTACAACTGCATCGCGGCTGACGTGAAGCTGGGCGCCAATGTCCGATTGGCGCAGTTCATCAACCTTTACGGATGTGAAATAGGCGACGAGACGAAAATCGGCGCGTTCGTCGAGATTCAGAAGAACGCCACAGTAGGGAAGCGCTGCAAGATATCCAGTCACAGCTTTATCTGCGAAGGAGTCGTGATCGAAGATAACGTGTTCATCGGTCACGGTGTGACGTTTATTAACGACAGCTATCCTCGGGCCACAGCCGCTGCCGGGAAACTGCAAACCGAGGCTGACTGGAAAGTTGAGCGCACCGTCATTCGCAAGGGTGCATCCATCGGTTCCGGAGTCACGATTCTGTCCAATACCACCGTCGGTGAAAACGCGATTGTCGGCGCTGGCAGCGTGGTCACCAAAGATGTCCCACCCAACACGATCGTCGCGGGAAATCCGGCCAGGATCCTGCGTCACATAGAAGAAAGACAAGAGGACCCCCATGTACGCATCTAACGACATTCCCTTCCTCGACTTAGTGACTCCCCATATGGAATTGGAAGAAGAGCTTACCGCTGTGTTTCGCCGTGCTCTCTTCACCGCCGGATTTGTCGGTGGCCCGATGGTTGAGGAATTCGAGCAGGCGTTCGCAGCGTTCTGCGACACGAAATCCTCTGTCGCCCTCAACAGCGGAACGGACGCGCTCCGCTTCGCGATCATGGCCTGCGGCATCGAACCCGGCAACGTGGTCGTAACTGTGCCTCACACCTTTATCGCGACCACGGAAGCAATCTCTCAGGCAGGCGCGATTCCGGAATTCGTCGACATCGACGAGAACACGTACAACATGTCCGTCGAGCGGCTGCAGGAGTATCTGGAGCAGGGCTGTACGCGCAATGGGTCCGGGCGGCTCATCAGCAAACGGAGCCAGCGGCCGGTGGCCGCCATTGTGCCGGTGCACCTCTACGGCCAGATCGCCGATATGGATTCAATTCTGCGCCTGGCGAATCAGTACGGCCTGACGGTGATCGAGGATGCGTGCCAGGCGCACGGCGCGGAATACTTCTCCGGGAAGCTGAATCGCTGGATGAAGGCCGGAACCATGGGCCGCGCGGCCGCCTTCAGTTTCTACCCCGGAAAGAATCTGGGCGCTTGTGGCGAAGCCGGCGCCGCAGTTACCGACGATCCCGTCATCGCCGCCAGGATCAGGATGCTGCGCGATCACGGACAGGCCAAGAAGTATTACCACGACATCGAGGGCTATAACGGCCGTCTCGATTCGATTCAGGCCGGACTGCTGCACGTGAAACTGGCGCATCTGGCCGCCTGGAACGCGCAGCGCCGCGACCGAGCCGCTGAGTACGATCGGCTGCTGGCAGGGAACGATGCTGTGACCTGTCCGTACGAGCCTTCCTGGTCTCGCGCTGTCTATCACCTGTACGTGATCAGCACCGACGACCGCGACGGCATGATCCGTCACTTGAAGGAGGCGGGGATCGGCACCGGTATTCACTATCCCGTGCCTCTGCACCTTCAGAAGGCCTACGCGCACATGAATTACGGCCCGCAGGACTTTCCCGTGGCCACTCGCGTTGCAGGCAGAATCGTCTCTCTGCCCATGTTCCCGCAACTAAGGGCCGATCAGCAGGCGCGGGTCGCCGACGAGATCTATGCGTTCACGTCCAAAACCGCCGGCAGCCGCGAAGCTTCAGAAAAGGCAGTCCTGTCCTAGGGCGAAGTGGTCCCGCTTTGCCACGTCATCGCTCCTGACCTGGCATTCTCTGCTTTGTGCTCCTGCATCGGTCCCCGTCCCGCAAATCTCAGCGTACGAAATGATGAGTGAGGTTCACTCGTGTTGAAGCCCCCTGTCTATGTGCTTATCAGTCCGGCGCGCAACGAGGCGCGATCCATCGAGCTGACCATCAAGTCGGTCGTGGCGCAAACCGTGCGCCCGCTGAAGTGGGTGATCGTCAGCGATGGTTCGACCGACGGCACCGATGACATCGTCAGGAAATATGTGGCTCAGCATGACTGGATCGAGCTGCTGCGCATGCCGGAACGGCGGGAGCGCAATTTTGCCGGCAAGGTGGGAGCCTTCCGCGCCGGTCTGGCTCGCGTTCAGAATTTGCCTTACGAAGTGATGGGCAGCCTGGACGCGGACATTACATTCGACGAGGACTATTTTGAGTTTCTGCTCGGCAAACTGGCTGCCGATCCAGCGCTCGGATTAGTGGGGACGCCGTTTCGTGAGCTGTCGGGCGAGGTCTACGACTACCGCTTTGTGAGCATTGAACACGTCTCGGGAGCCTGTCAGATCTTCCGCCGCGAATGCTTCCAGGCCATTGGTGGTTATGTTCCGGTCAAAGGCGGCGGCATCGATCACATCGCGGTGATCTCCGCCAGAATGAAGGGCTGGAAGACGCGGAGTTTTACCGAGAAAAGCTGCCTGCATCATCGGGACATGGGCACGGCGCAGCGTGGGCCGGTAGCGGCGCGGTTCAGGCTTGGCGCCAAGGACTACGCGATCGGCAATCACCCGCTTTGGGAAGTATTCCGCAGCCTCTACCAGATGAGCCGGAAGCCTTTCGTGGTGGGAGGGCTCGCGCTGGGATCGGGGTATTTCTGGGCTCTGGTGCGCCGCAGGGAAAGGCCGGTCACGGCTGAGTTCATCGCATTTCATCGCGGCGAACAGATGCACCGGCTCAAAAGGTTCTTCCGCCGCTCGAATAAGAAGTCGGCACGGCCAGCGCCGCCGCGCGAGAATGGCCCGGAATCGATGCGGCACTCGGAAAGCGTCTGATGCAGGCGGTGGTTCACGAAGTGACGTTGCACGATCCTCCGGCGTGCGCCGCGGAGAAGGCGGCCGTGATTATCAACGCCGACGACTGGGGACGCGACAAGGACGTAACCGATCGTTCCTTCGAATGCGTGTCGCAGGGCGTTCTTTCGTCGGTCAGCGCCATGGTCTTCATGGAAGATTCGGAGCGTGCGGCCGCACTTGCAAGGCAGCACAGCGTGGATGCCGGCCTGCATCTGAACCTGACGACAGTTTTTTCAGGGGCGAATTGCAGCCCACGGTTGAAGGAGCATCAGCAGAAGATCACCCGCTTCCTGCGAGCGTCACATTTGTGCCCCGCGATTTACCATCCGGGACTCTCCGGTTCCTTTGAATACGTTGTGAACGCGCAGCTTGAGGAGTATGAGCGGCTCTATGGCGTTGCGCCGGGCCGTGTCGATGGCCACCACCATATGCACTTGTGTGCCAACGTGCAGGCTCAGAAGCTATTGCCAGCCGGAACCATTGCCCGGAAAAATTTTTCATTTGCGCCCGGCGAAAAAGGTGCTCTCAATCGCCTCTATCGCCGCTGGCAGGACCGCCGCCTTGCGAAATACCATCGCATGACGGATTTCTTTTTTTCCCTGCCCCCGATGGATCCGCCTGGGCGGCTGGAAAGGATCTTCGACCTTGCCAACCGCTGCAGTGTCGAGGTGGAGACGCATCCGGTGAACGCGGACGAGTATCAGTTTCTGACTGGCGGCGAATTGATGCGCCGCGTTGGCGATGTCAAAATCGCGCGAGGCTATGCGCTATGAGCGCTACGGCGGGGACAACAGCGGTTATCGAGACGAGTAAGCCTGCCGAGCCGCAGGTCGCTCACATTGCGGTCTGCGTCTGCACGTACAAGCGAGCGGCGCTGCTTCGGCGGCTTCTCGATGAACTGAGCCGGCAGGAGACGGCCGGTCTGTTCACCTGGTCCGTCGTCATCGCCGACAACGACGAAGGCAGATCGGCGGAACCGGTAGTGGACGCGGCTCGCTCGGAGCTGGGACTGGCCATCAAATATTGCATGGAGCCGAGGCAGAACATAGCTCTGGCTCGTAACAAAGTCGTCGAGAATGCGGATGGAGACTACCTGGCGTTCATCGATGACGATGAGTTTCCCTGCCGTGACTGGCTCTTGACGCTGTTCAAAACATGCAGGGAGCACAAGGTTGACGGAGTCCTCGGGCCTGTGCTGCGCCATTTCGATCAGACTCCGCCAAAATGGCTCGAGAAGAGCAACTTCTATGTGCGGCGCGTGAACCCGACGGGCATGCCGGTCGATTGGCTGGAAGCGCGTACCGGCAACGTGCTCCTGAAAAGGGAACTGGTCGCCGGGGATCCGGCCCCGTTCCGGCCCGAGTTTCGCGCCGGAGAGGACCAGGATTTCTTCCGGAGAAAGATCGCAGAGGGACGCAGCTTCATCTGGTGCGCTGAGGCAGAGGCTTTTGAGACGGTTCCTCCCGCGCGCTGGAACAAAGAATATCTGCTGCGCAAAGCGCTGCTGCGCGGCGCAACCGCCGGGCTGCACACGAACGCGGTCGGAGTGGTCAAGTCTGTGGTCGCGATTCCGCTGTACGCGCTGGCGCTGCCCTTCGCGCTGGTCGCCGGCCAGCAGTACTTCATGACCCTTCTGGTCAAAATCTGCGATCACCTGGGCAAGCTGCTCATTCTGGTTGGCATTAACCCGGTGCGCGAGGAGTACGTACTGGATCCGCCGAGTTAAGTCGACCCCGCATCGCGGCAGACAGAGATTTTCAGGAGCAACAGTTCTTCCATACGGAGAGGTCGCCGTCGGTAAGGCAGCGGCCAGTCTATCGGCTGCGGTGGGCAACCACCCGGGGGTTCGAATCCCTTCCCTCTCCGCCACATTTCTTACCGGCTGTCGTGCGCGGCAGCCTGCAGGGTAGCTCAGCCATGATGGATGTAGGCGGGACCGGGATTCAAATTCGCGGTTCACTGGTGAAGATTGCGCGTCTTGATGGGGAGAAATTCCTTTTCGCGAATGATCCGGAGGCGATCATTCAAGCGCTTCGGAAGTCGAAGAGCCGCGTCGACCTGTTTACCTTCATCCAGAAAGTTTCCGAGACTACGCCGAAGTACAGCTATCCCATGGAATGGGATAACCTGGCGGTGCTGCCGATATCGACCTTCGATCACTGGTGGAACCAGCAGCTTGGTTTCAAAGCGCGCAATAAGGCCAAGCAGGCCGAGAAGAAGGGCATAGTCCTCCGCGAAGTCCCCTTCAGCGACGAACTGGTCAGGGGCATCTGGGAAATCTACAACGAGACTCCGATTCGTCAGGGAAGAAAGTTCCCGCACTATGGGAAGGACCTGGAGACGGTTTACAAAGAGGAAGCAACCTATCTCGACCGCAGCATTTTTGTCGGTGCCTGGCTCGGCGATAAGTTGGTCGGCTTTATCAAGTTGCTCTGGGATTACGATGGCTCGCAGGCGGGATTGCTGAATATTGTTTCTCTCATCGAGCAGCGCGACAAGGCGCCGACCAATGCTCTGGTCGCGCACGCCGTGCGCGCCTGTGCCGAGCGCAAGACTCCTTATCTGGTCTATTCGAATTTCGCTTACGGCAAGAGAACCAGTGATTCGCTGAGCGACTTCAAGGAGCGCAACGCTTTTCAGCGCGTCAATCTGCCCCGCTACTATGTTCCGCTGACCCCCGTCGGCTCGATCGCGCTGAAGCTCGGGCTGCACAAGAAGCTCGCCGAGCACATTCCTGAATGGATGATCCTGAAGCTGCGGGAAATCCGTAAATCATGGCTGGGCCGGAACATGCAGTCCGCTCCGGAAAGCACCTAGAGCCATCGCACACGACGCAGCAGACAGAAGGACAGACGGGTCAGGAAATGCCAGGCATTGTTGGTCTGATTACAAAGATTGGGCGTGAGCGCGCCGAGCCGCAGTTGCGGCAGATGGTCGAGGCACTCCGCCACGAAGCGTTTTACGACACCGGTACGTGGATCGATGAGGCTGCCGGCGTCTACGTAGGCTGGATCGGGAAGAGGGGCATCTTTCCTGGCGGGCGTCCGCTCGAGAGCGAACGCGGCGACAAGGTGCTGTTCCTCTCAGGGGAAGAGTTCTCCGGTCCAACCGTCATGCCCTTCTACGAGCGGAATGGCCACGCCCCCGCTGCACGGAAGGGATCGTATCTCATCGAGCGGGCGGAGAAGAGCGGTTTTCCGGCATCCCTGAATGGCAGATTCCAGGGCCTGCTGGTGGACAGGACGGCGGGAACGGCACTGCTGTTCAACGATCGCTACGGCCTGCACCGGCTCTACTATTACGAAGCCGCAGACGCGTTCTATTTCGCGGCAGAAGCCAAGGCAATTCTGGCCGTGTGTCCGGATCGGCGCACGATGGATCCCCAGGGTTTAGGTGAGCTCGTCTCCAACGGCTGCGTGCTTGAAAACCGGACGGTATTCAAGAAGGTCAATGTGCTCCCGCCGGCGTCGGCGTGGACTTTCATAAAGGGAGCGATCGAGCGCAAAGACCGCTACTTCGAAGCGGCCGAGTGGGAAGAGCAGGGGCCGCTTGACCTCGAAGAATATTACCAGCAGCTGCGTGCGATTTTCTCGCGCAATATCCCGAAGTATTTCGGCGGAGATGGGCGGGTCGGCGTTTCTCTGACCGGCGGCCTCGATTCGCGCATGATCATGGCGTGGCTCAAGGCGCCGGCCGAGTCGGTTCCGTGTTTTTCGTTCGGTGGCCCTTTCCGCGACTGCCAGGATGTTTCGATTGCGCGCAAGGTCGCCCACGTGTGCGGGTACCCGCATCAGACCATTCCTGTCGGCGACGAGTTTCTGTCGAAGTTCGGGCATTATTCCGAACGCACTGTCTATCTCACTGACGGCTGCGTTGACGTGATGCACTCGCCCGATCTCTACATCAACGAGATCGCGCGCCAGATCGCGCCGGTTCGCATGACCGGCAACTACGGTGGCGAGGTCCTGCGCAGCATTCGCGCCTTCAAGCCCGCGGAACCGCCGCCGGGATTGTTTACCGCGGGGTTCATGACGTATATCGCCCAGGCGAAACGGACCTACGCCAGCCTGATCGACGTGCATCCGCTGTCCTTCTCGGTATTCCGGCAGGCACCGTGGCATCACTATGGTCTTCTGGCGCTCGAGGAAACCCAGCTCGCGCTGCGCTCTCCTTATATAGATAACGAGCTGGTCAGGACGGTCTTCCGCGCGCCGAAGAGCACGCTCAGCAACAACGACATTTCGCTGCGCCTGATTCAGGACGGCAATCCGGCGCTCTCAAAGATCCCGACCGACCGCGGTCTGACCCAAGACGCAGGGCTCTTCGGGGCGCTGCGCCACGAGTACCAGGAGTTCACCTTCAAGGCGGAATACGCGTACGATTACGGCATGCCGCAGTGGGTCGCCCGCGCCGATCACGCCTTCTCGGCCCTTCGCCTGGAACGTCTTTTTCTCGGTCGCCACAAGTTCTATCACTTCCGCGTCTGGTACCGTGATGCGCTGGCCGCTTATGTGCGCGAGATGCTGCTCGACTCGCGTGCATTGTCGCGTCCGTACATCGAAAAGAAGACGCTGGAAAGCATCGTAACCGGGCACCTGAAGGGTGACCGCAATTACACCACCGCCATTCACAAGCTTCTGACACTCGAGCATCTGCACCGTCTGTTCGTTGACACGCGATGAGCCCACTGCTGGCCACTCTGGTTTACGCCGTCGGGATCGGCGTAATTTTCTATTTCGACCGCGACGAGAAGGATCGCACCTCCGGATCTCTCTGGGTTCCGGTGGTGTGGCTGTTGATCAACGGCTCCCGGCCTGTTTCGGCATGGTTTCAGACCGGCACTCCAGCCGGGGAAGTTTCCGCGGATGGCAGTCCCATGGACGCCGCCGTGTACGGAGCCGTTATCGCTGCCGGCGTAGTGGTGCTTTGCACACGAGCCAGACGAGTCCTTGATTTTGTCAAGGCCAATCCCGTCATCCTGCTGTTCGTTGCTTATTGCCTGATCAGTTGCTTATGGGCCGACGACGGCTTCGTCGCCTTCAAAAGATGGATCAAATCCGCCGGTGACGTGATCATGATCGTCATTGTCCTGACGGATCCGAATCCGCTGGCCGCGATCAAGCGATTTCTGTGCCGCGCCGGATATGTGCTGATTCCGGCTTCCATTCTGTGCATCAAGTACTACCCGCAATGGGGGCGTGCCTACAACCCGTGGACCTGGGAGCCGATGTATACCGGGGTCACGACCTTCAAGAATTTGCTGGGCATGACCGTGCTGGTTGGCGCGCTGGCAACCGTGTGGTGCGCGATTCGCAGCTGGTATGAGTTGCAGGGAATGCGGCGCTGGCAGCATCTGGCGGCCGAAGCCGTCATTCTTGCCATGTCGGTGTACTTGTTGCTGACCGCCGATTCGATGACATCGTTTTCCTGCCTTATGCTCGCGGGGACGGTCATGATCGTTGCCAGCCGCTCCTTTGTGATGAACCGGCCGTGGATCCTGCACCTGACCGTTGCCGCCGCAATCAGCGTCGCTGTGGTCGCGCTGTTCTTTGACAATTCCGGCGGCATGGTGAAGGAGCTGGGCAGGAACTCCTCCCTGACCGGGCGCACAGCGATCTGGTCGGAAGTCATCGTCCTCAGCCGGCAGTTTCCCTGGTTCGGAGCGGGATTTGAGAGCTTCTGGATGGGCGATCGCCTCCTCATCATGTGGAGAGTCGTGAAGGGCATTCAGGAGGCGCACGACGGTTATCTTGAGGTCTATGCGAACCTCGGATGGGTCGGCATTGCTCTGCTCGGCGCCCTGATCGTCGTCGGGTATCGCAATGTGATGGACGCATGGCGCCGTAATGTCACCATCGGCACTGTAAAAATCGGGTTTTTTGTGACGGCCCTGATTTACAGTCTCACCGAAGCAGGATTTCGCATGATGTCGCCGGTGTGGCTTGGTTTTCTGCTCGCCACCATTACCATTCCTCCCCGTCGTTTGAAGAGGAAGCCGGCGTCAGTTGCCTCCAAAGTTGCCAGCCTGGAGCCGGAGCCGTACCCGTCACTCGCGGCGACCTATAAGGCAGGGTTCTGAGCAATTCGCTTGCAAACCGTATGAGTGTGCAGCATTCCTCCCGCTGGGAAGGAGAGCATCTTGAAGATCAGTGTTTTCGGACTGGGGTACGTCGGCGCTGTCTCGGCCGGTTGTCTCGCACACGATGGCCATGAGGTCATCGGTGTCGACCCGGTTCAGCTCAAAGTCGATTTCATCAACCAGGGTCATACGCCGATCATCGAACCGCAGATCGGGGAACTCATCTCCGAGAATGCGAAGTCGGGACGCCTGCGCGCCACCACCGATCCCGTGGCCGCGGTCCGGGACACCGAGCTGTCGTTCGTCTGCGTAGGCACGCCCAGTCAGCTGAACGGCAACCTCGATCTCTCGCATATGCGCCGCACCTGCGAGCAGCTCGGCGCCGCGCTGAAGGCCAAGAACGAGCACCATACCGTCGTCATCCGCAGCACCATCCTTCCCGGAACGATGCGCAACGTCGTCATCCCCATTCTTGAGGAGTTCTCGGGGAAAAAGGCTGGCGACGATTTCGGCATGTGCAACAACCCGGAATTTCTGCGCGAAGGCTCCGCGGTCAAAGATTTCTATGGGCCGCCCAAGACGGTCATCGGCGAGGTGAACCGCTGCAGCGGCGAAGTTCTTGCAGGTCTCTACGCCAGTCTCGACGCTCCGCTGATCCGGACCACTCTCGAAACCGCTGAGATGGTGAAATACGTCGACAACTGCTGGCACGCCCTCAAGGTTGGTTTCGCCAACGAAATAGGCAACCTGGCCAAGGCCGTGGGTGTGGATTCGCACGAGGTGATGAAGATCTTCATCCAGGATACGAAGCTCAACATTTCGCCAACCTATCTGATGCCCGGTTTCGCCTTCGGCGGCTCGTGTCTGCCAAAGGACCTGCGCGCCCTGACCTATCAGGCAAAGTCGCACGACCTCGAGTTGCCCATCCTTTCCTCGATTCTTCCCAGCAACGAGATCCAGGTCAGGCATGGCCTGCAGCTGGTGCTGGAGGGCGGCCACAAGCGTGTCGGCATTCTCGGATTCAGCTTCAAGGCCGGTACAGACGACCTGCGCGAGAGCCCCGTCATCGACCTGATCGAGCGTCTTCTTGGCAAAGGGTTCGACCTGCGCATTTACGACAAAAACGTGAACCTCGCCAGTCTGGTCGGCGCCAATCGCGACTTCATCCTCAATCGGATTCCGCACATCTCGAGGCTCATGATGCAGGACATGGATTCGGTTCTGCAGCATGCCGAGACCGTCGTTGTCGGCAACCGGGATCCCGATTTCAAAGAAGTGCCGAAGCGGCTTCGCGATGACCAGCGCCTCGTCGATCTGGTCCGCATCAGTGATCAAAGGAGCGGGAATGGCAACTATAGCGGCATCTGTTGGTAGTCCGTTGGCAACCGGGGACCAGAACAAAGCAGCTTCGGCCGAGGTTCTCGATTCGATCCAGCATCTCTTTTCCTGGCTCGAGGCCAACGATTACCGCGGCTACGACACCTTCGACGGCCTCAGTGCCTGGGTGCGCCCCCTGACCTTCAGGACGAAGTTTCTCCAGACGGTGCTCCAGCAGGGCGTACGGAGATTCCCCGTCAACCTGCGCCCCGTACTCGGCATTCCGCGGGCGCAGTCCAGTAAAGGAATGGGTTTCCTGGCGCGCGGCTTTATGCGCCTTCATCAGGCCACCGGCGATCCGGTGTGGGCGAACAAGGCCGAATTTTGCCTGCAGTGGCTCATCCACCATCAGTCCCCCGGCTATTCCGGTGCTGCGTGGGGCAATCACTTCGACTACATCTCGCGGGGATTCTACCTCCCCAAAGGAACGCCGACCGTCGTCTGGACCTCGCTCATCGGGCACGCCTTCCTGGACGGCTACGATCACTTCCACAAACAGCAGTACCTCGACGTTGCTATCAATGCATGCGAGCACATCATGCGCGATCTGCAGGCGTCGCCGGACGGCGAGGGCACCTGCATCAGCTACATTCCTCTCCAGGACACGCGCGTCCATAACGCCAACACCCTCGGCGGGAGTCTGCTGGCGCGCACCTGGAGCCACACCGGCAAAGAAACTTACCGAGCGCTCGCGGAGCAGTCCATGCGGTACACCGCGCAGTACCAGCGCCCCGATGGCTCCTGGTACTATGGGGAACCCCCCAATATGCACTGGGTCGACAATTTCCACACCGCCTACGTGCTCGACTGCTTCCAGCACTACCTTCTCAGCACAGGCGACCATCAGTTTGACCGCAATCTCACCACCGGCTACGACTTCTGGAAGAAGACCTTCTTTCTCGAAGACGGTACTCCCCGCTACTACGACCACAAGACGCTGCCGCTCGACATCCAGTGCAGCGCGCAGGCCATCGACACGCTCGTCTTCTTCTCCGACCGCGATCCAGAAGCAGCCGCTCTGGCCCTGAAAGTTGCCCGCTGGACTATCGCGAATATGCAGGACCGCACCGGCTACTTCTATTATCGTCGCTATGCCCGCGGGTTCATAAACAAGACGCCGACCCTTCACTGGGGACAGGCGACGATGATGTGCGCGCTGGGTGGGCTGTACCAGCAACTCCAGTCGCGAGAGCCTGCGGCATGAAGAGAAAAGTCCTTATCATCGTCGAGAACCTTCCGGTTCCCTTTGACGCTCGGGTATGGGGCGAAGCCGTGTCGTTGCGCGCTCATGGATACGACGTCACCGTCCTGTGTCCGAAGGACAAGAAGAGCAAAAAGGGCTACGAATTCCTGGATGGGATTCACGTCTACCGTCATCCCATGTTCGGGGAAGGGAACAGCATTTCCGGCTACCTCGTTGAGTTCTTTTGCGCGCTGATTTTCGAATTCCTTTACACCGCGTGGATTTTTCTGCGCAGAGGCTTTCACGTAATCCAGGGGTGCAACCCGCCGGACGACATTTTTCTCGTCGCTCTGCCCTTCAAGATCTTCGGCGTGAAGTACATCTTCGATCACCACGACGCCAATCCGGAGCTCTATCTCTCGAAATACGAGAAGAAGGGTCTGCTGTACAAATCCCAGGTTTTGCTGGAGAAACTCACCTATCGATTTAGTGACGTGGTCATGGCGACCAACGGCAGCTACCGCAATCTGGCGATCGCGCGCGGAGGCCACCAGCCGGAAGACGTTTTCGTCGTTCGCAACGGACCGGATCTGGAGCGCATGCGTGCAGTCCCGCCGGATCCAGCCCTGAAACATGGCAAAGACTACCTCGTCGGCTATGTCGGAAATATGAGCGTGCAGGAGGGCCTCGACATTCTGCTTGAGGTCGCCCTGCACATCCGGAATATGGGGCGCCGTGACATTCACTTCACCTGCGTCGGCGGCGGACCGGGACTCGCCGGCCTCCGCCAGATGGTGAAGGACATGAACCTTGAGGACACCGTTGACTTCACCGGCAGAATCCCCGACGACCAGCTGCTGGCCATTCTTTCCACCTCCGACGTTTGCGTAAATCCCGACAAGCCATGCGAGATGAATGACATTTCCACCATGATCAAAATCATGGAGTACATGGCGCTGGAAAAGCCCATCGTCCAGTTCGACCTGAAAGAAGGCCGCTTCAGCGCGGGAGAAGCCTCCCTCTACGCCAGCAAGGACGACATGGTGGCTGATTTCGCAGCCAGGATTCTCTGGCTCCTCGACCATCCGGAGGAGCGCAGGAGGATGGGCCAGATCGGACGCAGGCGCGTCGAAACGGAACTGGCGTGGAAGTACTCCGTAGAGCACCTGCTCGCCGCTTACGAGCGGGTCTTTCCCAAGCGTGAAACGCCCGATTTCCCTCTGCAGAACCGGAAAATCGGCCCAAAAGCTGGGATCCCGGAGGACCGTTTTTCGGGTCCGAACGACGCGTTTCCGGCATAGGTTACCTAGCCCGAGAATCCCTAGTACTGAAGTCACCAAAATCTACACAGTGCATGTAGATTTTTCTGCATTTTCTGGTTAAATTTTCCTGGCCCTTTCGTACCCTTGACAATAGTAATGCTATTGATGACAAATGGCTTATTGAAAATGGGTACGACGGCGCAGTTCGCCAAGAATCGCCAGGTAACCTCGGCCTCAAGAATAGTAACTTTAGTGTCTTGCTTGTCGCGTCCTGGATGGCTATACTGCCCCTACCATCGTCACCAGACAATGACATCGGCGGTTCGCCTTGATCGCTTGTCGCTAGCACGCAATCCCGGAACAAGGCCCGAAGATTTCAAAGATCACAACAGGGCTAAGCGAAGGAGGACGGATGAGGACATATGAAGCGCAGTGCTGCAGGAATTTCCGTATTGTTGTTTGTGTTTTCGCTCTATAGCCATGCCCAGTCGTGGTCCTCAATTTTAAGCGCCACGCAGGCGATTAACTGGTCCAACTCAGGAGTGGGTGGTATCCCGGCGCGCGCGACCAATTGCGCCAGCCTTACCTCTTCCGCAACCGTATCCCAGATCAACTCGGCTCTTGCATCCTGTCCCAGCGGTCAAACCGTAGCCCTGGCGGCGGGCACTTACAACATCAGCGGCACCATTCAGGTTCCGTCAAACGTCACCCTGCGCGGCGCTGGCGCCAACCAGACGATCCTCAACGCAACTGCCGGCGGCGGCGGCTACGTTGTGGCGCTCGGTTCCGGTGGCCCCAGCGACAACCCGGCCAACATCACCGCGGGCGCGACCAACGGCTCTACCAGCATCACCCTCAGCAATGCATCGGGCATCACCACCAACTCGTACCTGGTGATCGCCGAAACCAACAATCCCGCCTTCGTCTCGTCCAACGGCAGCGAAGGACAATGCACATGGTGCGACGGCTGGACCAGCAGCGGAAGCCTTGCTCGCGGCCAGATTGTTCAGGTCACCGCTGTTAGCGGTTCCACCGTCACCATCTCGCCGGGATTGTATGGCGCCTATACGCAATCGCCCATCGCCGTTCCCTTCAACATGTCGGCAACTTATGCCGGTGTGGAGAACCTCCAGGTCTACGCCAACAACAGCGGGTATGCGGCCGATTTCGGACTCTCCTCCTGCGCGTATTGCTGGGTGAAAGGCGTGGAAGGGAACTACACGGACGGCGATCAGCTGGAAGACTACTGGGGTTATCGCGACGAGATCCGCGACAGCTACTTCTCCAATGCCTATCTGCACGAACCGGGCACCTACGATTCCGATGTTGACCTCGCGTACAAAACCAGCGCCACTCTGGTCGAGAACAACATCGTGGAACGGACCCACGTCGCCATCATGATGGAGTGGGGCGCGGCCGGCAATGTGATCGGCTACAACTACACCGAGGGCGAGTTCGACGCCGGCTCACCCAGTTTCCTGATTGGCGGTATCAGCTTCCACGGAGCCTCGCCGCAATTCAACCTGCTCGAGGGCAACGTCCTCACCCAGGTCTATGCGGATTCCGTGTGGGGCACCTCCAGCCAGACCACGGCCTACCGCAACTGGGTCGTCGGCACCAACCACATCTGCGCTCCGGCCAGCGGCCGCGGTACGGTCAGCTGCTCCGGCGCCGTTTATGGATTCCAGGCCGTCCGTGCCATGCAGTGGTCGTATCTCGCGACCCTCAACAACATGATCGGCAACGTCGTGGGCAGCTCCCAGATGCAGTCGCTGATTGCCTACGGGACCTCGACGATGGGACAGGTAGCATCGGTTGAATATCCTACGACACGCAGCTATGATGCTGATGCCTATGGCTGGTCGTTTGGTTATGGCGAAGCCAGCGACGACGGCTCAGGAACGGGATGCGACGGAACCTCGGGCGAATGTCACCTGGCCGGAACCTCAGCCACCGATTTGATTACCGGCAACTTCAGCAACATCGGTGCAACCGTCGCGTGGGCCGCGGCCACACTCACCTTGCCTGCATCCTTCTACCAAACCAGCAAACCCTCCTGGTGGGGCTCGATTGCCTATCCTGCAACCGGTCCTGATGTCACCGGAGGCACCGGCCCCGGAGGACATACGTACGGGAATCCTGCTTACCAGTGCTTCGTGAACGTCATGCACGGAACCGACGGCGGAGCCGGTGGACCGTATAACTTCAACGCCAACACCTGCTACGGGAACGGTGTGACTCCAGGGTCGCCTACCAACCTGACCGGAACCGTGGTGCCGCAGTAAGCCGATAGAAGTGTGCTGAGAACGATGGGTGAAGGGGCGCGTCAGAGCCCCTTCACAAGGGCTCTGACGCGAGGGGCTGCGTCCCCAGGATTCTTTGGTGCCTCCTCCGGCGCCGGCCGCGGATGTTAACCTGGTACCCGTGGCGATGAAACAGCTCGATGATGCAAACCTATGGCACGCGGATGCGCTCCGAACTCGACGGTCGGCGCATGCTGATTGGCGCAGTTTGCGTCTGCATTCTGGTCGTTATCCTGATCGCCGGACTTTGGCCGTTTCGTACGCAAGAAAACGATGTGGCGTGGCTGCGGGGTGAGAACGGCATTCGCTTCGGCCATCGCGGCATTGTCGTCAGCGCCAGGCCTTTTCGCAGAGATATGCCCGGCGGCCCTTGTACTCTTGAGATCTACCTGCGACCCGCACGCGCATCCGGATCGGGCACGATCGTCGCAGTCGATGACAACCAGGACCCGAAATATGTCTTCGCCCTGCGCCAGTTCGATGCGAGCCTTGCCGTGCAACGGCCTGCGCTCGATGCGCGCGGAAATTTAGCTCGGCAATGGTGGAGAACGGGCAGCGTATTTGAAGAAGGCAGGAGCGTCGTCCTCACCATTACCAGCGTTCAGGGCAGGACGACCCTCTATCTCGACGGCGTTCCAGCCAGTTTCTCATCGGATTTTGGGCTCAGTGACGCCGACCTCACCGGGAAGATGATCCTCGGCAATTCCGCGCTCCAGGACAGCTGGCACGGCGACATTCTGGGGCTCGCGATCTATGATGCAGCGCTCACGGCGTCCGAGATCGACGAGCATGCCAGTCGTTGGTCGCGCGGACAAGCGCCGACGATGAACAGCGATCACCCGCCGTCTGTGCTGTACAAGTTTGACGAACACAGCGGGAACATCGTCCATGACCAGGGTGCCGTCGGAAACTCTCTGCTGATCCAGCCGCGCTATTTCATTCTGCATCCGGCATTCCTTGAGCCAGTGTGGAAGCCGTTTCGCAGCCGCTGGGATGGCTGGATGACCCGGAGCTACTGGTCCGACATGGCCGTCAATATTGCCGGCTTCGTCCCGTTTGGATTTTTCTTTGCGCTCTGTTTTTTGCTGACGCCGAGTATCGCGAGGCCTCGCCTGACTGCGATTCTTCTTGGATTCGCGATCAGCCTGGTCATTGAAACCCTGCAGTATTTTCTCCCCACACGGGACTCCAGCATGACCGATCTGCTGAACAATACGATCGGCACCGCGCTTGGAGTCGTCTTGTGTCCGCAGGTGCTGGTGCAAAGGCTGAAAGCCAGACGCTTCGCGGCGTCAGCCGCCAACCCGATAGGGAACGGCGCCGTGGGAGCAACTCAACCGAGCCGGACGGGCAACGGCCGGGTGCATTGAATTCTTGCCCCAGACCCTGATAGGAACCCTCTAAAACCTGTATGAATAAATCCCCCAGTGTGTTTGAATTCGAATTGTCATCGTTGAGTTCGAACGGGTCCGCCCCAGCGGGGCGCGAGGTCGTTCAACCGCTCGCCAGCGATGAAAATCTCCCAACCTTGTCCATGCCATCCACCGACACAAGCGATCCCAAAATCGGCGCAGGCTCGAGGATCATGCGCAGAATCCTCAGCATGTATATCGGGCAGTCCGGCCGAGTCTGGAAGCATCTCTCTCCGTCGGTCCGCAATTGGCCGGTGACCCGCACCTGGGGCCACCACCTAGATCGGCTGGTTCGCCTTTCCGCCGATCGCAAGCAGTATTTCGCTACGTTCTTTCTGCGCAACCGTGCCGAGCTCCAGCTCTTGCAGCGTCTCGCCGATCAGAAACCCCAGGGCGCCCGCTTCGATATGACGGTGCTGGCCTGCAGCAAGGGCGCCGAAGTCTACTCGATGCTGTGGGCCATCCGTACGGCGCGGCCCGATCTGCAGCTGAACGTGCATGCCATTGATATCTCCCAGGAAATCGTGGACTTCGCCCACAGGGGCGTCTATTCGCTGAGTGGTTCCGACGCGATGGCCTCCGAAAACGAAGAGGCCGCTAAGCAAAAGGGTGACGTCAGCTGGAACACTTCGAGAGACCAGAATGCGTCGATGTTCGAGCGCGTGTCCGCCGAAGAAATCAACGCCATGTTCGAGACGAAGGGGAACCAGGCGACCATCAAGCCTTGGCTCCGGCAGGACGTCACGTGGATGTGCGGAGACGCGGGCGACCCGGGGCTTCTGGCCGCCATCGGCCCCCAGGATGTCGTCGTCGCCAATCGCTTTCTCTGCCACATGGAACCCCCCGATGCCCAAACCTGCCTGCGCAACATCGGCCGGCTCGTCAAGACTGGCGGCTATCTATTTGTGACCGGGATCGATCTCGACGTGCGGACGAAAATCGCTCAGGAGCAGGCCTGGAGCCCGATCACAGATCTGGCGCGCGAGATCCACGAAGGAGATACTTCGATCCTCGCCGGCTGGCCGCTGGAATACTGGGGTCTCGAACCCTTCGACGACCGCAGACCCGACTCGCAGATTCGCTATGCTTCCGTTTTTCGCGTAGGCGAGGCCTCTGACTCCACGGAACTGGCTGGCTCGGGACGCTCCGGAAGGTAGAAACGCGATGCGGTTCACCGAGACGCCAATAGCGGGAGTATGGGTGATCGATCCGGAGTTTCGCGGCGACGATCGCGGACGGTTTTTCCGCGCCTGGTGTTCGCGTGAATTCGCCGAGCACGGCATCGAGTTTCTGCCCCTCCAGGCGAATATGGGATTCAGCGCTCTGAAGGGCACGCTGCGCGGCATGCACTACCAGGTGGAACCCGCGCTGGAAGCCAAACTGGTTCGCTGCACCCGGGGGGCCATGTTCGACGTGGCGCTCGATCTGCGGCCTGGCTCCGCCACACACGGCCAGTGGTTCGGCGCCGAACTAACCGAAGAAAACGGGCGCATGCTCTACCTGCCCGAGCATTGCGGTCACGGCTACCAGACCCTTGTGGATGGGACCGAGATGCACTATATGACCTCGCAGGTTTACACGCCGAGTGCGTGCCGCGGCGCACGCTATGATGATCCCGCGTTTCGGATTCAATGGCCTCTGCCCGCCACTGCGGTTTCTGATCAGGACCGCGCCTGGCCGCTCACGCAGCCCCACCAGGCGCAGCAAAGTCGGGAAGCCGTCCTTACTGGGCATAAACCCGAAAAAGTTTGATCCAGGCAGTAACATTATTATCCCAGTCGTCTACGAAGCAATGGAAATGCAAAACCAGAAACCACGCGTCCTCCTGTTCTCACAGCGCAACGCCGCCAAACGGCTCCCGTTTCGCTGCGCCCATTTCGAATTCGAGGACGTCATCGCCGAGGTGGACTCCGCGGAAATGATCGCGCCTCGCTTCGATCAGTCCTCGCGCCGTCACCATTACGCCAAACAGCTTGCCTATCACACTCCATTCGTCCTGAATCCCGGAATGGAATCAAAGAACTTCGACCAGACGTTCGACCTCTTCGTCGCCGTCTGTGGAGATCCCACGGATGTGCTTCGCATCAACGCCATCGGCAACTGGCGCGAACGCTGCAAAAAAGCGGTCATAGTGATCGACGAGCTGTGGGTCACGCAGATGAAGGCCTACGGCAACTACCTGCGTCTGCTCAAGCAGTTCGATGTGGTTTGCCTCTACTACAGCCAGAGTCCCGGGCCGCTCAACGAGCGTATCGGCCCCAGAAGCATGTACCTGCCGCCCGCCGTCGACGCCATTCGCTTCTGTCCTTACCCGAACCCGCCCGAGCGCAGCGTTGATGTCTACAGCATCGGACGCAGAGGAGCGACGACCCACGAGGCGCTGTTGAAGCTGGCTGCCGAAGAAGGCTTGTACTACGTGTATGACACCACTTCCGCCGAT
>JBEKIN010000012.1:0-30488 GCA_050011735.1 Acidobacteriaceae bacterium | reverse complement strand
CGCGACACGCTGCCGGTGGAGCGGCTGGCTCCTGGCGTCATCGCCCGGCAGCCGGTGCGCGAGCCGATGATGACCGGCCTCAAGGCCATCGATTCGATGATCCCGATTGGCCGCGGTCAGCGCGAGCTGATCATCGGCGACCGTCAGACCGGCAAGACCGCGGTCGCGCTCGACTCGATCATCAACAACGAGAAAAACGACCTCATCTGCATCTACTGCGCGATCGGGCAAAAGCGCTCGTCGATTGCGGGCGTGGTCCAGACGCTGGACGAGTACGGCGCCATGGGCCACACCATCGTGGTCGCTGCATCGGCGTCGGAACCGGCTCCCATGCTCTATCTGGCTCCCTACGCGGCCTGCGCCATGGGTGAATATTTCCGCGACAAGGGCCGCCACGCACTCATCATCTACGACGATCTCTCCAAGCATGCCATCGCCTATCGCGAGATTTCGCTGCTGCTGCGCCGCCCGCCGGGCCGCGAAGCATATCCGGGCGATGTTTTCTATCTCCACTCACGCTTGCTGGAGCGTGCCGCCAAGCTGAGCGACGCGAACGGCGGCGGATCGCTGACCGCGCTACCCATCATCGAGACCCAGGCAGGCGACGTATCGGCCTACATTCCGACCAACGTCATTTCGATCACCGACGGGCAAATTTTCCTCGAAACCGACCTGTTCAACTCCGGCCAGCGGCCAGCGGTCAACGTGGGCTTGTCGGTTTCGCGCGTGGGATTCTCCGCGGCCATCAAGGCCATCAAGCAGGTGGGCTCGACGCTGAAGCTCGACCTGGCCCAGTACCGCGAACTGGCTGCCTTCTCCCAGTTCGGCAGCGATCTGGACAAAATCACGCAGAACCAGCTCAATCGCGGCAAGCGGCTCAGTGAACTGCTGAAGCAGCCGCAATTCCATCCGCTGACAGCCGAGAAGCAGGTAATCATCCTCTTCTCCGGAACGCAGGGCTATCTGGACGACCTGCAGGTCGAGCAGATTCGCGCCTTCGAGGATGGGCTGTATCCGTATCTGGATTCAGGGCAGTCGCAGCTGCTGAACGACATCGCCACGAAAAAGGCTCTCGACGACGATCTGCGCAATCGCATCCACGCCGCGCTGAAGGAGTACAAGGCGAACTTCCTCGCCGAGCAGGAGGGGGCAAAGGGCGGTCCGGCCAGGCCTGCGGCCGAGCCGGAAAAGAAGAAGGAGCCGGACCCGAAAGCCGAGCCGCAGCCGGTGGCGGCGCACTAATAACCCATGGCCAACGTTCTCGATTTACGGCGTCGCATCCGCAGCGTGCGGAACACGCGGCAGATCACCAAAGCCATGAAGATGGTTTCGGCGGCCAAGCTGCGCCGCGCGCAGGAGCGAGCAATTTCTGCGCGGCCCTATGCGTCGATGCTGGCCAGCGTGCTCGAATCGCTCAAGCGCCGCGCGGAGATTTACGATCCGGAAACCGGGGAATGCCGCCATCCGCTGCTGCTCACCCGGCCGGAGAATCGGATTCTGCTGGTGGTTGTTTCCGGCGACAAAGGATTTGCCGGCGCGTTCAACACCAACATCTTCAAGGCGGCGGCGAATTTCATCGCCGAAAACGACGGCAAGGAAATCGACATCGAGGCCATCGGCCGCAAAGGGCGCGATCTGTTCCGGCGGCGCTATCCCGCGGCGCAGTTCAATGAGGCTACCGAAGAGGCGCAGCGCCCAGAGCGTACGCGCGCCAGCCAGATCGAAGTGCTGGCCGGGCCGACGGGCGTTCTGGAGAAGATCCACTACGACACGATCCGCGACGTATCGGACCAGATCATCGCTCTCTACACGCACGAGGAGATCGACGCGGCGTATCTGGTCTACAACGAGTTCAAATCGGTGATCCAGCAGCGCGTCGTGGTGGAGCGGGTGCTGCCGATTCTCTCGCTTACCATCCATGAGGTGGAACGGGCGGAGGAGCCGACGCTTGAGGAGCGCGAGCGAGCGGCGGAAGCAGCGTTATCGGCGGGTGTCAGCCTCTATCCACACGAGGCGGAGGCGGCGCAGAAGCAGCTCGAAGACGAAGCGAAGAATTTCGGCACCGCCGAAGTCGACTACATCTACGAGCAGACGCCGCAGGAAATTTTCGCCGACGTGCTGCCGCGTTATGTGACCTCGCAGATCTACCACGCGACGCTGGAGTCCATCGCCGCCGAGCACGCCGCGCGCATGACGGCGATGGATTCGGCCACCAACAACGCATCCGACATGATCGATTCGCTGACCCTGACCATGAACCGCGTTCGTCAGGCAGCGATCACCAAGGAAATTATCGAAATTGTGAGCGGCGCAGCCGCGATTTAAGGCGAACGAAAGAGATATGGCAGAAAACATCGGCAGAGTAATTCAGATTTCCGGTCCCGCGGTGGACGTGCAGTTTGAAGAAGCCACCATGCCCCCGATTTACCAGGCATTGCGCGTGGTCAGCGACGGGTTCACCGTCCCGTTTACCATCAACGTCATCCTCGAGGTGGAGCAGCATCTGGGCGAAGGGCGTGTTCGCTGCGTGGCCATGGAAGCCACCGAAGGCATGGTGCGCGGCATGAAGGCCATCGACCAGGGCGGCCCCATCACTGTACCCGTGGGTCGCGCCACGCTGGGCCGCGTGCTCAACGTCATCGGCGAGCCGGTCGACGATCTGGGACCGGTGAACGCGAAGCAGCGCAATCCCATCCACCATCCCGCTCCGGCGTTTGACGAGCAGTCCACCCACGAGGAGATGTTCGAGACGGGCATCAAGGTCATCGACCTCATCCAGCCGTTTCTGAAGGGCGGCAAGACCGGCCTGTTCGGCGGCGCGGGCGTCGGCAAGACGGTCATCATCCAGGAGCTGATCAACAACGTTGCCTCCCAGCACGGCGGCTTCTCCGTGTTTGCCGGCGTGGGCGAGCGCACGCGCGAGGGCAACGACCTGTGGCTGGAAATGCAGGAGTCGGGTGTCATCAACCTGAAGGATTTGCCGAAGTCGAAGGCCGCGCTCATCTACGGCCAGATGACCGAGCCGCCGGGCGCGCGTCTGCGCGTGGCGCTCACCGGCCTCACCGTCGCCGAGTATTTCCGCGACGAAGAAGGCGCGGATACGCTGCTCTTCATCGACAACATTTTCCGTTTCACCCAGGCGGGGTCTGAAGTTTCAACGCTGCTGGGCCGCATGCCCTCCGCCGTCGGTTACCAGCCGAACCTGGCAACGGAAATGGGCGAGCTGCAGGAGCGCATCACATCGACGAAGCGCGGCTCCGTCACATCGGTGCAGGCGGTCTATGTGCCTGCCGACGACCTCACCGATCCCGCGCCGGCCACGACTTTCGCTCACCTCGATGCGACCACGGTTCTGTCGCGCCCGCTGTCGGAACTCGGCATTTATCCAGCTGTCGATCCGCTGGCATCGACCTCGCGCATCCTCACGGCGCGCGTGGTCGGGCAGGAACACTACGACGTCGCTCAGGGAGTGAAACGCATTCTGCAGCGTTACAAAGACCTGCAGGACATCATCGCCATTCTCGGCATCGACGAGCTTTCAGAAGACGACAAAATCACTGTGGCGCGCGCCCGCAAGGTGCAGAAATTCCTCTCCCAGCCCTTCCACGTGGCCGAGCAGTTTACCGGCATCCCCGGCAAGTACTGCAAGATTGCCGATACGGTGCGCAGCTTCAAAGAAGTGATCGAGGGCAAGCACGACGACGTTCCGGAGCAGGCCTTCTACATGCGCGGCACCATCGAAGAAGTCCTGGTAGAGGCGGAAAAACTGAAGGCGTCTACAAAATAAAATGGCTGACCAGCTCAAAGTCCGGCTCGTTACACCTGACCGCATCCTCGTCGATCAGACGGTGGAGGCGGTGGAAGTGCCAGGCAAAGATGGTTATTTCGAGGTGCTGTACGGCGCCGCTCCGCTCCTTTCCGAAATCGGAGCTGGCGAAGTGCGGCTGCACGGAGGCGAGGCTGGCGGTCAGGAGTCCGTCCAGCGTTATGTGGTGGCCCGCGGCTTCGTCGAGGTGCTGCCGGATCGCGTGACCATTCTCGCTGAAGAAGCCGAGAAGCCGGAAGAGGTCGATACCGGCGCTGTACAGGAGCAGCTGCAGCGCGGGCAGAAGCTGTGGAACGAAGCCGGCGAAGACCCGGACAAATACGCCCACGCCGACGAAGTGATGGCCGAGGCGGAAGCAAAACTGGAAAGCGCCGGAGCAGGGAAGCACTAGCTCAGTACTTCCGTACTGCCCGCCCCTTCGATTTTCCTTGATCTACCCCCGTAAGCTGCTTACCGTAAAACAAGGGAAGCTCTGTCCGCAATCGCGAACAGAGCTTTTTTGTTTCCCGCCAAAGCCTGCCTTGAGCGAGTTCGCCTGGGCGGACGAGTCGAGCGAGGTTTGAGGCCCTGCGTGGTGGTCGCTCTTTGAAAAGACCATCCCCGCGCAGAACGCCCTTCTGCAACCTGTAAACCGTAACCTGTCACCTGTAACCTGTCCCGCAGGGTAATACCTGATTTACGGTACTAAAACATCCCTGCAAAATGAATCACTTGCCACACCCCCAGGGGGAGGGGGGTGGGGGTGCGACGACGGCTACGGGCTACCGGCTACGGGCTGCCTCTCACTTTTTCGTCACCGGCTTGTAGCCCGAGCCGCCGGCCTTCTTCAGTGCGGTCACCCCTTCCTCCGTAGTGATGAGCGGAGTGGTTTTCACGCCTTTGCAGGCGCCGCCTGCGGCGATGGACAGCGCAAACGCGGCCGCGCTCACGTTATCGGGCATCTCGTAGATGCCCACGACGTCGTAATCACCAAAGGAGAGATACAACTTTCCGAGCTGGCCGCCGAGTTTCTCCACCACTTTGCGAATCGGCTCAGTGCGGTCCTGCGGCTTCGCGATAAACGCGGCAATCGCTTCGGGAGTGTACGCGACTTGCACAAGGTAACTGGGCATGCGAATGCCCCCTTTCGATAGGTCTGAATGTTGGTTCTTGAGGGAGCGGCAAGTATACGCCTGTGGGGCTCAGGTGTTCGCGTTGAGTTGCGCCGCAGCCTGGATCGTGGCTGCATCCTTCACTTCGTCCGAGATCACCAGGAAGCTCTTCAGATTCGCCGCGCCGAAAGATGTGAAAAACGCAACGTCGGCGGCGTCGCGTCCGGTCGCCAGCAGGACCCGCCCAATCCTCGGCACATTGTGGCGAGCATCGACGGTCCACCAGCGATTCTCGAGATACACCTCGAACCACGCGCTGAAGTCCATCGGCGTATCGGTGACGGGCACGCCGATGTCGCCCAGATAGCCTGCGGCGTAGCGCGCGGGAATGCCCAGCGCCCGGCAGAAGGTGATGGCCAGATGCTGGAAATCGCGGCAAACGCCCTGGCGCTCGGTGAACACGTCGAGGGCGCTCTTGGTGGGGCGCGCGAATTGATAGCCGAAGGCGACTTTGGCGTGGACATAATTGCAAATGGCCTGTACGCGCTCCCATCCCGGCGCCGTGTTGCTGAAGAGATCGAATGCGGCGGGCGCGAGGCTGTCGACTTCGCAATACCGGCTGCTGAGGAGAAACCGAAGCACCTGGTGAGGAAGCTCGGCGATGGGATGAGCGATGGCGCGAGGGCAGGCGGGATCCGGCAGCCCCGGATCCTCAAAGAAGAAATCGTTTTTCAGGCGCAGCGTGCCGACCGGCGCCAGAAATCGCGTGCACAGATTGCCGAAGGAGTCGCTGTATTCCTCGATCGGAACCTGCGGTTCCACGTGCACGAGGTCCGGCTCGCGCAGAACTGCGGCGCGGGACGGGTGAACCCGCAGCTGAGCCACGCAGGCGACCGGTTCGGGGATGTCAAACTGCATGTCATAGCCCAGGCGAAGCAGCATCGTGCCTCCACGGTGCTTTTAGGATGTGGCGCGTACCTCTCAGCGTTGGTCGAATGTCTTTGAATCGTATCCGAAAGCTGTCACAATGTCCTAACGGCACTGGAATGTTCCTGGGGGCTGAACGGCTCAATGACCTACTGCCTGGGCATCATGACACGAGAGGGTCTGGTGATGGCCTCGGATTCGCGCACCAACGCGGGCTTCGACGATCTGAATATCGCGCGCAAGATGCACACCTTCTCGCAGCCCGGCGAGCGGGCGTTCGTAGTCCTCAGCAGCGGCAGCCTGTCGCTCAGCCAGTCCGTAGTCAACATGACCAGGGCCCGATTCGCTGCCGGCGAAGGTCTGGCTTGCGCCGGCAGCATGTATGAAGCGGCGCGCGAACTGGGCGACTGCGTGCGCCAGGTGGCGGAACTCGATCGCGCGGCGCTGGAGCGGGACAACTACTCCTTTAACTTGCATCTGCTGCTGGGCGGGCAGGTGCGTGGCGAAGAGCCCGCGCTCTACATGATTTATCCGCAAGGCAATCCGATCAGCGCGACGGAGGAATCGCCGTTTTTGCAGCTGGGCGAGTACAAATATGGCCGTCCCCTGCTCGATCGTGGCGTCGTGTTTAATTCCACCACCCTGATGGTCGGGGCCAAATATGCGCTGCTCTCTTTCGACGCCACCATGCGCTCGAACGGCGCGATTGGGCCGCCCATCGAGCTGGTGCTCTATCGCCGTGACAGCCTGATCCTCGATTGCTATCGAAAATTCACGCACGGTGACGCGGAGCTGCAGACGATTCATGCACGATGGGAGCAGTCCCTGCGGCGTGCAGTCGAAGATCTGCCCGATTTGCATTTCGCCAATGCCCCCTCAGAAGAAACCACGCAGACGCTGCTGATCTAGACGAGCAGGCCGTCCAGGCGGACGCGCTTCGCACTAAAACAATCCACTTCCGTTCATCCTGTACACTTCTTTGGCCGCATGGACATCCCTGTCCAATCCGAACCCCAGCGCGGATTCTGGGCCTCCGTGCGCGAGGCGCTGCGCGGCTCACACCAGGATTACACCGCCGGCAGCCTGAACCGGTCCATCCTGTTGCTCGCCATTCCCATGGTTCTCGAAATGGTGCTGGAGTCGCTCTTTGCCGTGGTCGACACCTTCTGGGTCGGGCGCCTCGGAGCGAACGCCGTGGCCACCGTGGGACTCACGGAGTCGATTCTCGCGCTGGTGTTCGCCATTGGACTCGGCGTCTCGCTGTCCACGACGGCCATGGTCGCACGCCGCATTGGCGAAAAGGATCCGGAAGACGCTGCCATCTCCGCTGTGCAGGCCATCGTGCTGGGCCTTTTCATTTCGCTGGCGCTCGGGATTCCCGCCGGGATCGAGGCGCCCCATCTGCTCCGGCTGATGGGCGCTTCGCCGGCGATCGTCGCCATTGGGTCCGGCTACGCTCGCATCGCGCTGGGAGGCTGCGGCGCAATCATCATGCTGTTTCTCAACAATGCCATTTTTCGCGGAGCCGGCGACGCCGCCATTGCCATGCGCCTGCTCTGGGTTTCGAACATCATCAATTTCATCCTCGATCCGTGCTTGATCTTCGGGCTCGGCCCATTCCCGCATCTGGGCGTTACCGGCGCGGCTTTGGCCACGTTCACCGGGCGCAGTATCGGTGTTCTCATTCAGTTTTACTGGCTGATGCGGGGGACGGAGCGCATCCGCATTCTCGCGCGCCACATCTATCTCAACGTGCCGGTGCTGTGGCGTTTGCTGCGTGTTTCCCTCACAGGCATTTTGCAGTTCGCGATTGCCAACGCCAGCTGGATCGGCCTGGTACGCATTGTTTCGCTTTTCGGAGCAGCCGCCGTTGCCGGCTACACAGTGGCTATTCGCATTGTGGTGTTTTTCATTTTACCGGCGTGGGGTCTCAGCAATGCAGCGGCGACGCTGGTGGGGCAGAATCTGGGAGCGCGGCATCCGGAACGCGCCGAGCAGGCGGTCTGGCGCACCGGCCTCTATAACATGCTCTTTCTCGGAACGCTGGGAGTCGTCTTTTTCGTCTACGCCACCCCAGTGGTGGGCCTCTTCGTGAATGACCCCGAGGTCGTCGCCATCGGCGCGCGAGCGCTGCGCACCTTCGCCTGCGGGAACATTGCGTATGCGTGGGTCATGGTCATGCTGCAGGCCTTTAACGGAGCGGGCGACACGGTGACGCCGACTTTCGTGAACTTCTTCGGCTTCTGGGTCCTCGAAATCCCGCTTGCCTGGTGGCTGGCCACGCGCATGGGTCTGCGCGCCGAAGGAGCCTTTCTCTCCGTGGTCATCGCGGAGTGCTCCATAGCCGTCGCCAGCCTGATCCTCTTCAAGCAGGGACGCTGGAAGCGACAGCGGATCTGAGCGCGAACTTCTGTCGACGCTAACGTCGGTTCTGGCTCGTTATTCTCCAAAGGCCTTTTTGAAGAAGGTCACGATGCGCTGGCGTCCGTCGAAGCCATGCCACGGTTCGGGGCTCGGCGCTCCAAAAATTCCCCCGGCCAGCGGACCGTGATCCTCGCGGGGATACTGCACCATCTCCACCTGCACACCCATTTGTCGCAGTGCACGATACATTTCCTGGCTCTGGCCCAGCGGATCGGTGCGATCGCTCTCGCCCTGCAACAGCAGAAACGGCGTTTTGGCGTGTGCCGCGTTGGCGAGCGGGCTCTGCCGCCACGCGCTCTCGGCGTGCTCCCAGGGATAGCCGTTATAGAACCAGCGGTCGTACCACGATCCGCTTTCGGTGCCATACTCGCTTTCCTGATCGATGACGGGCGCGCCGCTGATGATCGCCTTGAAGCGGTCGGTCTTGCCCTCAACAAACCCAGCCATTTCGCCACCGTAGCTGTAACCGATCAACGCCAGCTTGCTCGAGTCGAGGGGATATTTCGCGAGCACGGTGTCGACTCCCGCCATGATGTCCCGATAATCGCCGCCGCCGAGGTCGTCCTTGTTGGCCGCTGCGAACGCGGCTCCGTAGCCGGTGCTGCCGCGGGGATTGGTTCGCAGGATCGCCCAACCCTGGCCGAGGAGAAATTCTGTCAGCGCATTCCAGTTGTCCTGGAACGCGCCGGTGGGTCCGCCATGGACGTCCACGATGAGCGGGACCTTGTGCTGTGCGGCCTGCGGGGGCAGATAGAGAAGGCCTTCGATCGTGAGGGTATCGCTTTTCCAGGAAATCAGCTGCGACGATACTTGCGTCCAGTCTGCGGGCAGCAGTTTGGGAGTGCTCAACGTCTTCGCCGTGCCGCCGAGCTTGTCAGCGTAGTAGAGGGCCGGCGGCTGGTTGCTGGACGAGCCCAGCCAAACCCAGGCCGTGTGCTTCGCGTTCGTATTGAACTGAGAAACCGTCGCCGTGTCGAAGTGCAGCGGTTCACGCCGGTCTCCATCGAAGCGTATGAGTGTGGTTTTTGTGCCCGTCTCTGCCGATTCCAGAACTTTGCCTTCCTCGGCAAGCGGCTCGTCATGCCCCATGCTCCCGTCAAAACCGGCACTCAAATTGTGGATAGAATCGTCGGGCAGCGTCAGTGCGTACAGGTCCTCGTAACCCGGAGGAGCATCGGCCTGGCTTTGCGCAAGGAAGAAGACGCGGCCGCCATCCGTCGACCATGCGGCTGCGCCAATGGTTGCCGGAGCGGATTTGATCTGGGTTGGATGGGCAGGGTCGGCGACAGATAGAACCCACGCTGTGCCGGCAGGGGAGAGATCGCCCGCCTCATTCATGCCCTCGGCGATTGCGAGTAGCCGATCGCTCTGTTGGGTCCAGGAGACTCCGCGTACATCGGGCGGGACCGCAGTCGGAGTAATCTTGCCGTCTGCCGGATCGAGCAGATAGAGTCGCGAGCCGTGCGGGTCATGATTCACCCAAACCGCGTCGGCTTTGTCGTCGTGTTCCTTCTTCTCTCCCGGAGTCTCGGGATCCCGCACCAGAATCGCAATGTGCTTTCCATCCGGCGCGATGAAATAGCGCTGTACATCGCACTCCACCGGTTCCGCCTTCGCCGCATCGGCTCCCGCCGCCGGCTTCTTCGCCGGTGGGATCGCGTCGGGCGCCGTGGATTCGTCCACCGGGGGAACGATCTTCACCTCGAAGGGATGCGCTTCGCCGCCGTTCATGGGCAGCTGGAACAACTGCGTGTGCTCGCCGCGATGGGCCACGAAGAGAATGCTGGTCCCGTCCGGCATCCACTGGCCGCCGGATTCGCCGCGCTTGTCAGCGCTCGGCGAAAACGTCAGCTGGCGAAATGCATTCGCTTTTACGTCGACGAGCCAAAGATGGCTTTTGCCGCCGTCGGCGGTCGCGTCGGCAATCTGAATCAGCACCTGCTGCCCATCCGGCGAAACCTTAGGCTGCGCCATCGAGCGCACGTGGCGCATGTCCTCATTGGAAGGGAAGTGGTCCTCGCCCTTTGCAGGAGCCATGGAAAGCGAACTGAGGCAGACCGCAGCCAGGAGCGCACAACCTGAGAATTTCAGCATTCTGAGAGCATATCGCAGCCTCGGTAACCAGGGCAGCGGAGAGGCCCATTAAACTGGAAGCATGCTGCAAATCCTGAATCCGATTCCGGCGGAGAAGATTCGGCTGATCGTCTTCGATCTGGACGGGACGCTGATCGATTCGCGCAAAGACCTGACCAACTCCATCAACGCGATGCTGATGGAGTTCGGCCGCCAGCCGCTGCCCGAGGAGATCATTGCGACCTACATCGGCGATGGCGCCGGCATGCTGGTGCGGCGGGCGCTGGGCGATCCCGAGGATGAGCCGCTGGTAGAGAACGCCCTCCAGCATTTCCTCGCGCATTACCGCGAGCACAAGCTGGATAACACCTACGTTTATCCGGGCGTTTTCGAGTCGCTTGAAGCGATGCGTACAACCGCCGATGGATCGCCGCGAAAAATGGCGGTGCTCACCAACAAACCCGTGGGGCCATCGGTCGCGATCTGCGACGCTTTGGGTCTTAGCCCTTACATGTTTCGCATCTACGGCGGCAACAGCTTCGCCAGCAAGAAGCCCGATCCAGAAGGACTGAACGCGGTGATTCGTGAGGCCGGCATAGCTCCGGGCGAGACGCTGATGATCGGCGACTCCAGCGTGGATATTCTGACTGCGCGCCGTGCGGGGGCCTGGGTGATGGGCTGCCGCTTCGGATTGTCTTCGCATACGGTGGAATCGATTCCCTCCGACTGCCTCGTCGACGCGGCGAGTGAATGGGCCGACGCGCTGGCGCTCGAGAGCAAGGGGAGTCCGGCGCCGCTGAGCGCGTCGACACACTAATTCCTCCCGTTGTTCGTCGCCATGGAGGGCTGCAACCGCGCGCCAATCGGGGGCTTCGCCGTTGGTTGCCCGATGCAAGTCGAATTTTGGGTCATGAAAGCCTTCTTCGCACGTACTCCCCACAGGACATCTCCGCATCCCAGCAGGAGAAAGCGGGAAATCCCACTACGAACGAAGGAGAAACCAATGGGAAAGATGAAATTCGGAATGGCTGTGGTATTGGGTTTGGCGTTGTCAGGCGGAACGGCGCTGGCCGTTCATGCTCAGGAAGGTCCGCCGCCTGCGGGCGCCTGGTCGCCGGACGAACCGCAGGGCAACTGGTCACAGGCGTGGCACAGCGGGTTCCACGACGGCATTGAGGCCGCGCGGCACGACGTGGATGCTCGACGTCCGCCGGATCCGGATCGCCACGACAATTTCCGGCATCCCGATCTGCCGCGCGATCAGCGCGCAGATTTTCGCGAGGGGTTCCGGCGCGGCTATCACATGTACTACGACCGCCACGCCAACGGTGGCTAAAAACGCCGATCAACGCAAGCAAGGGAGCCGATCGTCCTCGGCTCCCTTTGTAGCGGGACTGAGCGTGAAGGCGCAGGAGCTGGTCGAACACGAAACAGCGAAGGATGGCTCGTTCCCCGGAGCGACGCCTGCATTCTCTTTTTAGGGGTGCGGCGTTTTTCCCCTTTTATCCTTACTGTGGGCGCGTTATTCTGCATGCTCCCCGGATATTCAGGCGTTGTATATGCGGAGGCGCTGCATGAAGCTGCTTCGATCGATTGCGTCAGTTGTGGTCAGTTACATCGTGGTGTATGGAATCGTGGCTCTCAGTGATCCTGTGCTGGCCCATCTGTTCCCAGGGAAGTACGTTACCGGCAAGATCCCTCCGCTAAGTCTCCTGTGGCTCAGCACGGCCATCTATGCCCTCGCGTCCATCCTCGGCGGATGGCTGTGTGCGCGCATCGCTCCCTCCAGGCCGGGTCTGCATCTTCTTGTGCTGTTCGCCATTGGTGAAGCGATCGGCATCTTCTTCACCGTTCACAACTGGGGGCTATGGCCGCACTGGATGTCCTTCGTCTGGCTCGTGGTCTGGCCGGTATTTCTCTGGATCGGCGGAAAACTCCGGCGGTAAATCCGGCGCCGCTGACGCGCTTCCACAGCCCATCTCTTAAAATCAAGCTGTGGACTTCCAGCTAGTCAGCGACTACAAGCCGCGCGGCGACCAGGGCCGCGCCATCGAAGAGCTCCTCACCGGCATCGAAGCCGGCGAGAAGCACCAGGTCCTGCTCGGCGTAACCGGGTCGGGCAAGACCTTCACGGTGGCGAAGATGATCGAGCAGCTCAATCGCCCCGCTCTCGTCCTGGCCCACAACAAGACCCTCGCCGCGCAGCTCTTTCACGAGTTCAAGCAGTTTTTCCCGCACAACGCGGTCGAGTATTTCGTCTCCTACTACGACTACTACCAGCCGGAAGCGTACATTCCCGCGGGCGATCTCTATATCGAGAAGGAAGCCACCATCAACGAGGAGCTGGATAAGCTCCGCCTTTCCGCCACGCGCTCACTATTCGAGCGCCGCGACGCCATCATCGTCGCATCCGTCTCGTGCATCTACGGCCTCGGCTCGCCGGAAGCGTACTACGGCATGCTGTTGCTGCTCGAAAAGGGGCAGCGGGTGCGACGCGACGACATCACCCGCCGCCTCGTGGAAATCCTCTACGAACGCAATGATGCCGACTTCCGCCGTGGAACCTTCCGCGTGCGCGGCGATGTCATCGAGGTCTTTCCCACCTACGACGAAAACGCCTATCGCATCGAGCTCTTCGGCGACGAGATCGACTCTCTTTCACAAATAGACCCGCTCTTCGGCACGGTGCGACAGAAGTACGCGCGCCTGCCCATCTACCCCAAGAGCCACTACGTGGTGCAGCCGGAGCGGAGGAAGGCCGCGATAGAAAGCATCCTCGATGAACTAGGGTGGTGGGAAAAGGAGCTGGAGACGCAGGGGCGGATGGTTGAATCGCAGCGCGTCCACCAACGGACCCGATTCGATCTGGAGATGATCAAATCCGTCGGCTACTGTCACGGCATCGAAAACTACTCGCGCCACTTTTCCGGGCGCCTGCCAGGCGAGCCGCCACCCACTCTCCTCGATTATTTCCCGCGCGACTTCCTGCTCTTTATCGACGAGTCGCACGTCACCGTTCCGCAGCTGCACGGCATGTGGCACGGCGACCGTTCGCGCAAGCAGAACCTGGTGGATTACGGCTTCCGCCTGCCCTCGGCGATGGATAATCGCCCGCTCAAGTTCGAGGAATTCGAATCGCGTACCAACCAGATCGTCTATGTCTCTGCGACCCCAGGGCCCTATGAGTTGACCAAGGCTGCCGGTGTCGTGGTGGAGCAGATCATTCGTCCCACCGGGCTCGTCGATCCCGAGGTCGAGATACGCCCCGTACGCGGCCAGATCGACGATCTGCTGCACGAGATTCGCGATCGCGCGCAAAAGAGCGAGCGCGTGCTCGTCACGACGCTCACCAAACGAATGGCCGAGGACCTCGCGGGCTATTACTCCGAAGTCGGCGTGCGCTGCCGCTACATGCATTCGGAGATCGAGACGCTGGAGCGAGTGAAGTTGCTGCGCGATCTGCGCAAGGGTGAGTACGACGTGCTCATCGGCATCAACCTGCTGCGCGAAGGCCTCGATCTGCCCGAGGTGTCCCTGGTCGCGATCCTCGACGCCGACAAAGAAGGCTTCTTGCGCTCGTCCGGCTCGCTCATCCAGACCATGGGCCGCGCGGCGCGCCACCTAAGCGGCCGCGCCATTCTCTACGCCGACAGGATCACCGACTCGATGCGCCAGGCCATGGACGAAACCCAGCGCCGGCGCGAAGTCCAGCGCGCCTACAACGAGGAGCATGGCATCACGCCGCAGTCCATCATCAGCCACATCGACATGTCGCTCGTGAAAATCCTGCAGGCGGAATACGCCGATCTGGCCGAGGAAGTGGATTCCATGCCGGAGTTCGAAAACCAGCAACAACTCGACGAATACATCGCCAAGCTCGAATCGGACATGCGGGAGGCGGCGAAGAAATTCGAATTCGAGAAGGCGGCGAAGCTGCGCGACACCATCAGGGATCTGCGGACGAAGGAATTTCTGTTCAGCTGAACCCACGCCGGAAGCAGATCGCGGTTCTTAGATCGAAATGCCCGGCTTCTTCCGAAAGACTGCGAAAAGTGGTACGCCGAGCAGAATAATCGCGGTGCCAATCAGCGAATTCTTCAGGTTCTCCGCGTATGAGTACACCAGCAACACCGCTGCTGCCGCCACAAAGAGCGCGGGAACCACCGGGTAGCCCCACACGTGGTAAATCTGCTCGCCGGTTTCGCGCCTTCGATAGAAAAAGATGGTCGTCGCGGTGATCATGTAGAAGAGCCACTCCGCAAAGATGGCCAGCTCAAAAAGCTGCTGGAATCGCCCCACCGCCAGCAGCAGTCCCGTCGTCAGCAGCGCCTGCACGATGAGCGACGTCGATGGGCTTGCAAAGCGCGGGTGGATATCCGCCATGCGCCGGAAGAACAGGCCATCGCGCGCAGCCGCGAAGGGAACGCGCGCGCCGGACATAATAGTGCCATTCAATGTGACAAAAATGCTGACCGCCATGGCGATCGAGACCAGCCCAGCGCCCCAGGGTCCGGTGATCGTTGCCAGCGCGGTCACCGCCGGGCGCGGCGAGGCCGCGATTTGTGCCGCCGGCAGGATGTACTGGATGGCCGCGTTGGTCGCCATGTACAACACGCCGACGATTCCGAGTCCGGCGATCAACGCAATTGGCAAACTGCGTTTCGGATTCCGCACCTCGCCCGCCACCATGGTCAGATCATTCCAGCCGTCGTAGGCCCAGAGCGCGGCGATCAGCGCGATCATGAATCCACTGAATCCTCCGTGCGCGCCCAGGAATGACGTCGCGAAGTTTCCCCAGTGTCCTGCCATCGATCCGAAACAAATCACCGCAATCGCGACGATCAGCACTCCCTTGAGCCACGTGAAGACCAGCTGAAAATCGCCCGCCTTGCGAATACCCAGATAATTGAGCCCCGTGATCAGCCACGTCGCGACGATGGCGAAGATCTGCGACCACATCACGGCAAAGGGCACATGAAAAGCCGCGCCTTCCAGCCAGTGCAGCGCCGGAAAGATCGCCAGCGTCCGCGCCAGGCCCGTGGTCACGCTGGCAATCGACGCGGGCTTGGCCACGGCAAACCACGTCCACATGTAGAGAAACGCCGGCAGATCGCCGTAGACCCCACGGATATACACGTACTCGCCGCCCGCATAGGGCAGCAGCGTGCTCAGCTCCGCGTAGGTCATCGCGCCAAAAAGCGAGAGCAGCCCGCCGGCGATCCACGCCAGGTACACCAGGCTCGACGAGCCGGTCGCCCGCATCATTTCCTGAGGAACGAGAAAAATTCCGCTGCCGATGATGGTCCCCACCACGATGGCGGTGGCGTGCGAGGTGTTCAGCACCCGCGGCAGATCGGGCGCTTGGTTCAGGGCTGGCCGGTCGGGCACGATTTGCAGGAGCGGCGGACCTCCGGTTCAGTAGTAATGCTTGAGGTCCTTCCAGTCTGCCTGATACGTGGATTTTCTGCCACGGCAAAGATAGATGTTGTTGTGCTCCCATGGCATCGCAAGCGGATGGTCGTTTACCCCCTCCACTGTGCACGACGCGTAGTAGTCCTTCATCTCCGCAAGGGTCGCGCCGTTGATGATGATCATTTCCTGGCCGGTGTAACCGTGCGGCCCCCACAGCCAGTAGGTCTGGTGCCCGCTGATCGCGACCGGCAGCCCGTACTTCGGCCCAAACAGATTGATCGCGCTGGCCTCACCATAATTGCCGGTGTAGATGCCGGTGACCGCGCGCTCGTCTGGCGGGAGCGCGTTGTAGATGGCCGCCACTTTCTCGACCATTTCGTGCCACCCGAAGCGATCCGCATAAAACTGCGGCAAAATCGTTGCGTCGTGATTCTCCGTGTCTTTCGGGTGGAAGTGCATCGTCTTCGACCAAGCGACAAACTTCTGCGGAGGCAGCACGGGGATAGAAAAGGGAATCGTCAGGAAGAATCCGACGACCAGCAACAGCGCGTACGTGCTGACCAGAACATTGCGCGTGATGTTCTTACTCGCCACCGGAAGCCAGCGCATCCCGCCCGCTGCGAAGTAGATCGGATACACCGGCGCCAGGTAGTAGTCCTTCGCATGCAGCAGCATCATCATCGGAAGGAAGACCAGATACAGCACGCCCAGAAACCGGAACTGCCGCGCTGTTTTGCTCACCAGCAGCCACACCACTCCGCTCAGCCACAGGAACACGGTCCACGGAGTCAGCATCATCATCTGGCCCACCAGGAACTTCAGCGGCGGCAGCTTTACATCCTTGTTGCTCTTCGAAATCCCGATCAGCCATTCGAGCGTCGGCCAGTGGTTGTGAATCTGCCAGAGAAGATTCGGCAGCGCGAGCGCGACCATGATCGCCACGGCCACCCCGAACCAGCGGCTGGCCAGAATCCTGCGCTGCGGCGTCAGCACCAGGGCGATCAGCACCGCGACCAGAAAGAAAACTTCGTTGGCCTTGTTCTCGAGCCCGAGGCCGGCGCTCACGCCCAGCACGATCCACCAATTCCTGACAATCCGGTCGGGATCCGCCAGGGTCTCTGCCTGGGCGATGCGAATCAGCGCCAGCGCGCAGGGCATCCAGAAGACCGGCTCGAAGGAATTCATCGATAGAAAGCTGTCTGCCCCGAGGTAAACCCCCACTGTAATCACGCCCAGCATGGCCAGGGCAGCGGCGCGCCGGCTTCCTCCCATGGCCCACACCAGAGCTCCGGTGAGAAACACCTTGAACGCGCCTGCGAGTCCGGAGATGAGCCGCAGCGACCACATGTGGTCGTAGCCGAAGAGAATCTCCGACAGCCGCGCCTGCAGGGCGACCATGGGCGGCTGGTCCACATAGCCGAAGGCCAGGTGCCGCCCGCAAATGAGGTAATACATCTCGTCGCGAAAAATGCCGTAGCCGGCGCGCTGCGCCAGGATGTTGCCGACGATCTCAATCGCCAGCTTGATGGCCGCCATAGCGAGACAAATCCCGACGAAGCGGCGAAAGCCCTCTCGCTGATCTGTCGAAGAGGCACTTTGGACAGAGACTGTGCTCATGAATAGAAGCGGGCGCGCGCGGATGCGCGCTGGGCTTAGGATACGCGGTCACATCGCAAAAGTTCCGTGAAATCCATTGCGGATCGCGTCTCTCTGGAGAACAATCAGGCAGGAAGGGCGGCAGGTGGTCATCATCTTTCAGGACCGGCGGCAAGCTGGCCTTGCGCTGGCCCAGGTGCTTCGCGACGAATTCGAAGAAGAGCTGAGCGCCGGAGACGCGATCGTGCTGGGGCTGCCGCGCGGCGGTGTTCCCGTCGCCTTCGAGGTCGCCCACGGTCTCCATCTTCCCCTCGATGTTTTCGTGGTGCGGAAGCTTGGCGTGCCGGGCCAGGAGGAACTGGCGATGGGCGCGATCGCCAGTGGAGGCATGGTCGTCCTTCAGTCCGACGTGATCGCCGCCTTCAGCATTCGGCAGGAAACCATCGACGTCGTGGTTGCGCGGGAGCGACTCGAAATCGAGCGCCGGGAGGCCGCTTACCGCGATGGCCGTCCACCGGCTCAACTCGATGGGCGCGCCGTCATCCTCGTCGACGACGGACTGGCCACTGGAGCGACCATGACGGCGGCGGTGCGCGCTCTGCGCCCGGTCGCCCGCCGCGTCTTAGTCGCTGTGCCGGTCGCCGCGCTCTGTACCCGCGATGAGTTGCGACGAGAGGCCGATCAAGTGGTTTGCCTCGAGACCCCCGAGCCGTTCCACGCGGTCGGGGAGTTCTACCGCAATTTCGATCAGACCAGTGACGCTGAAGTTCGCGCCCTGCTGGCTCAGGCGCGGAGCGAGAGCAACGCCGCGTAGGCCGAAAGGCGGGCTCTCCTGGTGCGAAAAGCGGGGAGTTACCCTTGACGCCCGCGTTCGCACCGTTGGCACTGAGGTTGTATGGGGGATCGGAAACGGAGTCTTTACACTGAGATTGCAGCAAGGTTACAAACGAAAGAGTGGGACCGCAGTATGGATCACGTCAGGTTTGGGATCGGCACTGTCTGGATATTTTTCACCATCGGAGCAGCTGTCCTGCTGGGTGCCGAGTTCATCTCGCACGAGATTCACGCCCTCATCAAGCACCGGCGGGAGCCTGAAGCGAAATAGCGGCTCGATCCGGCTGTCCTGCGCAACGCTGATAAAATCGTCTGGGTGCCCGGCGGGATGGGGGCGGTTAGCTCAGCTGGTTAGAGCGCCTGCCTTACAAGCAGGAGGTCGCAGGTTCGAGCCCTGCACTGCCCACCAATGTTGATCCTAAGCTCGGCTCAATCCGAGGTCCCTCGACTGCGCTCGGGATTTCGCCTGAGGGCTAAGACGCCCGCAAAACGGCTCAAGCTCGAGCCCTGCACCGCCCACCAAACGGGAGGGCCGACAATCCCGCCTGCCAGTGCGATAATCGAACCACGTTCCCTGTGCAGAGGAGCCTGAACTACCACCCGCTCGTGGATATTTCGTAGTCTTATGCGCCGCTTTCTCTCCCTCCGCGATTTCGACTGGACGTTGCTCGGCTTCGTGATGATGCTGTCGATCATCAGCGTGCTCGAAATCTACAGCGCCACGCTCCACACCAAGTTTCATGGCTTCCAGCGAATGCAGATTCTCTGGATCGTGGGTGGGCTGTTGGCGATGTTCGTCATGTCGGTCATCGATTATCACAAGCTGCTGAGCGCGATTTACTGGATCTATGGATTCTGTCTTGTGGCCCTGGTTGCGGTATTGGCGGTCGGAACGCGCGTGAATGGCGGCAAGCGATGGATCAAACTCCCCGGCGGCGCGCACTTCCAGCCGTCGGAGTGGGTCAAGCTGGTGCTGATCGTGCTCGTAGCCCGCTATTTCACCAACCTCTCCAGCCGCGAACCCACCTGGAAGGATATTTTCAAGGCCATCGCGTTCGTCGCTGTTCCCATGCTGCTGGTCCTCAAGCAGCCCGACCTGGGCACAGCGCTGACCTACACGCCAGTACTTCTGGTGGGTCTGTTCCTGGGCGGAATCGACTGGCGCAAAGGCGGCATTCTGGTGCTGGTGATGCTGCTGGCGGTGGGCGTGGTCTGGAAAAGCGGCAAGATCCTCAAGCCATATCAGAAGCAGCGGCTGACCAGTTTCATGAATCCGGACGCCGACCCGCGCGGGACCGGCTATCAGATTCTCCAGTCCAAAATTGCGGTCGGTGACGGCGGGGTGTTCGGGCGCGGGGCCAACCAGGGGACCCAGACCCAGGGGGATTTTCTGCCCATCCCCTACACCGATTTCATCTTCGCCGCGTTCAGCGAAGAGCATGGCTTCGTGGGCGCGATCCTCGTGCTCCTGATATACTTTTTGATACTGATGCGTTTGATTCAGAACGCTCAGACAGCCGCGGACCTGCCAGGTTCGCTCCTGGTGATGGGCGTGGCGGCCGTCCTGATTTTCCAGATTGCCGTCAACGTCGGTATGGTTCTGGGGCTGATGCCGGTCACCGGCATCCCTCTTCCGCTAATGAGCTATGGGGGATCCTCGGTACTGTTCACGTTTCTGGCTTTGGGCATGGTGATGAATGTCCGCATGAGCCGCTTCGTGAACTAGAGCGGCAAACAGGTTTGTGCAATAGGGCCCGCAGGGCGGGCGCAGTTGGAACGAAGTTATTAACCGGCCAGACGGATCGAAAACGGGCCGGGCAGGATCAGGAATGAACGCGCAAAGACGGGCAACGACCCCGCCACTTAAGTCGGCTGAAGCGGTCACAAACTCTATGCGCGCGGACAACTCTCCGGAAAGAATGCAAATTCCCAGCGAACTTTCCCCGATCATCTCCCCCCAGCGCTCCCGAACCGGAGCAGGGCGAGGCGGTACGGGTTGGTGCGCGCACTCTCCCGGCCGCTTGTCCTTGAGCTCCTGATCTTTTCCGGCAATCCGGCTCGTTCCGTCCTGGCGATATTGAGGCGGAATGGCAAAAGAGATTTGCATATCCAGCACGCCGCATGAAACGCGGCTTGCGATTCTTGAAGACGATCAGCTCGCGGAAATCTACTACGAGCGGGAAAACGAATACACACTAGCCGGCTCCATCTACAAGGGCCGTGTCACCCGGGTTCTTCCCGGAATGCAGTCCGCGTTTGTCGACGTGGGGCTGGAGCGCGACGCTTTCCTATACGTCACGGATTTCCTCGAAGAACAGGAAGAGGATTCGGCGGAATTTGAGCGGACCGACTCCAACGGCAATGGTCGTAAGCCGCGCGAGCAGCGAGAGCCCCTCTCAGCGTCGCAGGAACCGCAAGCCGATTTGTCGGCAGCAGAAGCTCCCGTGCGCCGTCCGGAAAGAAGTCAGGAGCAAGGCGAGCGCGGCGATGAACCCGGCACCCGCCGCTGGCATGGACGCCGCGGGCGCCGTTTCGGCGGACGTCAATCCCGCCCCGAAGGACGGTCCGACCAGCGTCCGCTTGATTCCCCGGAAATAGTCGAAGAGGCCATTTCCGCCGAGCCGGTTGCCCGTCCGGAGCGCGGAGCGCCCGGCGGAATGCCGGCCCAGAATCTCCCCATCGTTTTGCCGGGAGAATCCCTGTCAAAATACGGCGGCCGCACGGAGTCGCGATCGACCTCGTCGCCAGCTCCGAGCCGCGGGCCGGCGCCCATGCGCGGCAGCGCCAAACCCTCCACCCTGGTCGAGGTGCCCACCGGGTGGGATGGCGGCGCGGTGCTGCCGGGAGAGACACTTTCCCGCCGTCGCAACGCAGGTCCCAGGGAGGGGAGCAGCCAGCCAGCTGCACCACAGTCGGCTGTCGTCAAGCCGCCGATCGAAGCCAGCTTCGCGCCGGTCGAGAATCTGGAGCCGGTGCGGCCCGTGGCCGTTCACGCTCCCGAGCCCGCAGCAGTCACACCGGCATTCGCTTCGGAGGATGAGGCCGCGCCCCAGGAACTGCAGGTCGAAACCATCGAAGAGGTCCATGAGTACGAGCCGGAAGACGCTTCCGCCTCCCATCGCGTCGAGTCGCCGCGCAGCGAATTTCGTTTCGCTCCGGCCGAGGAAGTGGTGGAAGCGGAGGACGAGGAGATCGTCGAAGCAGAAGTGGAAGCATCCGTCCCCTTGACCGCGAGTGTCCAGGAGCCGGCCGCCTCGCTGCCATCTGAAGCAGCAACCGCCGCCCCGTCCGAGACCGTTTCTCCGGAAAGCGAAGTGGTCCGTCAACTCTTCGGATACGCCCCGGGCATGGGCGTCCTGGAAGAAGAAACCATCGACGAGGACGAATACGATTTCGAGCCGATTCCCGGCCAGCCCGATGAGCACCTGAACGAGGAGATGGAGGAGGAGACCCTCGACCAGGCCTCCACACTCGGCGACGCGGTGCGCGATGTTCACATCGACAAACGCCTGGGCTACAGCACGTCCGCTGAGGCTTCCGAGGAAGAAGCGACTGACGAGCTGGAAACGGGCTTCGTGGAAACGGAAGAAGAGGAACTTCAGGATTCGGAGGAGGCTGAGGAGGACGAAACGATCGTCCTGACCGACGAAGGCCCGGAGGAGCCCGCTGCCACCGCTGGAGCCGCCGAAGCTCCGGCCCGGCGCCCGGATCGCCGCTTCCCTCGCCGCGGGGGCCGGGGAGGACGCCCGCCCGGACGCCGCCAGGGTGGCCGCCGCTCCAGCATGCAGACCTCGAATCTGCCCATCATCAGCGAGCTGCTGAAGCAGGGGCAGGAAATCCTGGTCCAGATCGCCAAGGAACCCATCGCCCGCAAGGGTGCTCGCATCACCAGCCACATCGCCCTGCCTGGACGCTTCCTCGTCTTCATGCCGACAGTGAACCACGTCGGCGTTTCGCGCAAGATCGAGTCCGACGAGGAACGCCAGCGCCTCAAGAGGGTCCTGATCAGCGAGAAGGGAAGCGCTGCCGGCGGATTCATCGTCCGCACCGCCGCCGAGAGCGCGAGCGAAGAGGATCTCCGCGCCGACATTCGCTTCCTCATCAACCTCTGGAACGAGATCAAGCAGCGCTCCGACGCCGCCAAAGCGCCGGCGCTGATCTACCACGACCTCAACCTGATCGAGCGCATCCTGCGCGACCAGGTCAGCGACAATTTCTCCACCATCTGGGTCGACAGCGAGTCGGAATACGAGCGCATCGTCCGCTTCCTGAATCGCTTCCAGCCCTCGTTGGTGCGGCGCGTCAAGCTCTACACCAAAGAGACGCCGCTCTTCGAGCAGTTCGGCATCCAGGAGGAGATCAGCAAGGCCCTCAAGTCCAAGGTCTGGCTCAAGTCCGGCGGCTCCATCGTCATCAATCAGACCGAAGCGCTGGTCGCCATCGACATCAACACCGGCAAGTACGTCGGCAAGACCGCGCGGCTTGAGGACACCATCCTCAAGACCAACCTTGACGCGATCCCCGAAATTGTCCGCCAGGTTCGCCTGCGCGACCTCGGCGGCATCATCGTCATCGACTTCATCGACATGGACGAGCGCCGCAATCGGCAAAAAGTGACCCAGGCCCTCGAAGATGCGCTCAAGGTCGATCGTGCGCCATCAAAGGTTCTGCAGTTCAACGATTTTGGCCTGGTGGCGATCACCCGCAAGCGCGTCAAGCAGTCGCTGGAGCGGACCCTCAGCGTACCCTGCCCCACCTGCACCGGAACCGGCATGGTGAAGAGTCCAACCACCGTCGCCAACGAGCTCTGGACCGAAATGCGCAAAATGATGGGGCACTTCGAGCGCGGCGACGTCATGCTGCGGGTTCACCCCGAGGTAGTCAAGGTGCTCAAGGCCAACAATGCAAAATGGCTCAATGAACTCGAGGAGATGATCGGCAAGACCATCCTGGTGAAGAGCGATCCTGCGCTTCCACCGGAGCAATTCGACATTCAGGGATAGTCTTAGACGTACGGCAAAGGAAAACGGGTCTGTTCCCCAAACCCGGCTCCCCTGGGTCGTGGGCCCGGGGCTCCGATTACAGCTCAAAAACGGCGAAAAAGTATCCAGGAATGAAACTTAGCCAACAGTTTCGGGTCCAAGTAATTGAAGACGGCAGGCCCCGGCCTGCTTTTTCCAGATTCCTACATTCAATGACTCTGAGGTGTTCTCACATGGTTGCGAACTGTGATCGTAACAGCCCGCTGCTGCGGTGCATGATGCTTGCTGCTTTTGCCTTTGCCATCGGATTCTCACTCAACGCGGCTGCCCAAACGACCTCGTCTCCTGACGCCTCGGCCAATGGACAGACATACTCCAGCTCGGCGGATTACCGGGCCTATATCAGTACCGACGCATTGCTGGGCGGCTCCTCTTCCCTGGAGCCTGCCGACGGCGCCAGTGCCAGCGCTTCACCCCAGTACGGAGGCGGCGGCCGCCGCTCCTCCTCTTATCCAAGCTACGAAAGCCGCTTCAGTCACATTGCCTTCGAGGGAGGGTTTGGTTTCAGCATTCCCGTTGGCAGCGACACCAGCTTCTCTACCACCAGTCTTAACAATGGAGACCTGAGCCCGGACGAGGGCTTTGGTTATGGGTTGACTGTCGGCGGCGGCTGGAACTTCACCAAAAGGTTTGGCGCGCTGCTGGAGTACCAGTTCCTTCGGCAGGGCATTCCGAGCGCTTATCTGAACGCCCTTGAGGCCGGCAGCTCGGGCGCGGCTTCCGGTTTGGGTGGAAACATCAATACCTGGTCGCTCACTGTCGATCCCATCGTCTACCTGCCCTTCAGCCACAAGAGCGGCGTCTATGTGACGGGCGGCGGAGGCTTCTACCGCAAAGTGACCAACTTTACCGAGCCCGTCGACGAGTGCGACCCCTATTACGGATGCGTTGCCGTGCCGGAAACCGTCGATCACTTCTCCAGCAATCAGGGCGGCTTCAACGGCGGGGGGGGCTTCTACCACAAAGTCTTCGGCGAGGACAGCAACGGAAAGTTCTTCGCGGAAGTGCGGTACGTCTGGGTCAATTCTCCGGGACCCAGCTCGTCCAATTCCTTCCAGGGGTCTGGCACCGAGGCCCTGATTCCGGTCACGTTCGGCATTCGCTTCTAATCCTGCCGGAATTATGCAAAAGCAAGAGGCGGGCTCTCAGCCCGCCTCTTCATCTTTAACGCTCCCGGCTTCTGGCTACCGGTTACTCGCTGCCGGCTGCTTCACTTCCAGCTAACCGCCAGCTGCCAGCGTAGATTGCGTACCGCGGTCTTGCGCAGCACGCGCTCATACTCCTCCAGCTCGGCGACCACCGGAGTCGTGTCCGCCCCCAGCGCCGAGGGAGCTTCTCTCAGAAAATCATGCAGCGTACAGATGGTGATCAGCCCATCCTCAGGCGTGAACCACTGCGGGGGCGGCAGGGTCGTGGCCCACTCCGGATCTCCCGCGCCCTCTTCGAGCAGCAGAGCCATGGAATTCTCATCGGCGGAGAAGAATTCCAGCAGCGGTTTTACCCCAAGGCGAAGAGCCAGTTTTTCCAGAGCATCCTCGTTGCGGGCCAGCGCGTGACCGTTCACAAAGATGTCGTAACCTGGGTCTTCTCCTTCGACGACGATGTACATCGATGCGCTCATTTGCGACAGTCTACCTGATGTGAGGATGCCCGGGAGAGGCGAGAGGATGGTTCGTTGCCAGATCAGTCACTAACTTTCGTGGTCCCCCTCCACCCCCTTCAGCCTGTTGATGACGTTCAGGTTAACAAGAAAGATGTCACGCGCAGGGTCGACTCCGGAGCAAGGTTGGCTGCTGCAAAAAGAGCCGGGCTCTGTGCCCGGCTCTCTTCTCAATTCGCCGAAGACCGGCGACTAGTTGCTGCGACCCCCGCTGCCTCCGCCGGGCCCGCCAGGACGGCGCCCGCGACGCCGGCGGCGCCGCTGCTGTCCACCGGGGCCTCCACCGGGTCCGCCCGCACCGCCAGGTCCTGAAGGACGGCGCTCGCCAGCCGTGGTGACCGGCACGCCATCCGCGCGGTTGTAGTTGATTTCCTCCCCCTCTTCCACCGGGGGGCCGTCATCGTCTTCGAAGTCTTCGCCGCCTTCGATCATGATGGTGCTCGCATTCGACGAAGGCTGCCGTTCTTCCGGAGGAGCCGGACGCGGCGGACGTGGCGCTCGCGGCGGTGGCGCTTCCGACGCGGCCATATCGCCCGCCGGACCGCCCCCTGACCCGCCTGCGTTGGGATCGGGCAATCCGAGTTTCTGCCGCTGCTCTCTCAGTACCGCTTTGCGCGACAGCTTGATGCGGTTGCCTTCCACGCCAAGGACCTTCACCATCACCTGATCGCCCTCGTGCAACTCATCCTTCACTTCGCGGACGCGATGCTCGGCGATTTCGCTGATGTGCAGCAGGCCGTCGGTGCCGGGGAAGATTTCGACGAACGCGCCGAACTCCGCGAGCCGCACCACCTTGCCGAGGTAGACTTTCCCCACCTCGGGCACAGCGGTCAGGTCGTTGATCATCGCCAGCGCCTTCTTCAAACCTTCTTCGTCCGACGAAGCCACATTGACCTTGCCCGTGTCGTCCACGTCGATCTTCACCTGCGTGGCTTCGATGATGCCCCGAATCGTCTTGCCGCCCGGCCCGATCAGATCGCGAATCTTGTCGGTCGGAATCTGCAGCGTGCGAATCTGCGGCGCGAACTTCGACTTCTCCGTGCGCGGTCCGCTCAGCACAGCATCCATGGTGTCCAGCAGGAAGAGCCGCCCGCGGCGCGCCTGTTCGAGCGCCTCGCGCATGATCTGCCCGGTAATCCCGCCGATCTTGATGTCCATTTGCAGCGCGGTAATCCCGTTGCGCGTGCCGGCGACTTTGAAATCCATATCGCCATAGTGATCCTCCGCGCCCGCGATGTCCGTCAGGATGGCGTAGTTATCGCCCTCCTTCACCAGCCCCATCGCGATTCCAGCCACCGAGGACTTGAGCGGAATGCCCGCGTCCATCAGCGCCAGGCTGGCGCCGCACACCGAGGCCATCGACGACGATCCGTTGGACTCGAGAATGTCGGAAACCACGCGCAGCGAGTAAGGCGATTCCTCTTCGCTCGGCAGCACCGCGGTGATGGCGCGCTCAGCCAGCGCTCCGTGGCCTACTTCGCGCCGTCCCACGCCCGTCATGCGGCCGGTTTCGCCCACCGAAAACGGCGGGAAATTGTAATGGAGCATGAACTTCTTCCTCTGCTCGCCCTCAAACGTTTCCAGCCGCTGTGAATCGTCGGTTGTTCCCAGCGTTGCCGTCACCAGCGCCTGCGTTTCTCCGCGCGTAAACAGCGCCGAGCCGTGGGTGCGGGGCAGCACGCCGAGCTCGATCGAAATCGCCCGAATTTCGTCGAACGCGCGATGGTCCGGCCGAACCCGCTCCTTCGTCACCTGCTCCCGGAAGATCCGCTCGCGCAGCGTCTCGAAATAGTGCGCCAGCTTCTTCTTCGCCGCCGACGCGTTCGCATCATCCGGAATCTCCGCCTTCAGCTCGTCCTGGATCTGTTTCACCAGCACCTGGCTGTCGAGCTTGGGATGCGCTTTCGTGTCGAGAGCATCCTTGAGCCGGCTGCCCACCCTGGCATGCAGCGCCTCGTAGTAGGCGGTGTCGAACTCGGGAGGGGTGACAGCGCGCTTCTGCTTACCGGCGCGCGAGACCAGATCCTCGATCGCGGCCACGATCTTCTTGATTTCCGCATGACCGAATTCGATGGCGTCGGCCACCACGTCTTCGCTTACTTGGTTCGATCCGCTTTCGACCATCACGATGCCGTCCCTGGTTCCGACCACCGTGATGTTGACCTTGCTGTCGCGGCGCTCCAGGTACGACGGATTGATGACGAACTCGCCGTTGATCTGGCCTACGCGGACCGCGCCGATGGTTGCGCCGAAAGGAATGTCTGACAGAGCCAGCGCCGCACCCGCCGCATTGATGCCGATGATGTCAGGATCGTTCTCCCTGTCGGCCGAAAGCACCAGCGCGATGATCTGCGTCTCGTTGCGGAAACCTTCGGGGAACAGCGGACGAATGGGGCGATCGATCTGACGGCAGGTGAGAACTTCGCGCTCGCTGGGACGGCCTTCGCGCTTGATGAACCCGCCCGGGATGCGTCCGCCGGCATAGGCATACTCGCGATAGTCGACGGTCAGGGGGAAAAAGTCGATGCCTTCCCGGGGATCGGGAGACGCAACGGCGGTGGCCAGCACGACTGTGTCACCCGAGGTGACGACAGCGGCGCCTGACGCCTGTTTGGCCATACGGCCTGTTTCAAACTGCAGCCGCTTGCCTCCGGCAAGTTCGACCGTAACTTCCTGTTTCATATTTTCCTCATTTCTTCATAGGAACAGCAGGCGGGCGCCCCAGGCGGGACGGGCGATGGGGAGTGGAAAGAGCCGTGGGTTGCGGATTTAGCTTGCTGTGCGCAATCGAAACCCGCGCTGTTGCGGGATGGGCGTCGCCCTGAATTGTCCATGCTCTTTCGGTTCTCGTCGCTCGCGCGCCGAAGGCCGGGCCTCTCGTGTTATTTGCGAATGCCCAGTCTGCCAATCACGGTCCGGTAACGCTCCGAATCGTGGGTCTTCAGATAATCCAGCAGGCGGCGGCGCTTGCTCACCAGCATCAGCAAACCTCGGCGCGAAGCATGATCCTTCACGTGGGTTTTGAAATGCTCGGTCAGGTCGCCAATCCGCTCGCTGAGTACCGCAATCTGCACTTCCGGGCTTCCTGTATCGGAATCGTGAGTGCGATAGCGCGCGATAACTTCAGATTTCTTTTGGGGTGCCAGCACCTTTGTGCGTACTCCTCTGATTTCTCTGCGATTACACTTCCTAAGTGTCTGGTTCAAGAATAACATGGGCGGCACGCGCGCGTCATTTCGCGCGGCTTATGACGATGCCTTGGGATGATGCCTGTTAAGCGTGCTGCTGGCCTGAACGGATCATAAGGCGCCGCACCGCCATGCCCGCATAGGCTCCCACCATGGAAATGGCAAGGGTAAACAAGAGCAGGAGCGGGTCAAAGACGATTCGATGCGTCTCGAGAAAGGCCCGGGCCGGGACCCAGAGGGGAACCCAGATTCCGATGGCCAGCGCCCACAGCCACGGCCGCCTGGGTCCGATCAGCCCCATCAATGCTGCGCTGAGCAGAAGCAAACCCGTCGTGATGCCGGAATCGTCCCAATGGGGACGAGAATCGATCCAGCCAATCGCGAGACCCAGCGCGAGGGCGGCGACCAGCAACACCCAGTGCAGCGTCCGATATTTGTGGGCAGCGAATTCGGCGGCCACTTCGCGGGGGTCGCCAAAACTTGTGATTGCCGCTTCTTCCGCGACTCCCTTCGTGAGGCCGCCGCGGCAGCCGGCTTCGATGGCATCAGTCAGGTGTCCGCGCGTTTCTTCCATGAACCTGGTCCCCAGGACGCCGCGCCTGCGCAACTCTCTGCCGAGATCCGCAAGATATTTTTCGACCGCCGTTCCGCTCATGCCATTCCCTCCACCACACCATCGACGGCCCGCGCAAAGGCGCGCCACTCCGTCTGCCGCCTGGCCAGGTTCCGCCGCCCTTTGGCAGTGAGCTGGTAAACCCGCCGCCGCCGTCCGCTCTCTTCAGTCCAGCGGCTGGTCACCTGGCCGGAGTCTTCCAGCCGATGCAGCGCGGGGTACAGCGTGCCCTCTGGCAGATCGAATGTCCCGGCGCTCCGCCTCCGCAGCATCTCCACCACCGCATAACCATGCGCCGGCCGCGCCTCCAGTGAGGCCAGCAGAAGAAGATCGAGATGGCCTTTGAGTGCTTCGCCTGCATGCCTCGGAGTGCTATGCCTTGGATGGCGATGTGTCAAGAGATTACTCCGTGGCGATCGCTGCCCCCCCCCGGCCCTGGACTCCCCAGTTCCCGGCTGCATTTTTCCCTTGACATCTATACTGTGTATCACATAGTGTATGGCGCATACGATGTGAGGCATCGTAGACAGGCATGAATCCCGACACCCAATCCTCGACCCTCGAGAACCTGAAGCTCGAACTCCGGCGCGGCTGCCTGGTCCTTGCTGTTCTCGGCGCTCTGCGCAGCGAATGCTACGGCTACACCCTGCGCAAGGATCTCGCCGACCAGGGCATGGTGATCGACGAAGGCACCCTCTATCCCCTGCTGCGCCGCCTCGAATCCCAGAACCTGCTCTCCAGCGAATGGCGCGAGCACGAAAAGCGCAACAAACGCTTCTACCGCCTTTCCCCCGAAGGCAAACAAATCCTCAAACAGCTGCTTGCGGAATGGGACAGCCTTGACGTCGCCCTCCGCGCAGTCACAACGGAGCCAGTCCATGGACCTCATCGAACGCTATCTGCAGGCCGTTAAATTCTGGTTACCCAAAAAGCAGCAGGACGACATCATCGCCGAGCTCTCAGAAGATCTTCGCGCCCAGATTGAAGAGCGCGAATCCAAACTGGGCCGCAAGCTCAACGAGATGGAAGTCGAGAGCCTGCTCCGCCAGCGCGGCTCGCCCATCATGGTGGCCAATGGCTACCTGCCGCAGCGCCAGCTCATCGGACCCCTTCTCTTTCCCATCTACACCTTCGTCCTCAAGGTCGTGACACTCTGCATCCTCATCCCCGCCGTCGTCGGATGGATTGCAGCCATCGTCAGCTTTACCCTGCGCAACGTCACCAACGCGGCCTGGACTCCGCCCTTTGCCGCCATTGCCGGACATCTGTGGACCGGATGGTTTTCCGCACTTGGAGTCGTCACTCTCGTCTTCGCCACCCTCGAGCGGAGCCCCGCGAAAACCCAGATCCTCGAAACCTGGAACCCACGAAAGCTTCCCCCGTTGCGGCCCGCGAACGCTATCCCGCGCTCCGGCTCTGCCATCGAAATCGCCGTTTACCTGTGTGTGCTGACCTGGTGGGTTGGCAACATGGCCTCGCTTGCCAACCTCCGCGTCGGCAATGTGCATTTCGTCCTTGCACCTGTGTGGACGCTCTTCTACTGGTCGATCCTGCTCACCACGCTGGCCGGCGTCGCGATCTCACTCCTGAATCTCCTCCGCCCTTGGTGGACCGCCCCGCGCATCGCTGCCCGCCTCGGCCTCGATGTCGTGGGCTCTGTGTTTTTCTGTTGGCTCTTCAAGGCGAACCTCCTCGTCAGCATCTGGTGGCCGAGCGCCAGGCCGGACAAAGCCGCGTTCGTCGTTGCCCAGGTCAATCTATGGCTGGGGCGCAGCTTTCCCTATGCGATTCTCATCTGCGTC
>JBEKIN010000011.1:0-31801 GCA_050011735.1 Acidobacteriaceae bacterium | reverse complement strand
GCGGCGAAGCGCGGGCGCGCGACACGGCGGATGGGGTTGCGCGGCGCAGCTACGGGAAGCTGATCGCGTTTCTGGCGGCGCGCACGCGGGATGTAGCGGCGGCGGAGGATGCGCTGTCAGAGGCGTTCGCGGCGGCGCTGTCGGACTGGCCGGTGAAGGGGTGTCCGGACAATCCTGAAGCGTGGCTGATGACCGTAGCGCGGCGGAAGTGGATCGACGCCGGACGGCAGCGCGAGCGCAGCGGCGTGGTGGATGCGGATCTGGAACAGATTGCGGCGGCGATGAGCGCGGCGCCGGAGGGCGGAGAGCTTCCGGACCGGCGACTGGCGCTGATGTTTGCGTGCGCACACCCGGCCATCGATGCGGGAATACGCGCGCCGCTGATCCTGCAGGTAATCGTGGGACTGGATGCGGCGACGATTGCGTCGGCGTTTCTGACGTCGCCGGCGGCGATGGGGAAGCGGCTGGGGCGTGCGAAGAACAAGATTCGCGAAGCGGCGATTCCGCTGCGCGTGCCGGAGCGCGAAGAACTCGCGGGACGACTGGGAACGGTGCTGGAGGCGATTTACGCGACGTTCGCCGAGGGATGGAGCGATGGCGCGGGCACAGACACGGTGCGGCGCGATCTGACGGGCGAGGCGCTGTTCCTGGCGCGGCTGGTGGCGGAGATGCTTCCGCAGGAGCCGGAAGCGCTGGGTCTGCTGGCGCTGATGCTGCATGCGGAAGCGCGGCGGCGGGCGCGCAGGAACGAGCGCGGGGAGTATGTTCCGCTGGCGAGCCAGGATTCGTCACTGTGGGACGCACAAATGATCAGCGAAGCGGAGGCGCTGCTGGTGCGTGCCAGCGAGTTGGGCACGATCGGGCGGTATCAACTGGAGGCGGCGGTGCAATCGGCGCACGTGGCTCGCTGCCGGAGCGGCCGCGCGAACTGGGCAGCGGTGCTGGAGATTTACGACGCGTTGTTCGCGATTACGGGGTCGCCGGTGGTGGCGATCAATCGCGCTCTGGCAGTTGCGGAGGTGCGGGGAGCCCAGGCCGGACTTGCGGCGCTGCCCGATCCGGGGACGGATGCGCGGCTGGCGGAGTATCAGCCGTATTGGGCGGCGCGCGCAGAGTTGCTGGCGCGGGCGGGGGCCGGCGCGGATGCACGGCATGCGTATGATGTCGCGATTGGACTGGAGCGGGATCCTGCGATTCGGAATTTTTTGGAGGAGAGGCGCGGGGTGGTTAGGTGAAGGGCCCACCAGTCAATCCCCCATCTGCCAACGGCGGGCAGATGGGGATACGAACATTGCGCTGTTTCAAAACGGAACTCGGGAAATGCCGGGACGGTACTTTGGGCTAAAGCCCGGAATCAAGGGGATTGACATCGGCCAGGGCTGAAGAGTCCGCTACTTGCTGTGGGGTGAACCTGGCCGGGGGAATGGTTTTGGGGTGCTTCGTTCGTTTCCACATCTGCCGAACTGCGGGCAGACCCGTTCGACTCGCCTCGCCTTGCCCGGCCTTCGCTCAGGGCAGGTTATGGGGCACCCAGGCTGAGCATTTGAAAGACGGTACTCGGGGGCTAAAGCCCGGATCATTCTCGTGCTTTTTCGGCACGAGTGAACTCGTGCCCTGACACGGTGCGAAGCTGGTTTGGAGAAGGCGGCGCGCTGCGCACGATTCCCGGGTCTCAAAATCGAGACCCGGGCCAGCCAAGTCTGGTTTTTTCCGCAAGCTGTAAACTCGTGCCCTGACACGGTGCGAAACTTCGCGGGAACCTGATGTGGACGGTTTCGGCTCCCCCCGGACACCAGGACGGGGCACCCGGAGTTAACCTTCGTGGCGGAGTTGTTCGCAGGCGATGGCGGCCTGGCCGAGGGAGATGCCTCCGTCGTTGGCGGGGACTTCGCGGTGGGAGAAGACCTCGAAACCTTCACCGCGCAGGGATTCGACGCAGCCTGCGAGCAGCAGCGCATTTTGAAAGCACCCGCCGCTAAGGCAAACGCGGTCGAGGTCGAGGTCGGTGCGCATGCGGCGGCACACTTCAACAATGGCGGCGACGAGCGTGTGGTGGAAGCGGGCAGCGATGTGCGTCTGCGCCTGGCCGGCTTCGAGGCCAGCGACCATCTGGTGGATCATAGGGCGGAAGTCGACGTCGGCAGGAGAGGCGCCCGTGAGAGCGAAGTCGTAGGGGTCCGGTGCGGGATCGGGGTGGGCATCGGCAGCGGCTTCGAGCATCGTGGCGGCCTGGCCTTCGAAGGAGACGGTGTGGCGGAGGCCGATGAGCGAGGCGACGGCGTCGAAAAGGCGTCCGGCGGATGAGGTGGGGATGGTGTTGACGCGGCGGGTGAGCATGGCGTCGATGACGCGGAGGCGCTCGGGCGCGGCCATGGCAGACCAGCGGGGTGCATCGGGGACAATGCCGAAGGTGTCGAGGAGATAGCTGCGGGCGACGCGCCAGGGCTCGCGCACGCCAGAGTCGCCACCGGCGAGGAGAACGGGGCGGAGACGCACATAGCGCTCGAAGCCGAAGTAATCCGCGGCGAGGAATTCGCCTCCCCAGATGGTGCCGTCGGTACCGAAGCCGGTGCCGTCCCAGGCGACGCCGATGACGCGGCCCTGTAGCTGATGCTCGGCCATGCAGCTGGCGATGTGGGCGTGGTGATGCTGGACGCCGATACGGCGGAGATTGTCGAGTTTAAGCGCGAATTGGGTGCTGAGATAGCCGGGGTGCAGATCGTGCGCGACGGCAGTGGGCGTGACGTGAAAGAGGCGGGACATGCGCTCCAGGGTTTCCTCGAAGAAGCGGAGGGTCTCGAAGTTTTCGAGATCGCCGAGATGCTGGCTGGGGATGGCGAAGCCGGCGCGGGTGAGGCAGAGGGTGTTTTTCTGCTGCGCACCGCAGGCCAGGACTTCGGCTTCGCCGCGGCCGAGAAAGACAGGCTGCGGGGCGTAGCCGCGGGCGCGGCGCAGGAGCATGCCCTGGCCGGAGACGACGCGGACCACGGAGTCGTCGACGCGGGTGTGGATGCGGCGATTGTGGTGGGCGAAGGCGTCGGCGATGCCGGCGAGGTGCTGCTCGGCTTCGGCGTTGTCGATGACGATGGGTTCTTCGCTGATGTTTCCACTGGTCATGATGAGCGCGGGGTCGGCGTTCCAGCGCTCGCGCAGAATACGGAAGAGGAGATCGTGCATGGGCGTGCAGGGGAGCATGACGCCGGTGGTGGGGTTGAAGGGCGAGACGGCGTCGGCGAGGTCCGCACCGGGGCGGCGGCGGAGCAAGACGATGGGGCGCTCGCGGCTGACGAGCGCGTCGCGCTCTTCCGGTGAAACGAAGCAGAGCGACGTGGCGACGTCGGCATCGGCGACCATGATGGCGAAGGGCTTTTCGCTGCGGCGTTTGCGGCGGCGGAGTTCTTCAACAGCGGCAGGCTGGCGCGCGTCGCAGGCGAGCTGATAGCCGCCGAGACCTTTCCAGGCGACGATGCCTCCAGCGCGGAGGAGGTCGGCGATGCGGGAAAGGATAGCGCGGGAGGTTGGCGGGGATGAGGATTCGCCCGGCTCGACAAGAATCAGGCGCGGGCCGCAAGCAGGACAGGCGTTGGGCTGCGCGTGGAAGCGGCGGTTCTCGGGATCCTTATATTCACGGAGGCAGTCGGCGCACATGGCGAATTCCGCCATGGTGGTCATGGGGCGGTCGTAAGGAACGTCGAGGATGATGCTGTAGCGCGGGCCGCAGTTGGTGCAGTTGGTGAAGGGGTAGTCGTGACGGCGATTGGCGGGATCGCGGGTGTCAGCGAGACAGGCCTCGCAGACGCAGATGTCGGGCGGGACGAGGGCGAAGGCCGAACCGGCTGCATCGCTTTCGTGGATGGCAAAGGCGGAGTCGCCGACGGTGGGGATTTCGGTGCGGAGGATTTGCGCGATACGGACGAGGGGCGGAGCTTCGGCGGGAAGGGCAGAGACGAAGGCTTCGACGGTCGCGGGGTTTCCTTCTACTTCAATGAAGACCCCGCGGGGGGAGTTGAGGACGAAGCCCGCGAGCGCGTGGCGGCGGGCCAGGTTATAGACGTACGGCCGGAAGCCAACGCCCTGGACGACGCCGCGAATTTGTAACTGCAGGCGAATTGTTTCGCTGTCGGGAATCGTCGGCGCTCCGTTGAACCCTGAGCATCATACTTTCACAGACGATTCCCGGGAGGAGGAAACAGCGAGCTGGGAGCGGCCGGTTCAGGCTGCCTGGACGAACTCGAGCTCCAGGGTGATGGAGACTTCTTCGCCGACCATGACTCCTCCGGTTTCCATAGGGGCATTGAAGGTCAAGCCAAATTCCCTGCGGTCGATCTTTGTGGAGGCGGAGACGCCGACGCGGGTGTTGCCCCAGGGGTCTTTCACGGGCGGGGTCGGACCTTCAACGGTGAACTCGACTTCGCGGGTGACGCCGTGGATGGTGAGAGGGCCGGCGACGAGGAGGTGACCATCGGCTTTGCGCGTGACGCGGGAAGAACTGAAGGTGAGGGTAGGGAATTTCTCCACATCGAAGAAATCGGGGCTCTTCAGGTGGGTGTCGCGCTGGGGGTCGCGGGTGTCGATGGAGGCGACATCGATGGACGCTTCGACGCGGGATTTGGCGATGTCAGTGGAATCGTAGGTCAATTTGCCAGTGACGCCGGTGAACTGGCCGCGGACGTGGGAGATCATCAGGTGGCGAACGCGGAACTCCGCGTTGGAGTGGACCGGGTCGACGGTCCAGGTGGTGGTCGTGGCCGGTGCAGCGCTGGTGGTGGTGCTCATGGGTGTTCTTCCTCCTTTCGATTGGATGAGGGTCGATGATATTCGTTGCAACAAATAATTATGAAAAACTATGGGGTTTCGGCACGGCAGGCGAGCAGGAGCCGGGAAAGCTCGCGGAGGCGGCGGAGGCCAAGATGGCCGATCTGGCGCCGATGGAGGTCGCAAACGGGGCGATCGAGGCTGGCGAGCAACCGGAATCCCTCGGGAGCGATGTGGACGAGGACGCGACGCCGGTCGGGGTGCTGGCGGCAGCGGGCGATGAGGCCGCGCTTATCGAGCCGGTCGAGGAGACGGGTGATGTCGGGGTCGCGGGTGATCATGCGGGCGGAGATCTCGCCGCAGAGGAGGCCGTCGGGGGCGCCGCGCAGGATGCGGAGGACGTTGTACTGGTTGGGGGAGAGGTCGTGGTCTTTGAGGAGCTGCGCGGGGCCGCGGGCGAGCAGATCGGCGGCGCGCTGGAGTTGGACGAAGAGGGCCTCTTCGGGGCAGGGGGCGAGCTTGCCAGGGGCGGGAGGGGTCATGGCGGATTCCTACGATAGTCGTTGTAACAAATAGATTCAAATGACGGGGGCGGGTTGCAGGAATCTGCGCGAGGGCTTTGCGACCGGCTATTGAAGGGAGGCGGGAGCGGGGAGCCGGGTGGAGAGAACGAGCTGGTCGCCGGGCTCGATGTTGAGTTGACCGATCTGGCCGGGGGCGAGCTCGAGGACGCTGTGGGTTTTGAAGCTGACGGGGGTGAGGCGCCAGGGGCGGAGGCGCTGCCAGGTATTGAGGACGCGCAGATTTTTGTCGAGAGCGATGACGTCGATGGCGAAGCGCATCCACATGGTATGGACGCCGGAGGAGGGGCGGATGAGGAGGCCGGCACCGTCGTCGAGGGAGGATTTTCCGAGAAGGCCGAACAATCGCGTAAGCCAGGTGTCAGCGAGTCCGATGCGGGAGCCGATGGTTACGGCCTTCTCCGGGATGGTGACAGTCAGATATTGCACAGGGCACAGCCTCTCCGCCGGCTTGCAGGCGGTTTTTCGCCTCCGATGCGAGGGATCTCCCGGGGCGGACGGAGTGAGGGTCCGCGGCTGGAGGGTCCACGTGGCCGGTACTGGGTTGAGGTCCTGAAGAAACTAATTCAGGACGGAATGGGAGCCTGAAAATCAGGCCGTTCTCTTTCTGCGCAGCACGACCACACCGAACACCAGAACCGCAAGTGCACCGGCGACCGCACGGATCATCAGGGATCCACCCATGGCATACTCCTTTCCCGGCATGCGCCGAAGTCAGGGGAGTCAACTCCCGAGAAGAGATGAGACTAGGCAGATTTCGACTTCCTTCTGCGCAGAATGATGACGCCGACGACAACCACTGCGAAGGCAAGCGCGACAACACGAACAATCATGGACGATTCCATCGTGAAACTCCTTTCCGGTTCGCCCAGGAGCAGCAGGCGCACGCGAATTCCAGCAAACTTGTGGTCTCCCTGTTCATTTGAGGTTGGCGCTCAGAGTGAGGATAGCCGGAGCCAGCAGCACAATGAAAAGGCAGGGAAAGATGAAAAAAACCAGGGGGAACAGAATCTTGATTTTGGTTTTGGCGGCAGCCTCTTCGGCGCGCTGACGGCGCGAAGTGCGAAGCTCCTCGGAATAACGGCTGAGGGCGCGGACGATGGGGGTACCGAAGCGGTCGGTCTGCTGCAGCATGGTGACGAGGGAGGTGAACTCCTCGAGCTTGGTGCGGTCGGCCATGCTTTGCCAGGCGTCGAGCCGGGGTTTGCCGGCGCGCTGCTCGAGGTTGATCTGGTTGAATTCCTCGTTGAGCTCGGGATAGCTGAGGGCGATTTCCTGGCCGATGCGGAGCAGGGCCTGATCGAGGCCGAGGCCGGCTTCGACGCAGATAACGAGCAGGTCGATGGCGTCGGGAATGCCCTTCTGGATCTTTTTCTTGCGCTTATTGACGGCGCGGGTGAGCCAGATATCGGGGAGCAGATAGCCGACGGCGGCGAGAGCGAGGCACCAGAAGGCGGTGTTGGTGTGGATGAAGGTGCCGCCGAGGATGCCGGCGACGGGGCCGACGAAGCGGGCGGTGAAATAGAGGTCGAGCTGGCTGCCGCCCTTGAGGCCAGCGGTGACGAAACGCTGGCGGAGCTTCTCATCTTCGGAGAGTCCGAGGCGCGCGCGGAAGGAACGAGCCAGGGAGAGGAGCCTGTCTTTGGCCTTCTCCTTGCTGCGGACGGTGCGCTTATCGGGCCGATCGCTGGTGACGATGTCGAGAATGCGGCGGGCCTGCTGGGAAGGGCGCAGAAAGAGCGGCGCGCACAGCAGGGTAATCACGCAGAAGACGGTGAGGGAGAGCGCAATGTAGAAAAAGACCACCATATTCGTCTCCCGTTATACGTCGATGGAGTTGATGATGCGATTGATGAAAAACGCTCCCAGCACGATGAGGCCGCCGCAGAGCATCAGGAGTTTGTGTCCGAACGGGTCATGGAACAGGGGCTTGGAGTAACCGGGATCCATCACGTTGATGAGCAGCATGACGACCACGGGAAGCAGGGTAAGGATCCAGCCGGTGAGGCGGCCCTGCGCGGTCTGCACGCGAATCTCGCCCTGGATACGCTGGCGCTCACGAATGACGTTGGTGGTGCGATCGAGGACTTCGACCAGGTTGCCGCCGGTTTCGCGCTGCACCACGATGGCAGTGACGAGGACGCGCAAATCCGGAGAGGGAACTCGATCGATGAGCTGCATGAGGGCATCGCGGAGGGGGAGGCCGAAGTTCTGCTGGCGAAAGACCTCGCTGAACTCGGAGCAGGCCGGCTCGGGAGCGCCCTGGGCCATGATTTCGATGGCGCCGGCGGTGGAATGGCCGGCACGGAGAGAGCGGGCCATCATATCGATGGCGTGGGGGAGGGCTTTTTCAAAGGCGCGCAGGCGGCGGTAGCGGGCGAAGGCGATGCGGGCCCAGGGCAGGGTGGCGCAAAAGGCGGCGGCCGAAGCAACTGCGGCGGCGAACGGGGCAAAGAAGACAGTGATGACGGCGCCGATGGCGGCGGCGGCAGCAGTCTGCACGAAGAGGGCCGAGGCGGTGGTGTTGAGAGCGGCCTGGGAAATCCACTTCTGCAGCGACTGCATGGAGATGTATTTGGAGATGGACTGGGCGATCCAGTCGAAACGGCTGCTGGCGGTTTTGCGCAGGAGCTCGCCGGCCTGGAGGGCGGCGGCCCCGGGGATACCGGACTTGTCAATGGAAATGGCGGCGAGCCGGGACTGCAGCGTCTTATCGAGTTGGCTGGGCCCGGTCGCGAGCGTGACCACCCCGAAGGTGATGATGAGGACGGCGAAGAAGCTGGAGGCGATGAGGATCATGAGCGCGGGCCCTCACACTTCCACGTTGTGATCGAGGAGGCCGGGCGGGATAGGAATGCCGGCAGCCTTGAGCCGTTCAGTGAATTTCGGGACGATTCCCGTGGAGCGGAAGCGGCCTTTGACCTTGCCGCTTTCGGCGACGCCTTCCTTTTCGAAGACGAAGATGTCCTGCATGCTGATGACATCGCTGTATGCGCCGGTGAGTTCGGTGACGTGGGTAATGCGGCGGGAGCCGTCGCTCATACGCGCCACCTGAATGATGAGGTGAATGGCGGAGGCGATTTGCATGCGAATGGCTTTTTCGGGGAGGCGGATATCGCCCATCATGCACATGGTTTCCAGACGAGCCAGGCCATCGCGCGGGGTGTTGGCGTGAATGGTGGTGATGGAGCCGTCGTGGCCGGTGTTCATGGCCTGGAGCATGTCCATGGCTTCCTCGCCGCGGACCTCGCCGAGGACGATGCGGTCGGGGCGCATACGGAGGGCGTTGATGACCAGCTCGCGCTGGCGGATGGCGCCCTTGCCTTCGACGTTGGGCGGCCGGGTTTCGAGGCGGACGACGTGGTCCTGGCGAAGCTGCAATTCGGCCGAGTCTTCGATGGTGACGATGCGTTCTTTCTCGGAGATGAAGCTGGAGAGAGCGTTGAGCAGGGTGGTTTTGCCGGCGCCGGTGCCGCCGGAGATGACGATGTTCAGGCGAGCCTGCACCGCGGCGCGGAGCATGTCGAGCATGGGACCGGTGAGGGCCTTGTTCTGAATCAGCTTCTCGGCGGTGAGCGGCGAGGAGCCGAAGCGGCGAATGGAGAGAATGGGGCCATCGATGGCCAGGGGGGGAATGATGGCGTTGACGCGGGAACCGTCCTTGAGGCGGGCATCGACCATGGGCGTCGACTCATCGACGCGGCGGCCGACGGCGGAAACGATCTTGTCGATGACCTGCAGGAGGTGGCGGTTGTCGCGGAAGGTGACGCTGGTGCGGCTGAGAACGCCGCGGCGCTCCACGTAGACGTGAGTGGCGGTGTTGACCAGAATATCGTTGATGGTGTCGTCTTTGAGTAGCTGTTCGAGAGGGCCGAGGCCGAAGACTTCGTCGAGGACTTCCTGGGCGACGCGGTCGCGCTCCACGGAGCTGAGGGGGACGCCCTGTTCGGCGATGATCTGCTGAATGAGGGCGAGAAGCTGGAGCTGGCCGGCGCGGGTTTCCTGGGCCTCGCCGAGCTTCTCGAGGTCGAGACGATTGATGAGTTCCGCGTGGACAGCAGACTTGAGTTCCTGCTGTTCCTTTTCGCGCAGGGGACGGGCATTGGGCGCGGCGGTGCGCAACCCCGGACTGGTGGCGCGAAGATTGCTGCCGTCGGGACGTGTCTGCGTGAGGTTGAGGGTAAGATCGCTCATCGCTATTCAGTCCTTTTCTGGCCAAACAAAGAGAAGCCTTTGCGGGCCGGCTGAGTTTTGACAGCAGCTTCCTCACCGGTAAGCATGGAGGTCCAGCGGGTGAACTGGCCGGAAATCTCGGACTTCTTGTCGGGCCCGATCGGCTCACCGACGTTGATGGCTCGCTGGCATTCGGTATAGGCGTTGCAGAGGCGGACTTCCACCGGGACGCGAATGGCTTTCTCGATCTGCTCGATGGCGATGGCGCCGTGGGAGGAATAGCGGTTGATGATGACGTGAAGGCGCGCGGAGGTGGACTCGTTGCGGCTGAGACCGTCGATGTAACGGGAGAGGTCGCGAATGGCGCCGATATCGGGGGTAGCGACCAGGTAGATCTGGTCGGACCGATCCATAACGGCAAGGGAAACCTCCTCGAGGGAGGTTTGGCAGTCGAGAATGATGTAGTCGTACTCGCCGCGCAGGAACTCAAGAGTGCGTTCGAGGGCGTCGGGATCGACGGTGCGGGTCAAGTCGTGCGATTCGGGAGAAGAAAGGACTTCGAGTCCCGAACCATGCTTGGCGATGAAGCCGCGCAGCAGGGTGGAATCGAGGCGATTGACGTTGCGAATGAGCTCATCGAAGTGGTAACGGCTGCCGTCGAGCCCGAGGTACAGGCAGACATGGCCGAACTCGGGATGGTTGTCGATGAGCAGCACGCGCTTGTTCTTCTGGCGGACGAGGTAATAGGCCAGGGTGACGGCGACGGTGGTGGTGCCCACGCCGCCCTTGGCGCCAAAGAAGGAAATGATGTGCCCGGTGTTACGGGCGCGGCCGGTATTGGTGGCCCACTGCCTTTCCTGGCGATCGAAGGTGTCGGCGAGCTGGCGGGGATCGAGGGGGTTCTTGAGGACCTCGTTGCAGCCGGCGCGCATAGCGGACAGCAGGAGATCGGAATCGTTGCGGCCGGAAAGAGCGGCGGCAAAGAACCTGCCGAAAAAGAGCTGCTGCAGGTAGGTCGCGGTTTCGGCGGCGCCGGCGGGATCGCGATCGAAGTCGATGATGGCGATGACAAGGTCGGCGGCTTTGGTCTCCGCAGAGACGGCGGGACGGCGGACGGCCGAGACGTACTCGTCGAAGTCGTCGTGCGTGACCGTCCAGTGGTGCTCGGAGGCGGACTGGACGATTTTGTCCGTCAGTTCATGGTCGAGACCGACGGTCAGCAGCGCAACCGTGAGAGTCTGCGAATTGGAGGCCTGCTGGCTCATATCTGCATCCTTATCCTTTTCACTGAATCGGAACCTGGGGGGGCACCGGCTGAGGCTGCGGCTGAGGCGGCGGCGTCTTAGGCGCGATGCTCTTGTCGAACGTCTGATTTTCGATAAACGGGATGGCCGTCTTCGGCTGGGTCGGCGTGGGATTATCGGTGAGCGGATCCACCAGGGTGGGGGTCACGATGACCGCCAGCTCGGCGACGCTCTTGGTCGTGTTCTTCGACTGGAACAGCTTGCCGAGGATGGGTATGTCGCCGATCCCGGGAATCTTGGAGAGCTGATCGGTGGTGCGGTTGTCGAGCAGCCCGGAAATAGCGAAGCTCTGGCCGCTTTTGAGCTCGACCAGGGTTTCGGCGCGTCGCGTGGAAATGGCCGGAATGGTGTAGCCGGAGATGTTGACTTCGTTGGAGTAGTCCAGCGCGCTGACTTCAGGCGCAACTTTCAGCTCGATGGTGCCATCGGCGAGGACGGTGGGAGTGAAGTCCAGCTTGACGCCGTAGGGGCGAAACTGAATGGTGACGGAGGTGAATCCGCCGGTGCCGCCCTGCACCACCGGGTAGGGGAACTCGCCGCCGGAAAGGAAGGAGGCTTTTTCTCCGCTCAGCGCGGTGATGGTGGGCTCTGCGAGAATCTGCGCGATCTGGTTCGATTGAAGGGCCTGAATGGCGGCGCCCAGCTGCAAATCCTGGTTGTAATAGAACAGACCGAGCAGACTGCTGAGCGAGAGCAGAGAATTGCTTGACGTAGGAGCGGACGTGGAAGAGGGAGGATTGGCACCCACGGTGACGGCGCCAAACTGCCCGGTGCTCGAGTTAAAGGTATTCACGCCGGGGCCGAAGAAGTTGAAGCCCAACTGTTGGGCCCGGGAGCGGTCGATCTCGATGATGCGCACCTTAAGGCGGACCTGAGGGGTGTGCCTGGTGGTCACCTGCAGAGAATTGGCGACATCCTTGGAGAAGAGGCCGGCCAGTTTGGCGGCGGCGTCAGCGGTTTCGGGGCTGGAGACGGTGCCGGCGAGGGCGATCTGGTCGCCGCGACCTTCGACGCGGATGTTCTCGTTGGGGAAGGCGTCATTCAGGGCATGGTGCAGACCAGAGACATCGATGTCGGAATTGATGAGATAGGCCCGGGATTGTCCGGTTTCATCCCAGAGCACGAGGCTGGAGAGGCCGGGAGCTTTGGAGGTGATGACAATCTGGTGAGGGCTGGAGGTAAAGGAATCCAGCACGTCGGGGTTGCTGACGTAGATGCGCTTGAGGCGATTCTCGGTGTTGACGAACATGGAGCGGCCGACGAGCAGGTGAAGAGGCTCGCCGACGGCCTGCGCGCTGGTGCCCATGCTGCCGACGAAAGTGGTCGGCGTTGCGGCGGTGACGGGCTTCTCCTGCGCGTACGCGGCCGAAGATGTGGCCACCGTAAACGCCGCCGCCAGCAGGGCGGGTGAAAGCCTTCGAGTTGTGCGCTGTCTGGTTATCATGCAATGCCTCAGTAGAAACTCACGGCGGAGCGCTTATCGCCCATCATGGTTTCCACGACCCAGGGTTTGGGGGCGTGGGGTTTTTGGACTTCGGGCGCCGGCGGGGCACCCTTAGGGGTGGAAGGCAGGCCGGCCAGTTGCGCGAGCGCGACCGGGGTAGCACCCGCCGCGCCATGATCGCCGCCATTGCGCAGGACAAAGTGGATAGTTCCTTTCTCGCTGGCGAGAACGGCCTTTTCGGCCTCTTCGGGAGAGAGCAGGAGGGTGACGACATCCACGGAAACGGGCTTGCCGGAGGGATCAGGCTGAACCTGATGGCCGGCGGCGAGAACCTCGGCGTCCTGGAGGACGGTCGCGGTCACCGGTTCCGGATGGTTGTTGTCGGTATAGGTGACGAGCACATCGACATGGGTGCCGGGCATGAGGAAGCCGGCGACGCCGACGACCTCATCGGACTTGAGGGCGATGGCGCGCATGCCGGTGGGAATTCTGCCGGTGAGGCCGATTCCGGAGCCGGCGGCAGCCAGCTGGCGATCGAGGATGGGCTGTCCAGACGCCAGCGGATAGAGCACCGAGCGTCCGACAACGTCGTCGATCTTCATGAAGCTTCCAGCCAGCGGATGGGACTTGGGCCAGTCGATCATGGAGAGATCTTCGCGGCGGATGGTTTCGCCGGGATCGAGGGAACGCGCGGCCGCGACATACTGATTGGGCGGCTGAACGGGGACGTGAGAAGCGTGGGCGACTCTGCGGCTGAGCCAGAACGTAAAGAGGCCGGAGATCACCAAAGCAGCAACGAGAGCAAGCATCAAGCGGCGAGCCATAATCAGATCACCTTTGGAACGCCGTGAGGAACAGCGTCGTCGCGGTGCCGGCAGCAACAGCCAGGGCATAGGGAAGGCGCAGTGTCCTCGCATTCGCGAGATTAAGTTGTGGATGGGGGGCAAGACCCTCGATGCGATGATGCAGGGCGAGGGCGCCAACGTTAACGACGGTCTCCTTGAGCTTGCCGCGCCAGAGCGCGAGACCCAGGGCCATGACACCGCCGGCAAGGGCGGTGAGGATGAGAAGGTAGGGAACCAAAGGCATACCGGCGATAGCAGCGACGGCCGTCATCAGCTTGACGTCACCGGCACCCATGCCGCCTGCCAGCCAGAAGATAAGGAATAAGACACCGCAGATCAGACCGGCGAGAGCAGCGAGACCCAGTTGCTTCCAGCCGCCGAACGCGAAGTGCAGGAGCAACCCGAGCAGAATGCCGGGCAGAGTAATGAAGTTCGGGATCCGGCGGCTGCGTACGTCGAAGACTGAGCCGGTGATGGCGCAAACCAGCGCAACTACCGGGTACAGCCACTCGGAATGAAGGTTCGACATCGAAGATCCCCAATTTTCGCCCCGGCCAATGGTCGGTCACAGCCGGGACAGTTTATGGAACGGGAAGGACAGACCGATGAGAGGGAAACGTCCGGGGGGCACGAAACGGCTCCGAGGAGGCTGCCAGCACATCACGCCGCGGCATCCCGGCCTGGAACTATCCCTTGCGGGAGGGGCCAGGAAATCCGCACGATGCTGCGTCGTCCTTCGGTACATGAGCCAGGCCGGCAAGCCAGGTACGAAGTGCCGGACACCGGGAAAAAGTCGACGCCTGAACGCCTGCTGAGGGACCAACGGTTCGGAAGAAGCCGGAGGGGGAGGTTGGAGGGTCGCGACCGGGGCCCAGACAACATTGGCCGCGACCTCAGCTTGTTTGTTCGGATCCGGCACATCTCGTCGCAAAAGAGAGAGGCCGAAACCCGTACCACCCAACCAGAGACCGGCAAAAACAGAAACCGTCAGAACGTCAGTGAAGGTTACAGGCTGTTGCCGACCGAGTTGAATTCGTTGGAGATTTTGTTGCTCAGCGAGCCCATCGCGACGATGGCGCCCAGGGCGATGAGGGCAGCGATCAGAGCATACTCGATCAGGTCCTGGCCAGACTCATCGTTCATCAGGTTCTTGAAAAGCAGTTTCATTACCGTTCTCCTTGTCAATAGCCGCACGGCCATCCTTGGTGACATCGTTGGACCGCGCTGCGTTGGTGGTGATTGTTGTTTACATTGCGCTGGAGGGGACCTCCGTCGCAATGCCATTTAAGTGTTACCCTTTGCTACTTTTGTCTAAAACTCTGGTGCTAAATCGAAGCAATCGAAGCAATTGAGGTCACGTGCTATCGTCGTTACCGGCGGTACTGAACGTCCGTTACCTGGCCGCTTGTGCGATGAAGACGAGAGCCCTCAGGAAATCCGTCAAAGGCTATTGCCGATTTCGTTGAACTCGTTGTCGATCTTATTGCCGAGCCCCTTCATTGCGCTGATGGCAGCTACGGCGATCAGAGCCGCGATCAAGGCGTACTCGATCAGATCCTGGCCCGATTCATCGTTCAGTAAACTCGACAGGAGCCGCGATGGTCGGTTCATTCTGTTCCTCCCTGTTGGTTGCTGCGTTGCCGTTCTGTCGTAGTTCCGACGAATGCAGCACGCTTTCAATCGTTGTTGTGATTCTGCGGTGGCCCGCTGTGTAACGCCATCCTCACTATGTGTTAGCTCTTGCCACTTTCGTTGATCACACCGACCGCAGCGGCGGAAAATGCGAAGCCCGATCGATCCGGCATCCTGATGAACAGAAGTTCGCCGAGTTTGAACCGCACGCGGCGATCGCTTCCGATCAGAATTTGCGGTCGATTTGGTTGTAGGTTCGCGCGATGCGTCGATCCAGGTGATGCAGCGCGAAGTAAGCCGCGAGAACCAGCAATGCGGCGAGCAAAACATACTCGACCATGCCGGCAGCGGATTCGCCGCGCAGAAGATCCTGCAGGGGAATTCGAGTAACTTTCATGCCCATTCGTTCAGGGATGACGGCAACGCTGCTGCACTTGGCCTGGCGGCGGAGGCAGCGCGGTGTCCTGAGGATCAGAAGTAACCGAGGGCGTATCCGGAAGCCATGCCTCATCAGTACTAAAGTCGTACCCCATTCGGTGCAGGTAACCTGGGCGCACGGCCCTCCGCCAAGGGCAGGGATAGCGTCGAAGGCAACCCACTGCGGGCAAAGTTGGCTGCACGGTTAATCCCCCGTTCGGGGGAGATGTGCACCAGGGTGTTATCCGGCGCGGGGTGCGGGTGATCGACGAGAAAATAGCGCGCCCTGATCATAATGAAGGACATTTCCCCCGATAACTTCCACTCACGGTGCGAGATGAGGGGCGATCTGTCACCGCGCAGAACAGGCGTCCGGCGCTCGCGCATCCGGGAGCATTGAGGGGTAGAGGAGCATCAGGTTGCAGGAATCCCACACGAATCCATCGCGCACCGACCAGGCCGCACGGGCACTGCTGATCGGATTACTGTGTGCGGTTTCGGCGTTCGTTTGCCTGCGCGGCGCCACGGGAGCGGTCGCCGACCCGGATGTCGGGTGGCACCTGCGCACGGGCCAGTGGATCCTGCAGCACCACGCATTTCCTCATACCGATCCGTTCTCGCGCGTAAGCGGCGCGACCCCGTGGCAGGCCTATAGCTGGCTGTTCGAGCTGATTCTGTTGAAGCTCTACGGGTGGATGAATCTGCAGGGGCTGATGATTTTCACGGCGGCCATGATGGCGCTGATCGCAGCGGCGGTTTATCACATGATGAGCCGGCTGCAGGCGGATTTCACGCAGCGCGCGGTGCTGACCATCGCCGTGATGTTCTGCCTTTCGCGCATGAGCACTCCGCGGCCGTGGCTTTTCACGATTCTGTTTTTTGCGCTGGAGATGGACATCCTGATGCACGTGCGCCAGACGGGCAGGAGCCGCGAGCTGCTGTGGCTGCCGCTGCTGTTCGCGCTGTGGGCCAATCTGCATATTCAGTTTGTCGACGGCCTGCTGGTGATGGGAATCGCAGCGACAGAGCCGCTGCTCGAGCGCTGGTGGAAGTCGGGAACCAAAGGCGCGCCAGCGCGCAATCTTTGGCTGGCGCTGGCGGCGTGCGTTGCCGCGGCATGCCTGAATCCCTACGGACCGGGAATCTACAAAGTGGCATGGCAACTGGGCTCGCAGCCGGGCGTGCTGGACAGCATCGCGGAGATGCTGGCGCTGCCGTTCCGGACGACGGGCGATTTTGCTCTGCTGTTTATGGCCCTGGGCGCGGCCGGAGTGCTGTTCCGTTACCGGCGGCTGGCGCCGTTCGAGACGCTGATGCTGGCTATGGCGGCGGTGCTTTCGTTCCGCTCGCGGCGCGATCTCTGGGTAATGGCCATTACGGCGGGCGCGATTCTGGCAGCGGGTTTGCCGGTGCGCGCAGAGCGCGAAGACAAGAAGAACCTGCCGGGGTGGGCGCTGGCGCTGAGCGCCGCAAGCGCTGCTCTGGCGTTTGCAGCCAGCGTCGCGCTGCTGCACCTGAACAACGGGCGGCTGCAGGCCATGCTCGCGGAGAAGATGCCGGTGCGGGCGGTGGATGTGGTGAAAGAGCGCCACTACACGGGGCCGCTGTTCAACGATTACGACTGGGGTGGATTCCTGATCTGGAATCTGCGCGAGCCAGTGAGCATTGACGGGCGCGCGGCGCTCTATGGGGACAAGGCGATCGACCGTTCGCGCGAAACGTGGAGCGGCGGCGCCAAGTGGGCCGCCGATCCGGATCTGCAGTCGGCGGGCGTGGTGATCGCTCCGGATGGAGCGGCGCTGACCCAGCTGCTGCGCACCGACGCGCGCTTCGAGCTGACCTACGAGGACAAAGTGGCGGCGGTGTTCGTCGCCCGCAAAGATCTGAAGAACGGGGAGAACAGCGTTGCTGAGCTGAACCATGCGGGCAGCGGGGCGGGTTCTCCGAGGCAGCTGCCATGAACGACGAGGTACAGGAGACAGTGGTGCACGAAGAAACGAGAATTCCAGAGCTCCGAGGGAAGGGGCCGGCGCAAGAGGCGGAGCGGAGACCGTCGATGACTGCGCGGCTTCGCGATCTGGCGGTCTGCGATGAAAGCGGATCGGCCCTCGCGGAAATGGCTTTTGTGGTGGTACCGCTGATGGTCATGATGATCACAGGCATGATCTTCTTCGGCATCGCCCTGAACAACGATCTGGCGCTGAACAATGCGGTGCAGGCGGGCGCAGAGCAGCTGGCGCTGCTGCGCGGAAATGTGGCCGATCCCTGCGCATCGACGGTAACCGATGTGCAAAACGCAGCTCCCGGACTGGCATCCAGCAGCCTTCGTTATACGGTCACGCTGGGCGGGACGGCTTATTCGAGCTCAGGGACGACGACCCCTTCGTGCAGCGGTGTGACCATGACCACCGGAGAGGTCGCGGCCCTTACGGTGACCTACCCGGTGACCGTCAACGTTTTTGCTTTCGGTTCTCACACTTACACGATGAGCGCTACGACGACGGAACTGATCCAGTAGCGATGCAGGGGAAATGCCAAATGAATTTGAGAAGAAAAACACTGTCGAAGCTGTTTCGCGATGAACAGGGGCAGGCTCTGCCGTGGCTGGCGGTGATGCTGACCGTGATCATGGGAATCGCGGGATTCGTGATCGATCTGGGCCACGCCATGGTGTGCGAGCGGCAACTGCAGTCCTCAAGCAACGCGGCGGCAATGGCGGCAGCGCTGCAGTTGCCGAATTCGACCTATACAACGGTGGCTCATGCCTACGGCTCGGAAACAGGAGACGCTAACGCATCCCCGAACCTTCCCGGAGTGGCGATGACGGTGAGTGCTTACTGCTCGACAACGGTGAAAGGCTGGGGCATCGAGTGCCTGCAACCCGCCGCCGATAACGCAGTGGTCGTCACGCAAACCTCGTCGATCCCGACCACCTTTGCGCGGGTGATCGGCATCAATACCGTGCACATCTCCGCGACCGCGACGGCGGCCGCGCATGGCGCGCCGAGGGCCCCGTTTAACGTGGCGATCGTGGTGGACACGACCCAGTCGATGACCGATCCGGATGGCGGGCTGAATTGCACCGGGACCCGGGTTTACTGCGCGCTCCAGGGTATTCAGGATCTGCTGGCGGATTTCTCACCCTGCTACACCGGGCTGAGCAGCTGCAGCGGGCAGCCCGCGGTGGACGAGGTGTCGCTCTTCACCTTCCCTCCGACGTCGACTGCGTCGTATGACTACACTTGCCCGCACAGCGGAAGTTTCACGCCCATCGCTTACCCGGATGCGACCAACGCAACCACGGCAACGGAGATCGCGGAATACCAGATTCTGCCGCTTTCGAACAACTTCCGAACTTCGGACGGGACCGCGGCACTGAGCGGCAGCTCCAACCTGGTGATCGCCTCGGGCGCCACCAGCAGCAACTGCGGAATGGCTGCCCAGGGCGGGATGGGCACATATTATGCGGGCGCCATCAATGCCGCGCAGCAATATTTGTCACAGAACACGCGGACCGGGGCGGATAACGTGATGATTATCCTGAGCGACGGCGACGCTTCCGGCGCGGTAACGGTGCAGGGCCAGTCGGACAGCGTGAGCTGGGCTACCAGCAACACGAGCAAGTATCTGAATTCGAGCGGAAGCTATCCGTCGTACAAAGACATGTGCCAGCAGGGGATCGCTGAGGCCGCGGCGGCCAAGACCGCGGGCACGAAGATCTACGTGGTGGCCTACGGCGCAGCGGATACTTCGTCGGGCTACTGCATGACCGACAGTCCGGCGCAGAATCCCTGCACGGTACTGCAGACGATGTCGAGCGGGCCGTCGGAGTATTTCTTTGCCGACGGGTCGAGCATCTCGAATGGGTGCACTCCGCCCACCGGAGGGCAGGCCAGTTTCACGAGTCTTACGCAGATTTTCTCGGCCATTGCAGGAGATCTGAGCGTTGGAAGGCTGATTCCAAACGGGACCAGTTGACGAGGGCATTTCGTGCAACGTTAGAGAGCCTTACCCAGGAACGAGGCCAGCGACTTGCGGCCAGCGATCGGCATCAGCTCGGAAACGATTACTGTGAGGGCCGAGACGTGCGGCGGCGAGTAACCGTAGTACTGTCTTACGCTTAACGCTTTCGTGCTATGTCGGTTCTCTTGTTGCGCAAATAAACTAACCCTTCCCCTGAAGATAGGAGATGCGATGCGATGGAGCAGCGATCGTACCCTGCGCGCCGAAGGGAAGACGCAGGGGCTAAGCAATAGCCTCAAGACAAGCGAAGCGGGCATGAATGCCGCCGCCCGGCGGGACGGGGCGCAATCGCGCGGAGGAAGGCGCCGCATTTCATCAATACTGAGCGACGAGAGCGGAGACATGCTGGTGTTGGCTGCGATCTCCCTGTCTGTCCTCATGGGCGCGATGTCGCTGGCGGTTGACGCGGGCTACGTCCATTACAGGCAGGTCCAGTTGCAGACCGCGGCTGATGCAGCGGCGATCGCGGCAGGTCTGGAGCTTGGCAAATGCAGTAACGCGGATTGCTCCACCATGAACACGGCGGCGGCGCAAGCACTGATCGAAGACGGCATTACCAGCACTACCATCACTCCGTCATCCGGCTGCACAATCTCTACCTCGTCGTCGTTAGCCATGATTATTAATGTTGGTCCCTGCGTGCAGGGAACGAGCGATCCCAACAACGGCAACACGCATATGGCTGAGGTCGTCCTTACCGAGCCGCAAAGCACGTTCTTTGGCTCCATTTTCGGGGTTCGGACCCTGAATCTACAGGCGCGCGCGGAGGCGGGTGATTCATATATTAATACCGCTAATACCGGCGGTAATTGCGTTTACACGCAATCACTCGAATACAACAGCTCCGACGGCACCTTTACTTTGAACAATTGCGGCTTGTACGACAATGGGAACCTTCAAACCGACAACGGCGACAGCGTTAAAGCAACCTCGTTCCTTTATTACGGAACGTGGAGTCCCAACAACTGTAACAGCAGCTGCAGCTGGACCCTGGGGGACTCGGAGACCCAGCCGACGCACACCACTACGGAGCAAAGCGACCCGCTGGCGAGCCTTACGCCGCCCACCCAGCCGGCGACCTCCTCAACCAACACCGGAACGCCCAACAATGGGGTGACTCTGCAGCCGGGCTACTACCCGAATGGGTTCAATCTCAACTCGAATGTTTCTGTGACGCTGGCAGCCGGCCTTTACTACATGGGTGGCAGCATCAACGTCAACAGCGGCGCGACGTTGACCGGGACGGGCGTGGAATTGTATTTCGAAAACGGAACGCTGCAATTGAACAGCGGCAGCACCGCGCAGCTTACGGCCCCTACAACTACGTCGTCGACAACGGGCGTCACTGCCGGGATGCTGGATTGGCAGGCCAGTAACAACAGCTCAGGGATGGCTATCGATTCCGGTTCATCGTCTTATTTTCAGGGTGTCATCTATCTTCCCGATGCGCAGCTTACTCTCAACAGCGGTTCGGGCGTTACAATTAATAGCGGTGCATCCTACACGGCTGTCGATGTGAAAGACTTCATGGTTGACTCCAGCGAAACTTTTGTGATCAACGGTTCCGGCGGATACCTCGGCGGCGGTGCTGGCAAAACGCTGGGGTCCTTTGCACTTTCGGAGTAGCTTATGAAGAAGCAAGATCGATTTCATCTGTTGCGAGGCGAGCACGGGGCAAGCCTGGTGGAGCTGGCACTGGTGTTGCCGGTCTTTTCGCTGCTGCTGGTTGGCGCTATCGATTTCGGGCGGGCCCTTTACATTTCGACAGAGCTCACAGGTGCAGCGCATGCGGCGGCGGTGTACGGGTCGCAGAATCCGACCGACACGGCTGGCATGAACACCGCTGCCCAGGATGCTGCGCCGGATGTGCCGAGCCTGTCCGTAACAACTCCTACCTATGGTTGCGAATGCTCAGACGGCACCTCCTACAGTGCAAGCTGCGGAACTACGCCGTCGTGTTCCAGCAACAACGTGGTTTATCTCGTGAAGGTAACGGTTAGTGGAACCTATCACCCGCTACTCTCCTGGCCCGGTGTGTTCCATACCTCGATGTCGTTGTCCAGTTCGGCATCGATGCGCAGCGCGGGTAGCTAGTCTTACAACGGTTTGGGAGCGAGGCAGGCGAGGTTCCTCCTGGCTGCTGGGGCCCTTGAATGCGGGCCTGCGAGGCAGCGAGTAGCGGAGTGAGAGGGCAGAAAAAGGGGCGATCGATGAAAAAAGGAACCGACATGCAGACGCCGTTGCGCCTGGCGCGCGAAGAGCATGGTGCAGAACTGGTCGAATTCGCCCTGGCTGCGTCGCTCCTGGCACTCATTTTGTTCGGCATGCTTCAATGGATGTTTGCGATGTACGCCTACCACTTCACGAACTACGCGGCGGAGCAAGGAACGCGCTTTGCCATGGTTCGCGGCTACACGTGGAGTAAAGATACAGCCACAAACTGCTCGACCTCGGCGCCTCCTAACTTCACCATGACCTACGGCTGCACGGCCTCCAGCGCCGATATTCAGAACTACGTGCAGACCCTGGCGACCGTGGGACTTAAATCAAGCAGTGTGACAACTAACACGACGAATTGGCCGGGCACAACGCCGGATGGCGCCACTTGCGCACAAACCAATAGTCAAGGCTGTTTGGTGAAGGTGACGGTTAGCTACAGCTATAGTTTCATACCCTTTCTGAAAATCTCCGCCTTGCCGATCAGCGCGACGTCGGAAGCGGTAATCGTACAGTAGGAGCCGATGCCCCCAGGGGCCAAAGATGGCAGCCGCGGGAGGCAGGCGGGACAGAACCCAACGGGACCGCCGGCAGTTGGACCACCACCAGCAGCGTCGACGGCTGCCCTGGTGAAAGTCAAGGTCGGCGTCAACTTCAAGTTTATTCTCGGGTTCATGCCCGCGAACCAGATGGCGTTCACCGGAACATCGGAGAACGTCGTCCACGAGTGAGCTACAGCGCGGAAATCCACGGTCCGCGCCTGATCCCGTCTGAGCAACTCGTTTAGTTCGGCACTTTGCAGGCGATCTAGCCCGTGGGAGGCTGATTCCAAACGGGATCAGTTGAGGCAAGGTATTCTCCGGCGACGGTCGCAACCAGAACCACGAGGGAACGCGGAGGTTCGGGAACAAATCGAGCCCGTATCTAATTGAACAAGCTATGCCGTTACTGACGGAAATGTGCTACCACCAAGTGGGCATTGTGCGCTGCAAAGGCTGCACTAGTCTGTAGTTAACGATTTCCCGGACTGGAATTGCGCGGAATGGATGCAGATCGCGTGCGCCGTGGGAGCTGCCACGCACGCCTGCACAGCTTTTCCGCCCACGGTTGATTTTGAGGTAGGTAGAGCAGCGATGACAAAGGGTAAGGCAATCCGGAACGCATTTGGGTTCATCAGTTTACACACAATTCCTGGCGCTGTTGCTCAGGGAAGCGGGTTGAGGCCTCGATTCGGACGCTTGAGTCGCGGCGAAGCTGGCTCGACCGTGGCCGAAACAGCCCTCGTTCTCCCGGTGCTGCTGGTTGTCCTCACCGGGATCTTTTCCTTCGGAATCATCCTCAACCAGTATCTGGTTCTGACCAACGCAGTGAATGGGGGAGCGCGAGGTTTTGCAGCGAGTGCGCCGGGGACCGATGGTGGCACTTCGCTGATGGACAGCGGCGACCCCTGCAAGTACGCGGCGACGACGATTCAAAATTCAGTGTCGAACCTCAACGCCTCAAATCTGAGCTACACCATCACCTACACGGTGGCCAAGACCTCGGCGGCTACCACCTACACCGGGACCGGCTCCACGAGCCCCTCGTGCTCCGGCCTGGCCATGACTCAAGGCGACTCGGTCGAGATCCAGGCGGTGTATCCGGTTACTCCGGTCATGTTTGGGTGGACGAGCAAGACGTTTTCGTTAACGGCACAAAGTACCGAATTAGTGCAGTGAGCGACTCGGCAGAAGGCTGCGATATTACGTGAGACTGAGCAGAAGAAAGGCCGGAACACAGGACTGAGGGCGGAAGGAAAAGCTATGCGGAAAGCCGGAAAAAATCAGGGAAAAGACCAGGAAACGCGATCGGTGGGGAATGCCCGCCAGCGCCGGAACTGTCGTTCGATCGCACGCCTGATACTTGCCGACGAGAGCGGACAGGTGATTCCATGGGTCGTGGTGATGTTGTTCGCGGTTCTTGCGACCGCGGCTCTGGTTGTTGACCTCGGCCACGCCATGGTCATCCAGCGCGAGTTGCAGGCATCTGCCGATGCGGCGGCCCTGGCGGCTGCGGAATCGTTTTCTGGAACCAGCACCAAGTACGCCACGGTCGGGGCAACCTACAGCGCCGGCAGCGGCGATGACAATGCCTATTCCGGTGTCAGCGTCGGTACGCCGACGGTAACGCCTTTGTGCCTGACAACGGTGTCGGGTTGGGGCATTCCATGCACAACGTCGGGCAGCACGGTGACCATTCCCAATGCGGTATCGGTGACCGAAACTGCCACCGTTCCCACATTATTCGCCGGTATCTTTGGAAAGCCGAACATCACTCTGAGCGCCACCTCAACGGCCACCAATGCTCGGCCCGTGCCTTACAACATCGCTCTGATCGTCGACTCCACCCTTTCGATGAACGACACTGACAGCAACTGCGGCGGTATCACCCAGGAACAGTGCGCGCTGAACGGCGTGCAGCAGCTGCTGACGGGTCTTAACACCAGCTACGACGATGTGGCGCTGTTCACTTTCCCCAATGTGGTCGCAGGGAGCAACGCGCAAGCAGGCGTGGCCATCACCAACACCGGCGCGGCGCAGACTTTCGGTTGCACAACTACCGTTCCGTCCAGCTATCTCGGAGTCTCGTACTGGAACCTCTCCCCCGGCTACGCCCCCATTATCAAGCCGATCAATACCAGCAGCGGCAACAACAGCAACGGCAGCACCACCAGCACCTTTTCGGAACAGCTCGACTACCAGCCACCGTGGACGGGCATCGCGTGGGCCTTGCCGTACAGCTTTCCTCCCGCGCCGACCAGCACGGCCGGATACACGATTCCGAGCGGCAGTTATCCGGCTACCTACCAGATCACGCCGTTTCTTGCGGACTACAACACGGTTTCATCAGGCGGAACGACGAGCCTGAACACCAGTTCGAACCTGATAAGGGCGGTCGGCGCGGTGAGTGGATGTGGTGGTCTGGCTCCTTCCAGCTACGACGGCGACTTCGGCACGTATTATCCGGGCGCAATTTATGCTGCGCAGGCTGCTCTGCTGAAGGAGCAGGCCAGTCATGCCAACTCCAGCAACGCGATCATTATCCTGGGTGACGGCAACGCAACGGCGCCGCAGTACTGGCCTGGATCCACGGGTCCGGAATTTGCGATGCCCAGCTCCGCCACCGCGGCGACGACGACCTATCTGCCCAAAACTTCGAGTGGTTCGCCGACCGCATCACAATCGCTCAACACCTCTGCCTATACATACCCGGGCACCTGGAAAACAGCCTCCAGTAACGGGAGCTACCCTTCATGGGTGGGCGAATGCGGACAGGAAGTGACTGCTTCGCAGTATGCGGCAACTTACGCCTCCGGAAGCACCGCGAACAATACGCTGGTCTTCACCATCGCGTATGGCTCGCCGGCCTCATCGAACTCCAGCAACTGCGGCAGCGACGTCAGCGCCGGAACGTATCCAAACATTACCCCGTGTCAGGCGATGCAGAAAATGGCCACGCAGGTGACCGGCGATGCGATTTCGCCCTATTTCTACAGCGACTACAAAGTCACGGGCGGAGACAGCGGTTGCACCGCCAACAGCGATAATTCCGGGATCACAGCCATCAGCGATATCTACGCGGCCATTTCAACCAAGTTGATGGGTGCCAGGTTAATTCCAAACGGCACCACATAAACAAAGCCACGCCGGTAACGAGCCTTACCGAAAGGGCCGGGGAATCCTCCCCCGGCCCTTTCTGCGTTCTGCGGTGATTCGGGCATGGCTGCTTGACAATAGCTTCCGGGCGTTCGGAGAATGGCATGTTTGCGCGATTCGCGGTGAGGTACGGCGTACCTTGTTGCGGAATGGCAGGGGCAAGGAGGACGGGTGTGGCGGATCGCTTTCGGCTGGATGGAAAGACCGCGCTGGTAACGGGCGCGGCCGGCGGTCTGGGCGCTGCCATTGCCCTCGCGCTGGCGGAGGCGGGTGCGGCCGTCGCCTGCCACGGGAATCGCCGGCCGGCGGAAGAAACAGCAAGTCAGATTCGCAAGCTGGGGCACGAGGGGCGCAGTTTTTCCGCCGATCTGAGCGCCGAGGACAGCGCAGAGCGGCTCTTCTCCGATGTGGTCGTCGCCATGGGCGCTCCGGACATCCTGGTCAACAATGCGGGAACGATTCATCGCGCATCCGCCGAGGATCACGAGCTGGAGGCGTGGAAGCGGGTGCTGCAGGTGAACCTGACCAGCGCGTTCCAGCTCTGTCAGCTCGCAGGTCGAGAAATGCTGAAGCGGCGGCAGGGAAAGATCATCAACATCGCCTCCATGATGTCGTTCCAGGGTGGGATTCGGATCGCCGCGTATGTCGCGTCGAAGGGCGGCATCGCGCAGATGACCAAGGCGCTGGCCAACGAATGGGCGTCACGCAATGTGCAGGTGAATGCCATCGCGCCGGGATATTTCCGCACCGAGAATACGTCGGCGCTGCAAAAGGACGAGACGCGCAACCGGCAAATCCTCGAGCGGATTCCTGCGGGACGCTGGGGCGAGCCCGAAGATCTGACCGGGGCCGCTGTGTTTCTGGCGTCGCCGGCGAGCGACTATGTAACCGGCACGGTTCTGGTCGTGGACGGCGGGTGGCTGGCGCGATGAAAGCGGCGACACAGGAGCGAGCGAAGGCCGTGGAAGCGCCGGCTCTGAGCCGCGAGACAAAGACGGCTGGCGGAAAAGCCCGCGGGTCTGCCGATCCGTATCAGCTGCAAAGCCTCGATCGAGCGGTCGCGGTGCTGGAGCTGCTGGGCGAAAGTGAAGGGCCACTGGGCCTGGCGGAGGTGTGCGAGCGCATGGCGCTGCACAAGAGCACGGCGCATCGGGCGCTGATGGTGCTGGAGCGCTGCGGGCTCATCGAGCGCACGCTGGAGAACCGGTTTCGCCTGGGGCTGAAGCTGTACGAGCTGGGCAGCCGCGCGGTGGAGCAGATCGACCTGCGGGCGCGCGTGCATCCGTGGTTTCGCCGGCTCTCGGCGCAGGTGGGCGAGACGATCCATCTCGGCGTTCTGCAGAAAACGACGGTGGTGTATCTCGACAAGGTCGAGCCCAACAATCGCCGCACCTGGCTGTCGTCGCGGATTGGGGCGTCGAACCCGGTGTACTGCACGGCGATGGGCAAGGCGATGCTGGCGTTTCTACCCGAGCAGGAGGCCGCGGACATCATCGGCAAAATTCGCTTCGTGCGCTTCACGCACCGGACGCTGATGACGCCGGAGGCGCTGCTGCGGTCGCTGGATCGGGTGCGCCGGCGCGGGTATGCCATCGACGATCAGGAAGTGGAGGATGGTGTGCGCTGTATCGGCGCGCCGATCCTGAGCGAGAGCGGGCATCCGATGGCCGCGGTCAGCGTGTCCGGGCCGACGGCTCGCATCACGCAGCAAAGCGTGCCGGGGATTGCGGAGCATTTGATGCGCTGCTGCCGTGAGATTTCGGCATCGCTGGGTGTGAGGGAGCGGAAGCGGGTTCATGTTCCGTCGCCGTTCGCTCAGCATTACGGGCGGTGACGCAGCCGGTAGCCTGTAGCCGGTAGCGAAACCAGCGGGTAGCTTGTGGCCGGTCAGGGCTCGTGAACCTTGACGACCATCGCGCCGTAAATAGTACCTGGTTCGAGGATCAGCTGGTGCGGTATGCCGGCTCGGATGGTGAGGACGTCGCCGGGTCCGATCTTCTGCGACTGGCCTCCGTCGATTTTTGCGCCGTGGGTTTCGCCATCGTCCCCCGTTTTGCCATCGACCACCGTTCCGCCGGTGATGAGGGTGGCGCTGCCTTCCTGGACCATCATTACGTCATCCCAGTGGGCGTGCACTTCGGCGCCGCCGCTGACGGTGCGGACGGAGAGGCCAATTTTGTAGCTGCCGTAGTCTTCCAGGTTGGCGCCGCTCGATCCTTTGGCCTTTGCGTCGGCGACCAACCTGTCGAGCTGCGCGTGAAGATCCAGACCTGGAACCACGATGACGGGATCGTGCGGCACGGGTTGCGGACTCTGCGCTGCGGCGGTCAGCACGGTTGCGAAAAAGCCGGCGGCAAGAAGAACTGTTTTCATTGGTGATCCTTTCTGAGGTGGTGAAACTTAGAGGAGGCTCTGATAAAGCGGTCGAACCACCCCTCAGGGGCTGAAGCCCACTTCATTTTCAAGCTCTTACGGCACGGCTGAAGCCGTGCCCCTTCAAAACGTGGACTTGATCAGACATTCCCTTACAGCAGGGAATCGAGCGGTGCCGGGTCCATGTCGGCGTAATCCTGATTCTCTCCACCCATGCCCCAGCAGAAACTATAAGCGCGCGTGCCCATGCCGGCGTGGATCGACCAGCCGGGCGAGACGACGATGTCGCGGTTGGCCATCACCAGATGGCGGGTCTCGTTGGGCGGCCCCATCAGGTGGAAGACGCGGGCGTCGGGCGCGAGGTTGAAGTACATGTAAATCTCCGAACGGCGCATGTGGGTGTGCGGAGGCATGGTGTTCCAGGCGCTGCCGCTGTGCAGATGCGTGACTCCCATGACTAGCTGGCAGCTTTTTGCGCCGTCGAGATGGATGTATTTGCAGATCGTGCGGAGGTTGCATGTTTCCGGTGAGCCGATGGTGGTGGGGTTGGCGTCGGCCTTCTTCACCAGCGTGATCGGGTAGCTGGCGTGGGCGGGATAGCTGAGCAGATAGAAGATTGCCGGCTCGTTCCCGGACTTCGATTCGAAATGGATTTCCGGATGGCCACGGCCGATGTAGAGGACGTCGAGGTTGTCGAGGGTGAAGGTCTGTTGGCCGACGTGGACGGTGCCGGGTCCGCCGATGTTCAGCACCCCAAGCTCGCGGCGCTCGGTGAAGTAGCCGGCGCGCAGCTCGGGAAACGTGGGCAGAGGGATCGGTTTGTCGGTGGGAGCGGCGTGGCCGACGACGGCGCGGTCGAGATCGACATAGGCCAGCTGCAGAGCGCCGGGCGTGGAGAGCCCGTCGAGCAGGAAGGTCGAGCGCAGCTCCTCGGTGGTCATGCGCGGATAGCGGACCGGATCGGCCAGCAGAAGGGTTTTCATGGCTCAGCCTTAGCAGGTTACAGGTTACGGGTAACAGGTTACAAAAAGCGTCATGACCTCATCCCCGTGGAAGGGACGAAGGTACTGTGCCCCCCTCTCCTCCCCCCCTCTGCGGGCTGGTTCCTGATTGGATTGGGGTTGGGAACAGGTCACCAAGGTACTGGGAGCCGGCGCAGAGCACAGGGCACAGAGGGGCGGGAGCCGGTAGCCAGTGGGCGGTAGATGCAGCCGGCAGCTACAGCATCGGAAGGGGACGAAAGTGCGGTGTACCCCCTCCCCCCAGGGTCGAGGCTGTGGCAAGTGGTCGCAAGCGCGGGGGTTCCGGGAGGGCCCTTTTTGGCTGTGGCAAGCTGCTGAATCTGGGCGACTTTGCCAGGGGGTTTTGGCAGGTGACCCGAGGGGTTACCCGGGGTTAGGTGGGTAGGCGGCATGGGCTCTCTCCTCTCCGAAACGGAAAAGCCGCGCGGAGCGGGGAGCCGGGAGCCTGGAGCTGTGAACGGTGGACAGCGAAACAAACCGCCCGTGGCGTGCGTGCGAAGGTTCATCGTGCCTTTTCCTCCTTCCGATAGATGATGATGCGATGCGAACAAAACAAAAGGCCCAGCCGCGGAGGCTGAGCCTTTTTCTTTTTCTATCCTATAAGTTCAGAATATCATATGGAGGGAATAAACCGGCCAAAACTCTTTGAGGGTATAAGGGTGTAAGTGGCGCGGAATGTTGGGTAATTACTTTGGATTTTGAGGCCGGGTCTTGACAAATTTCCCACATATGAGGGTTTGGGGAACTTTTGGAAATTTTGGGCGGGAAGGCGGGGGGTTCGGTCGCGGCCGTGTGCCAGGAACTGGCACACGGACGCGACCGAACCATGGAAGGCGCTGCGCGCCGCTTATTCTTGCGGCCCCCATTCGTCTGCGCGCCTCCGGCGCTCCGCTCAGGGCAGGCTCTAGAAGTCGGGCCCTGATACGAACCTCATCCCGGCGATCCCGAGCCGTCGGGAAACAAGAGCCGGCGCTTCGCGCAATCCCGGGTCTCAAAATCGAGACCCGGGCCAGCCAGGCGGAACAGCTGCTCGACCTATTGACATGACCGTACAGAAAACTGTACAGTTGCACAGGGTGAAGTTCTCTGGAGGCGCATGATGACTCGTACCGTCGCGGCAAGGCAACGCATGGCAGCCCCATCGCAGGATGAGGCCCGGCGCAAGGTTGCAGATGTGCTTGAAGAGGACCTGGAAGAGGCCAATGTGACCGATCTGAGAAGTGGCCTTCTGCCCACTATCGAGCGGATTCAGGAGAATCCCGCAATCAAGGTTGTGATCCGGAAGCACGGGAAGCGCCGCGCCGTATTAATGAGTGCTGCAACCTATGACACTCTCATACACGTTGCGAATCTCTTCGTCCAGGCAAATGACAGATTGAGCCCTCAGGAGAAGCTTGAGGCGGCGCATCAGCGGCTGGAGTCAAGCTCATCGGGTAAGCAACCTTCATCAGCTGAGCAGGGAATTACCCTTGATGTCGGCTCCAGCCCGGTTCGATCCAAAGAGGTGAAAATCCTTCTTGAAAGCGCGCAGCAGATACTGCGAGAATTAGACAATAGACTGGGGCTGGGAACCAATTCCTGATTGGTATCGGCCCGGTCCCTTCCGGGGTATGCTCCTTGCTTATCGAGCTCTCATACGATCTGGCTCTGGAAGTCGCGTTCCTTGTGTTCGGGCGCTACCCCATAGACTTGATGAATCAGATTGCCAGTAAGAAGTTAGTTATATACGACAAACTGAGTGACGACCTGGGCAGGCCTTGCGGCGGTCTGCGCGACCGCGGGGGTGGCGAGCAGGATTGCGATCAGGAGAGATTTCATTGGGAGGATTCTACGGCAGAGGGCAGCCGGCAGCGGGCAGCGAGTGCGCAGAGGGGAGGGAAGCACTCATTATGAAAAAGAGCGGGGCACCGAAGGTCGAATCCGCATCGCGGCTGATCGACGCGAGAATCGAGGAACTGGACGACTGGCGCGGAGTGATGCTGGCGCGGCTGCGGGCTTTGATTCTCGCAGCCGACCCGCAGGTGGTGGAGGAGTGGAAGTGGGGGATACCGGTGTGGTCGCACGAGGGGTTGATCTGCACGGGGGAGACTTACAAGAAGGCCGTCAAGCTGACCTTTGCCAAGGGCGCCTCGGTGGATGATCCGGCATGTCTCTTCAATTCGAGTCTCGAGGGCAAGGTAAGGCGCGCGATCGACTTTCACGAAGGCGACAAGGTGAACGAGAAGGCTCTGAAGACTCTGATTCGCGCGGCTGCGGAGCTGAACCTGTCTTTGGCCTCGGGTCGTCGAGCGTCCTGAAGGAGTCTCTCTTCTATCGAAACCCACGTCCCCAAAACCAGGGACGTGGGGCACCCACCGTGTTCTGTCTTCTATCGAAACCCACGTCCCCAAAACCAGGGACGTGGGGCGCCCACCTTACCAGCGCTTCAGCTGCGAGAACTGCAGGAGATTGCCGCAGGTGTCGTTGAGGACGGCGATGGTGGCGTAAGTCACGTCGGTGGGGGGCATGGTGAACTCGGCGCCGCGGGCCTTCATGCGGTCATAGTCGGCCTTGGCATCGTCGGTGAAGAAATTGGCCGCGCGCTCGCCTTGCTGGAACATGGCCTGCTGCCAGGTTTTGGTTGCCGGCTTGTCGTTGAGGGCGAGCTGGAGCTCGGTGCCGTCCGGATCTTCGGGCGAGGCCACGGTGAGCCAGCGAAACGGGCCCTGGCTGAAGTCGGCCTTCTTCACGAAGCCGAGCACATCGGTATAGAAGCGCAGAGCTTTCTCCTGGTCGTCGACGTAGACGGTGGTGAGTTTGATTTTCATTTTGGGTGTCCTTTTGTTGGAATGAGGGTGCCGAGGGTGCGGCTGGGCGGCCGCAGCGCCCACGAGGCCACAGCAACAAGCGCGAGGAAGAGAGGGGCGAGGATGTGAAAGGCGTTGCCGCCGACCGCGATGTTGGACGCAACTGCGCCGGTGAGGTCGAAGAAGATGCCGGCGTAGGCCCATTCCTTGAGGCGCGGAAAACGCGGGACGAGGATGGCGATGGCTCCAAGCACCTTCCAAATGCCCAGGATGAGGAAGAAGTACATTGGGTAGCCAAGGGCGGGCACGACTCCATGGGGGTTGGCCCGATATTGGAATATCTGCGAGACGCCGCCGGTCATAAAAAACGCGACGAGGATGGTGGTTATCCAATAGGCAACGGATTTTGTTTTCATGGTCAGTCCAACCCTCCAATTACACGCTCGAGGTTGCCGATGAACTTCTGCCAGCCGTATTTTGCACCCTGATAAGCTGCCTGCTGATCGGGACCGAAGCCGGACTGCTCCATGCGGA
>JBEKIN010000010.1:0-31883 GCA_050011735.1 Acidobacteriaceae bacterium | reverse complement strand
TGCCGCTCGGGATTCTCGATCTCGTGCGACAACCGATCCCCGCGCTGCCCCTCGATCGTCGCACTGGCATGACCGAAGTGGAGTTGGGCTTCGACGAAGAAGCCGCGCAGCTGGAGGCGCAGCGCTGCCTCCACTGCTGGGTCAACACCATCTTCGAAGGCAATCTCGAAGATGGCAGCTTATGCGTCCTGTGCGGCGGCTGCATCGATGTCTGTCCTGAAAACTGCCTTGAACTGGTCAGCCTCGACCGCTTTCAGTTCGAGCCGGAAGTATTGCAGCAGCTCGTCGATCAGGAAAGCCTGCTCCATGTCGAGTTGGACAATGTGCGCGCCGCCGAACTCGGCGTGATCTCCGGATCGGTGATGTTGAAAGATGAGACTCGCTGCATCCGCTGTGGCCTCTGCGCCGCGCGCTGTCCGGTGGGCACCATCACGATGGAGTCCTACAACCTCATTCCCGCCGAACCGACAGGCCTGATTTCCATTGAATCCATCGATGCGCCGTTCCGCACCGTAGCCGCAGACAGGAAGTGATAGAAGTCATGAGCGAGAACAAATCCACGCCACCGCTAATTGAACAGGAGATCAGCCGCCGGGCCTTCTTTAGCAAGCTCGGCATGGGATCCCTGGGCGTAGCCGCGGTTGGGACCCTCGGCTTCACCTATAGGTTCCTCTCGCCCAACGTTCTCTATGAGGCATCTCCGATCGTGAACGCGGGCAAGCCCGAAGGCTACCCTATCGAGTCCGTCACCCTCGATGTGAACTCAGCAATCTACCTGGTTCATCTGCAGGAAGGCTTTTTGTCGCTAAATGCGATCTGTACCCACCTGGGCTGCATGACGGCCTGGAAACCGGAGTTAGGCATCATCGCCTGCCCCTGCCACGGCAGCAAATTCAGTCGTGAAGGACAAAAGCTCGCAGGTCCGGCGCCCAAACCCCTGCCGTGGCTCAGGACGTGGCTAAGTGACGACGGCGACATTATGGTCGACCGTTCCACCACCATCGTTCCGTTTCAGTTTCTGAGGATCTGAAGATGACGGACAAGAACGAGGGGTTCCTCGACAGGCTGGAACGCACGCGGGTCTGGCGCTCCGTGTTTCGCAGCGGCACAGGATCCAGCACCCTCCATCGCGCTCTCGCCATCCAGCAGAACATCTTCCTGCACCTTTTCTCGACCAAAGTGCGGCGTCGCATGCTCGGCTTCCGAGCGACCTGGTATCTGGGCGCGCTCACGCTCGGGACCTTCTTCATTCTCGTCATCACCGGCATCCTGCTGATGCTTTATTACCACCCTTCGGTACCGCAGGCCTATGCCGATGTTAAGGATCTCAAGTTCGTCGTCTCCTCCGGCATGTTCCTCCGCAATCTTCATCGCTGGTCTGCGCATGCCATGGTGCTGCTGGTTTTCGCTCACATGTTCCGCGTCTTCTATCGCGGCGCCTATCGTCCCCCGCGCGAATTCAACTGGGTCATCGGCGTCGTCCTCCTGCTCATCACGCTGCTCTTGAGTTACACGGGCTATCTGCTTCCCTGGGATCAGCTGGCGTTCTGGGCAATTACCGTTGGCTCCAATATCTCATCCGCTGTTCCTGTCTTTGGCGACAAGGTTCGTTTCCTCATGTTAGGAGGCCACCAGGTCAACGCCAATGCTCTGCTGCGCTTCTATGTGCTGCACTGCGTTGTTCTTCCTCTGGCGGCGGTGCTTTTCGTCGCTGTGCATATGTGGAGGATTCGCAAAGATGGAGGCCTCTATGTGCGGCAGAGCGAACCCGCCAGAGAATCCGCGCCGCAACCCGAAGTACCTGCGACGGACAACGACGAAGTGCTGGTGGGGAAGCAATGACAGAGCCAAAGGATTTTGTCGCCGGCGTCGGTTCCGACATCCGCAAGTCGCAGAAGCGCGTCCTCTTCGTCACCCGCCGAACCTCAGCGCAGGTAAAAGTCAGCGACGAGGAACAGGTCCAGACTTTTCCGGAAGGATTGCTGCGCATCGCGCTGGCCATTGAAATCCTCGCCATCGCTCTGGTGCTGATCTCCCTGTTTTTCAATGCGCCGCTCGAAGGGATTGCCGATCCAACGAACACGCCCAATCCGGCCAAGGCTCCGTGGTATTTCCTCGGGCTGCAGGAGATGCTGCACTATTTCCCGCCTGTGGTCGCGGGCGTTCTCATTCCCACCGTGCTGGTCGTGGCGCTCGTCGTCATCCCGTACTTCAACGTCAATATCGAAGCCGACGGACTATTCCTGAAGAATCGTGGCCGCCGCCTCCACATCTTCTATGTCGGGGCCCTTGGCCTGTCGCTCTTCCTCTGGTTTTTCGACGTATATGTGGCGCTGGTTCCAACCCTCATCGTCGCTGCTTTGATGTTGATTGCGGCGTTCAGTTCGCCTCATTCCTCCAGCCGCTCTCGCCGCTATCTCGCCTCAAAACCCGTCTCCTGGTGGGTTATGACCTGGTTTCTTTTCGAACTGATTGTGCTGACCGTCGTGGGCACTTTCTTCCGCGGGCCCGGATGGTCATGGGTTTTGCCATGGAGGGGATAGTGCCGTCGATGAAGGCTAAACTCGTCTCCTTCTGCCAGGCTCTGTCGCGCGATCTCATCCGCCTCTTTGGCGTGGTGAGCCTTCTCCTGTTGATAGCTCTGGCGATCGCTCCGGCCAAGGATCATTTCAGCGAGTGGCGTCACTATCAGCAGCAATACCTACGCCTGATCCACGACCGTGGCGATGCCGTGACCCTGCAACGGCATTTTCAGGGCGGCATCCGTCAGATATGGCTGCCGGATCTCGGGGTGGTGGATCGCTGCCAGAGTTGCCACACGGGTCTCGACGAGGCGAGCCTTGTGGATGTAAGTACGCAGCCCTTCCGCAGGCACCCGCCGATCCCGCATCGTCTGGATGAATTTGGGTGCGTGGTCTGCCATCGCGGCCAGGGCGCAGCCACGACCGTCACGGAAGCTCACCACAGCACGCTCGCGCGAGAAGAACCCCTTTTGCCGGCGCGCTACATCGAGGCCTCCTGCGGCCAGTGCCACCACGTTGCGCTGCCAGGAACTCCAAAACTCAATGAAGGCCGCGAACTGCTGGCCCGCTATGGATGTGTGCGGTGTCACCAAATCAGGTTGCCGGACGGCAGCACCATGGCCACGACCGACCAGCCGCCGCCGCTCACGCACATTGCGGACAAGACCACACGCGAGTGGATCTACGCCTGGCTGAAGGATCCGGCGAGCTATGCTGCATCGGCAACCATGCCGAACTTCCAGCTCAGCGACGCCGACGCCCGAGATATTTCCGCCTTTCTCATGGCGAACAGCGAGCCGCTACCGGCAGACATCGCCCCCGCCGCGGCCACAAAGTCGAGCCCCGCGCCAGATCCAGCGGCGGGAGCGAGTCTCTACGGCGAGGCTTTCTGCGCCTCCTGTCATGCCGTGCAAAACGCCGCCGGAAATCTGGTGGGCGGAGACTTGGGTCCCGAGCTGACGCGCGTCGGGACCAAAGTCAAGCCGGAATGGCTGCAGGCCTGGCTGCGGGATCCCCGTACTTATAACTCCCATACCTTAATGCCGCGCTACCGCTGGACCGACCAGCAGCTCAAAGTCGTGAGCGGCTATGTGGAGAGCAAGACGGATCCCGATTTCCTGACGAATGTCCACGTGGAGCCGGCGACGCCGCAGCAAATCGCGCACGGAAAAGCTCTGGTCACAGAATACGGATGCGCTGTCTGCCACGAGATCCGCGGAATCCAGAAGCCGGAGAACTTTGCGCCCGAACTGAGCCGCATCGGCAGCAAGCCTCTCGCGCAGCTGGTCTTCCTGCCCGGTATGCAGCAGGCGTTGCCTGACTACCTGGCTGCCAAGATTCGGCGGCCGCGCGCCTTCGGCGCCACTCTGCGCATGCCGCAGTACAGCTTCACGGCCGACCAGGCCGATGCCCTGACCACGGCCCTCCTGTCTCTGACCGATCGAAGCTTCACGCTGCCTTCGCGCCTGCAGATCCCTTCTCCGCAGATTTCGACCTACCAGCCAGCAGGGCACGCCGGGAAGCTAATGGCTGAGCTGAACTGCTTTGCCTGTCATCGCATCAACGGTCGCGGAGGCGATATGGCGCCGGACCTCACCTGGGAGGGGTCTGCCGTGCAGCGCCAATGGCTTGATGACTTTCTGAAGAACCCCAACACTCTGCGTCCTGCCCTCATCCGCCGCATGCCAAAGTTCAACCTTTCTGACAGCGAACGCGCCGACCTAACGGATTACTTCATGACCGTGTACCAGACAGCGGATATCGACCGCGATTCCACGCCGATCACCGGCTATTCCCCGGCCCTGGTTGAGCAGGGGCGCCAACTCTTCTATTCGAAATACGCCTGCCAGTCATGCCACATGGTGAATCCGCAGCAGGACAAAGGTTACATCGGACCTCCACTGACTCAGGTCGGTTCACGGCTCAATGCAGCATGGGTCTTTCACTGGCTGAAGAACCCTCAGGCATTGCGCCCAGGCACCATGGAGCCCAACCAGAACATGAGCGACGAAGACGCCGGCGCATTGACCGCATTCCTCATGGCACAGAAGACCCCCGCAACCCGGGAGGCAAAGCGATGAGAAGAATTCAGTGGCTCTCTGGAGCACTGGCGCTGACACTGGCCGCAGGATGTACGCGCCATCCCGCCTCGGCCCCCGCGCTCCATGCGACAGCCACAGGCTCCGCCATCGCGGAGTCGAGCGGCGGCAAACAACTGGGCACGCCAGGCGCGATGCTGCCGCAGCCGCTGGTAGTGCAGGTCAACGATTCCCAGGGAAATGCTGTCACTGGCGCGTTGGTGAGATTCAGCGCACCGGTAGGCATGAGCTTTGATCCTGCCGAGAGCCTGACGGATTCCAGCGGACAGGTCACCACCAACGTGACTTTGGGCGCCGTTTCAGGCCGCTATGAGCTAATCGCGGCTTCGAACGACAAAGACGGCAAGGAACTCGTCCTGAAAATTACCGAATTGGCTGCAGGGTATCAGCAGCAACTCGGCTACGAGCTCCAGGACCAGTACTGCGCCCGCTGCCACGATCAGGAATCCTCTCCGCAAAGAGTATCCAATTACGACAATCTCGCAGAGAAGCCACACTCCTTCACCGAAGGAGAGACCCTCAACAAACTCAGCGACTCCGATCTGATCGCCATCATCAGTCATGGCGGACCAGCCCTGAACCGCTCCGCCCTCATGCCGCCCTATGGCGCCACGCTCAGCAAAGCCGATATTCAGGCTTTGATCGCATACATCCGCCTCGTCTCCGATCCCCCGTGGCGAGTTACTGGAGTGGTCTATGCACAACGATAACTGTCACTATTTCGCATTGCCGGTAGCTCCGGCCAGAAAGATGGTCGCCATGCGTAACTCAGTCCTCGGCTCATTGTTTTTTGTGCTGGCTTTCTGCGGATTGGTGCCCGACGCCATCGCGCTTCCCAGCTATGCCCGTCAAACGGGACTACCGTGCAGCGGCTGCCATTACACTCCCCCTGAGTTGAACGCCGCTGGAAGGCTCTTCAAGCTGATGGGCTACATCGACAAGGTGAAAAACACTGATATTGTGGCTGAATCGGGCGGGCGCCGATCCGGGCTGGATATGCTCGCATCTCTGCCTCTGGGAGCGTGGTTTGAGACTTCGTTCACGAGCACCAGGGCCGCCCAGACGGGAACCCAGGATGGTAATTTCGAATTCCCCCAGGATGTTTCGCTCTTTCTCGCCGGGGCGTGGGCTTCGCACGTCGGCAGCTTTCTCCAGGTAACCTATGACGCGCAGGACGATCACTTCAGCATCGATAACACCGACATCCGCTATGCCGATAAGAAACAGTTCAAGGGTAAAGACTGGGTCTACGGTCTGACTCTTAATAACAATCCCACGGTCGAAGATCTGTGGAACAGCACGCCGGCCTATGGGTACCCCTTCATCGCGAGTGACTCGGCTCCAACTCCTGCAGCGGCAGCCCTCATCAACGGCCCGCTGGCGCAGAGTGTTGCAGGCATCGGAGCTTATACGATGTGGAACCAGCATCTGTATTTCGACGGAACCATTTACCGCTCCGATCACATCGGCAGTCCTCAGCCGACAAACGGCCAGGGAACCTCGCTGAACATTCGCGGGGTGGCGCCCTACTGGCGGTTGGCCTGGGAACAAAATGGGCGGAAAGACAGCCTGGAAGTCGGCGTCTACGGCATCCATGTGAAATCCACCCCTGGGGCCGTCACGGGGCCCGAGGATAGCTACACCGATTTTGGTCCGGATTTTCAGTACGATCACACCCTTGGCAAAGATGTAATTTCCGTGCGTGGGGCCTTTGCTCGCGAGAATTCGGCGCTTGTTGCCAGTCAGTCAGGCGGGGCCGCAGATCTCATCGCACATCATTTGAATTCAGGCAATGCGAACGCCGAATACCATTTCGGAAACCGCTACTCCGCCATTTTTGGAGGCTTCGTCACGTCGGGTACTTCCGACATCGCGTTGTTCGCACCGGCCGCGATCACGGGCAGCGCCAACGGCAGCCCCAGAAACGCCGGATATATCGCCAACTTCTCGTTCTGGCCAATGCAAAATCTCGATCTCGCCGCGCAGTATACCGCCTACACTCGCTTTAACGGAGCAGCCACGAATTATGACGGCGCCGGGCGCAATGCAAGTGACAACAACACGGTTTATCTCCTTGCTCGCTTTGTTTTTTGATTCGCAGCGATTCTCGTTGTGCGGAGCTGTCAGTTAGCAGACATCCCTGCTGCAAGTTCCGCAGCTGAATTCCCCTACCGAAGTGGATGCCGTCGTTCGCGCCCAAAACCGCTGCGCGCAGTCAGCCAATGCGTCCGGTATGATGATGTTCCTTCTTGCCTGCAACCATTTTGAGTCCCTTTCGATCGAGGAAGCGCCGCAACCCAGGAATCGCAGGTCTTGTTCTCGAATCAACCGCAGCCGGTCAGGGCCAGGAACAACGGATGCCGGTTCAAATCCATTTCTTCCGCAGCAACCAAACTTTGATCCCTTGCGTGAGGCACGAGTATGCAAGCAGTGTGACCAGCAGAATCGGCCAGTAAAGCCCCGGCAGGTGTACGAGGCCAAGCGATGAGGCCAGTGGTGAGTACGGAAGCCACGCTCCGAAGGCCATGATAGCCATTGTTGTCAGAGTCAGAGACCAGCTTGCGCGGCTCTGAAAGAAGGGGATTTTATTGGTGCGAATGATGTGGATGATGAGGGTTTGCGTCATGATGGACTCGACGAACCAGCCCGTCTGAAACAACGGAGCGCGCGATGGATCCCAGCACTTGAACAGGTAGAGCATGACGAAGAATGTGCTGTAGTCGAAGATCGAGCTGATGGGTCCAATGCAGAGAATGAACCTCTTGATTTCTCCGACGTCCCAGGGCCGCGGCCGCGCCACCAGTTCTTCATCCACCGCGTCCGTCGGAATAGGCACCTGGGAGAAGTCATACAGCATGTTGTTCGTTAATATCTGGATCGGCGCCATCGGGATGAACGGGAGAAAGGCGCTCGCTCCAAGCACGCTGAACATGTTTCCAAAGTTGGAGCTCGCTCCCATCCGGATGTACTTGAGAATGTTCGCGAAGACTTTTCGTCCTTCAATCACGCCCCCGTCGAGCACCATGAGGTCTTTCTCCAGCAGAATCAGATCTGCCGACTCCTTGGCGATGTCCACGGCCGTATCCACTGAGATGCCGATGTCCGCGGCATGCAGTGCGGGAGCATCGTTGATTCCGTCTCCCATGAAGCCGACCACATGTCCCTTGCTGCGGAGAAGGCGAACGATCCGCTGCTTGTGAGCAGGAGTAAGACGTGCGAAAAGCGTCGCTTTTTCCGCCGCATCCGCCAATTCCCCGTCCCGCATCTTCTCCACGGCCTCGCCCAGAAGCATTGGATCGGGCTCAAGTCCCACGTCCCGGCACACCTTGCGGCTGATCAGGTCGTTGTCGCCGGTGAGGATCTTTACTCCTACGCCGTGCTTGTGCAGCGCCTGGATTGCAATGGCCGCCGTACCCTTGGGCGGATCGAGAAATGCAACGTACCCTTTAAGAACCAGGTCGCACTCGTCCTCCTTTGAGCAGATCTTCTTCCCCGGTAGTTCCTTGACGGCTACGGCCAGAACCCGGAAGCCATCGTTGCTGAGGCTCGCATATTCATCCCGCAACCCTTTCATCAGCCCGGGATCCATGGGCGACAGCTTCCCGTCCAACTCGAATTGAGAGCACTGGTGGAATATCTCTTCCGGAGCGCCTTTGGTGAGCAGGATTGCTTTACCTTCAGGAGTTTCCACCATGACCGACATCATGCGTCGGCTGAAGTCGAATGGGACTTCATCGAGCTTCTTATACTTTTCGATCAGCGATTGTTGATGGAAATCCGAGCAATCCAGAATCGCCGTGTCGAGCAGATTCTTAAGGCCGGTCTGGAAGTGGCTGATGAGGTAACTGTCCAGCAGCACCTCGTCGGTTTCCCGTCCCGCTACGTTGCAATGTCGCTGCAGCACGACACGATCCTCGGTCAGCGTGCCGGTCTTATCCGTGCACAGTACGTCCATTCCACCAAAATTCTGAATGGCATTAAGCCGCTTAACGATCACTTTCCTGCGGCTCATCGCGATGGCCCCCTTGGAGAGACACACGGAGACGATCATGGGCAGCATCTCGGGGGTGAGACCGACGGCCACAGCCATCGCGAAGAAGAACGCGCTCTTCCAATCGTGCTTGGTAAAGCCGTTGATCAGGAAGACCAGAGGCACCATGACCGCCATGAGCTGGATCATTAGCCACGTAAAGCGGCTCAGGCCGCGGTCGAAACTGGTCGGCGGCGCTTGCTCCGTGATCGAGCCGGCCATGGTGCCGAGATAAGTGTTGACTCCCGTCACCACCACAACCGCGGTTGCGGTTCCGCTTTCAACGCTCGTCCCCATGAAGCAAATGTTCTTCAGGTCGATCGGCGAATTGGAGGCCTTGGGGTCCGGATCATGGAACTTCTCAACGGGATAGGACTCACCGGTCAACGTACCCTGGCTCACGAACAGATCCTTGGCAGTGAGAATCCGTACATCGCCGGGGATCATGTCGCCTGCGTGCAGATTGATGATGTCCCCGGGGACCAGATCGCGCAGCGGCAACTCCTCCGCCGTGCCATCCCGAAAGACATTGGCAGTCACGTGAATCATGGCTTTGAGCTTCGCCGCCGCCGAGTCCGCCCGGGCTTCCTGCACGAATCGGAGAGTAGCGCTGAGCACCACCATGCATGCCATCACCGTCCCGGCGCGCGCGTCACCCGTGGCAAAGGAGATCGATGAGAGAGCTGCCAGCAGAATTACCAGCGGATTGCGAAGGATGATCAGGAGGCGCATGAACCAGCCGCGCCGGCGTTCCTGCGCAACCTCGTTCGGGCCCGCAGTGCGCGCTCTCGCTTCAGCCTCCGCCTGGGTCAGGCCCTCGGGTGTCGTGTGCAGCGACTGAAACAGTGCATCGCCGTCCTTCCCCGCCGCATCGAGGACGGCAGAGGAGATGCGGATGTTGTGGTTCCTGGCCTTTGCAACGGGCGAAGACTTGTCCGGGGGCGGCGGAGTTCCCGCCGAGTCCAGGCCCGCCGGGCGTCCCTTCTCGTCTGATTCTTCTACCGCAGAATTCGTATCGGGTGCTGTCATCGCGCTCTCGACCGCACTTCTACTCCGTTATCTCAAGCAGCAAGTGTCGGGGAATTTGGGGTAAGTCAGCAGCGCCTTTTATAATTCACTTCCGGGTGAAGGAATGCCGGAGAACGCCATCAGGGAGCCGGTACGCCGATCTACAGCGATCCGACCGACAGGCTGGAGGGGAACCTCCATTCGTGCAGGTTGCATGCGATTCGAGCAAGCTCGAACAAAGGTACGCATGTAGGAATGGGCCACCTGGTTCCACACCATGGGTCTTGAATAGAGGTAAGCACGTTTGCGCATCGAACGGCGCGCAGCATCGTTGTCCAGTAGTTCGATAGCCGCACGGGCGATCGCGGCTGGATCCTCAAAGGGAACCAGCGTGCCGCGTCCATTGTTCAGAAGTTCGGCAGCGTGCCAATACGGCGTCGAGATAATCGCCTTCCCGGCACCCAGGGCATAGGCAAGGGTTCCCGATACTGCCTGCGCCTCGTAACGATAAGGTGTGACGTAAATGTCGGCTGAACAGACCAGCGAAGCCATCTCCTGCGGACTGAGGAAGCGATTCTGAAAGACCACGTGGTTTTCCACTCCTAACTCCGTCGCCAGAGTCTGTAGCTGGAGCAGATACCGATCGCCTTCGACCAGCCGAACATGCGGGTGCGTTGCGCCAGCAATGATGTATAGCACGTCGCTGTTCCGAGAAAGAATCTGCGGCAGCGCGCGGATTGCATTTTCAAGTCCTTTGTTGGGAGACAGGAGTCCGCACGTAAGCAAGACGGTCGTTCCTTCGGTCGAAGACAGTTTCCTGAAGAATGCAGGTTCCTCGAACGGCAGGTTGGGGATGCCATGAGGAATCAGTTCAATCTTTTCCTCGGAAACGCGAAACACGTCCTGCAGAAAGCGAGAGGAGTGCTCGCTCATCACAATCAGGCGGTCGGAACGCGCGGCAATCTCCTGCATGACGACGAGCTGGTTGACGTCGGGCTCGCGGAGAACTGTATGCAAGGTTGTGACAACCGGCATGTTGAGGTGCTCCAGAAGATGCAGGATATGGCTGCCGGACCGTCCCCCAAAAATTCCATACTCGTGCTGCAGAGACGCAACATCGGCACCGCTGGAATTGATAAATTCGGCTGCTGCCCGATAGGAAGAGAGGTCGGCCTCGGTCAGTTCGAACCTCACCCGTGCCGGATAGCTGTAATAAGAATGCGGATCGTTGACGGCCACGACAAAGACTTTGGCGTCCCCGTACCCTGCAACAATCGCATTGCACAAATCAGTCGTGAATGTGGCAATTCCGCATTGCCGGGGAATGTGGTTGCCGATCATCGCCACCCGTGGAATCGGCAGACCGGTTGACCCAAACATCGCCACGGATTTTGTTTCGAACAGACGAGAACGCGCTGCACTCGGCAATGCGAGATTGCGGGCTGAAATCAAGGAAAAGTCATCTGCGCTCAAGGTAGGTTCCTTTCCGGACGGTCCAAGTGACATAGAAGGCTCCACAGCGTGAATGTGGGGGGAGCTGACGCTGGTTCGAAGCAGCTCAACCGGGTGAAATCCTTTGCGGGCGCCCGGATGTGAGATCGCATCCAGAACCCACGCGCGCCGTTATCGGGCCAGGTGGTTCCTCATAGATCATCGAACAGAGTTCACCGGAAGACTGTGCAAAACAGCGCACTTCTGGCTCCCTCTGTCTGAACTCACTTGTGCTGCTTTGCATGTGGCCGGCGCATGAAGACGGTTTTCCAGCAAGCGATCATTTTCCCGGTGTGGAGAGGTGCCCTGACCTTCGACCCATGCAGGAAACAGTTCGGGCCAGGGCCCCCTCAGCCATGCAGGACGGGCGAAGGGCCTCACCTCTGTGATATCCGGCAGTTCCCCTGAAGTGCCAGGGGAGACGCCATTCCGATGCGCGGGGCGCGTCGCGCAGGCTGCGTGGGGGCAAATCCTGGAAAACCCAGCGACCTGCGCGGGGCTGACATGCTGGATTCTTCAAGGTGGGCCCGGGGGCAATGAATGGTAGGAAGCATGATTTTTGAGAGCAGTAGGCGCGTGCGCGAGCGTCGCTTGGGAGGAGTTTGTCTGGGTTGAGGCCAACCCACCAAAACACGGGTTCAACTTCCGTCGGGGACGCCAACAAAATCAGGCGCTTAAGGCTAACTGTGCCTCTTCGGAATTTTCCTTTGGCACCCAGGCTGGGCTGTCCACCGGGGACAGCCATTGCCCGGCAGATTGCATATCGCGCAAATGCGACGGATGGAGTCGACAGTACAGAAACCGCGCGAGGCCTCAACCTATGGAAAGCGGTAGAGTTGAACCCGATCTATCGTTGCCGGATGCAGCATTAGGATCTCTCCCTGCGCATCATCATCGCCTTCGATCCAACGGGTAAGTTCCCACTTTCCATCCACGAATCTTCCTTGCTGCACGACGCCGAGTCCCACATTGGAGGGTCCGGGCGTGTTCGGCGTGAAATCGACGCGCATGCCCCCTCCGCCAAAATAGTACTCATCGGGACCAGTGGAAATCACAACTGCAGCCGCTTCCAGTGGCGGCAGAGGTTCTCCCGGCTGCGCTCCGGACTGCCTCGGAGGAGGAGACGCCACCACTCCGCCTTTGGCCTGCGGTGGAAGGCCCCTGATCGAGCCAGTATAGGCAAACGTCAGAGTGTAATTGCCCAGTCTGACCTGCCTTGGCGGGTCTCCCTGGACCATCCGCACCGCGGTCATGGTGTCGTTCCCCTGGTGCGCCAGAATGATCGGTGCTAACTCGTTAAGCATTTCATATGTGGCTGCAAGGTCTGGGGGAATCGGTCTTCCCCCGTCAATGCCAAACGGAGAAAAGCCGATCGCATTGTACTTGCCAACTGCCATAATCACATTGGCCGCATCGGTTCCCGTCTCTGGAATAAAGAGGGGGTTCCCGTTCCTGCTGAATCGTTGGCAAACTTCGTCAAAATACGGCAAGTAGAGATCGGGCGCAAGAATATCCACGTCCGGAGCTCCGGCCCGCCAGATGTCGTGCACCTGAGGCATTGGACCGCCGCTGGGATAGGTTCCCGGCCAAGCGTGATTCGGCTGCTGCAGCCACCCGTTCACGTACATGGGAATGTCATAGCCTGTCTTGCCCGCCTGAACCACCTTTTCAACATAGCGCGCATAGTTCCACGCCATGAATATCTCGTCCGAAGGCCAGTGGAGTTCCCTCCAGCTGACTTCATGTTCATCGGCGCTCATGGGCGGGCTCGTCGTCTGAATCGGAATCTTCAGGTCAGCCGGCTTGCCGGGACCGAAGACCTCTTCCCAGGTTCCGGAGCTCCTGTAGCCATTTGCCGCCCATACCGCACGGAACTCGGGGATGAGCGTATCCTTGTGCGCTTCCAGGTACTTCATCAACCCTGCCGGCACCGGCCCGGCAAACGCGCGGTTCGCCGCCGGAGATCGATCTCGCGAGTCCCGCAGCACACCCACTTCGTTTTCTACCTGCATCATCAGGACGGTGTGCTGGGCGCCATCGACTTCCCTGATATGACGCATCAAGGCCCCGAACGCGGCCGCGTCCGCATCCCGCGTGACGTCGCCAAATGTGCTGAGCAGTTCCACGGGGCCCGAGATAGAAACGGAACTGCCATCGCCGATCTGAATGCGCGGAAAGCGTGTGTAATCCTTCTTCACCCAGTACGGCGCAAAACTGGAAGTGCCGTTCTTCCAGGAGGCGAACCAGAGAATGACAAGGTGCATGTGGTTCTCTCTGGCCCCGGCGATCACGCCATCAATCTGAATGTAGTTGAACGTCCCTTCTTCCGGCTCAAACTGCGCCCAGGAGACGCCTACGAGCGCGGTATTCAGGTTTTCGTCGATAAGCTTTGGCCAGATGGGCTCCATCATAGGGAGACTAGTCGCTGCGTTGTTGGTGAGTTCTCCCGCGAGAGCCAGAAACGGCTTGCCATCCACGATCAACTGGGTGGCGGCGCCCTGTTCCCGCAAGTGTGGCACACCATTATCTGTTTGTGCTGCGGCCCAAAGCGTCAAGGCAGCGTCACACACAAGCCAGCCTAAGGTGAATACCGCATTCATTTTCATTCGCGCGGATTACTCCTGTTTTGATTCTTTCGATACCGCAAGCCGTCATGGGTGCCGCCTGCTGTTCGTCTTCATCCTGACGATGTTGCCCGGAGTTCTGACTCTGCGGCCAGTCGCGGAAGTAAAAACCAGGGGCATGGAGTTAACTGTACGTGCGCCCGCAAGGCAGGATGGTTGTAGCCCTCCGGGAAGAAATCGAAATACAAGTCGTCCTCAGCAAGGCGCCTCACCGTCCCCGGACCACCTCCACAACTGCACTTCCGCTCCACGTTTTCGTTCCGATCTGTGTCAGTTTCTCGGTGCTATCATCCCAGTGTAAGTGCGTAATCTCAAAATTGCCTTTCTCGTACGCATAGGTCTGCCCATCGTCGTTATAGAGCGTGAATTCGCCATTGGCTCCGGAATAGACCTTCACATGCGCGATGCTCTGCGTGTCATGCGTGCTCTCGATAGCGCTCCCCAGCGGCACAATCGAGCCCGCTCTTACAAAGAGCGGAATCTTGTCGATCGGCGCGCTCGCCTGGATGGTCTGGCCGCCTTCGTACCGCTTGTCCGTCCAGTAGTCATACCATGCAGTACCGGCGGGCAGATAGACGCTTTTCGTCGTCTGCCCCTGAGAGGTTACCGGCGCCACCAGGAATGCCGGCCCAAACATATACTCGTCTCCCATCTGCGCTACTTTCGGGTCATTCGGAAAGTCCATGAACAGTCCGCGCATGTAGGGCGCCCCAGTCTGGTGCGTGGTGTACGCAAGAGAATAGATATAAGGCATCAACTCGTACCTGAGGCGCAGGTACTTCTCCAGGATGGGCTCAGCCTGCTTGCCGTACGACCACACCTCATTGTGTGGCCGAGTGCCGTGGGTTCTGAAGTTCGGCTGAAAAACACCGTATTGGTACCAACGGACATACAGCTCAGGATAGTCGTCGTAGCCTCCGACAGTATCCCGCGCGTCGGATGGATCGATCAGTGGAGGATTTGGGGGGACATGGATCTTCGGCAAGCCCTGCCATCCGCCGATATCGTTCCCCCAGTAAGCGATCCCGGAAGCTGTAACATCGAGGCCCGTTGGAATCTGGCGTCGGAGCGCGTCCCAGCTGGGAAAGATATCCGAGGACCAGAAGATAGTTCCGTTATGCTGTGCGCCCAGATAGGCGTCGCGGGACAGGATCAAGGCGCGTCTCTCGGGCATGTCTTTGCGGATTCCCTCGTAGAAGGCCGCTGTATGGAGCAGCGGATATACATTGAAGTATTGCGTTCCCGGCCCGATGCTGAAGTAGCTCCCATTCGGAGGCAAATCCGGTTCGGTCTCGTCCGCCCAGAACGAATCGAACCCTTTGCTGCCGATGTCGTCGCGCACGACTCCCCAGTACCACTTCGCCGCATCCGGATTGGTGGTATCGATGTCCGACCCCTGACTGTCATAGGGAAGTCCATCTTCGGGGGTTCCATCCGCGTGATGCAGGAACCAGCCATTCTGCATGACCGTATCGTAGTAGCGCGTCCCCGGCTTGAAACGCGGCCAAATGCTGATCATGGTCTCGATGTTCATTGCATGAAGCTGGCGATTCATCTCCGCCGGATCCGGCCACGCCTCCGGACTGAAGTCCATCTGCCCCATCCCGGTGTAATAAAACCAATCCAGCACCAACATGTCGATGGGCAAATGCCGATCTCGATACCCTTTTGCAACCGCCAGCATTTCCGCCTGGGTTGAATACCGTTGCTTGCATTGAATCAACCCATACGCAGCCTTCGGCAGCATCGGCGTATCGCCGGTGAGCAACCGATATCCGGCGTAGATTTCGTCTGTGGTCGAGCCTGCCACCACAAAAAACGAAACCCGCTGACCTGCCTGCGAAACCCACTTGGTCTGTTCGTTGAATCCGGGGAAAATCGTGGTTTTGGAGGGATTGTCCCAGAGAAGGCCATATCCCTTGTCGGTTACGACGAAAGGAACGCAGAAATATGGTCCTCCCGCCAGCTGATAGTCGGCCCAGCAGTCGACCTTGTGGCCGCGGTGGTCGAGATATCCCTCCTGATTCTGGCCCAAACCATAATAGTGCTCCTCGTCCGGAGAACTGAATGTGGCGCCGACGCGATAAAAGGGCGGATCCTGCGGACGACGATCGAAATTGAGTTGACTATCCCCGTCCTTATCGTTCAATTCCGCCATTTCCCAGCCCAGCATGGTCAACAGCGGCTTGCCATCGGCGCCTGTGATGCGGATAAATGGCTCGCCGCCTGGACCGCCGAAATTCTTTCTGGGACCTCTCCAGATCGAGCCATCGGGTCTGCGACGCGGAGGCACGGGCGGTGGAAGGAGCACCGACATTCGGGGGGATCGGTAAAGATCTCCGGCTGAGGTTGCGTCATGTGTCCAGCCGTCCGGGGCAGGCCTGGCAACAATCCCATATCCCGGCCCCGCCGTGGCCGGACCCTTGAGCGCGCTCATGGTCACGCGGAGGATGTTGGGAGCGTACGGCTCAAGGACAATCGTACTGCCATCCCGTTCAAGAACTATGTTTGCGCTTTGGGCCGCGAGGGGCGTGCCGGCCACCAGGGCCGCCAGGACGCCAAACAGAACTTTCCCCCGATTCAAAGTAGATGACATCTCGCAATCTCCTCTCTGCCTTACGGCGCGCAGGCGCCTCTGCGGCACGGCAAAAGAGCAGAGACCGACCTCCAACCATCGATTCGTTTTCAAGTAAGGAATAAGACAAGTGGTGGAACGCACGCATCGCGAGAGCAACAGAGTGCGATTCACCACTTCCTGATCGGGGCGCCAGCAGCTCAGAAGCTGGCGCGCAGATGCAACTGGAAACTTCGAGCCGGCAACTGGCTGGTCGCCTTCCCAAAGTTCCCATCGCCGAGACCCGTGTCCAGTCCGGTGAGATTGGTGCGGTTGAACAGGTTAAAGACCTCGCCTCTTGCCTCGATTTTCAGCTTCTCATCGAAGAACCAGGGAGCAGAGAAGAACTTCCCGAAGTTGAAATTCATGGCGTTATAGCCCTGATTGTCGTAGGTGTTTCGACCCAGGTTTCCTTCCATGCCCAGAGATGGCGCAGGAAACGCCGCCGCGCCACCAGGGAAGACTCCGTTGAGGAAGGCATTCTTCTTCAAACCGCTCAGGTGACTGCCAAACTGGGGAATCATCGGCGAGTCCACATTGCTTCCGTCCGCATTGTAGTCACCAGCGGTACTGGTGATGATGCTTCCGGGAATCCAAACGCCGGAGGAGTTATAGCAATCGCCGCTTGGATTGGCGGCGCAGGTTGGGGAGAAGCCGAGGTTCTGAGTGACCCAGCCCGGCAATCCCGTCTGCAGGATCCAGTAGCCGCCAAACTGCCAGCCGCCCAGAACTCCTCTGGCCAGGGTGTTGTTGTAATTGTTGGGAACCACCCAGGTGCCCACTGCCGAGAATTGCTGGCGAATGTCATAGTCGGACCGGCCCCGCTGCGCAGGTAAGCCGAAGTTCTGAACGATGGGACCGTTCTGGTTCCCTGAGGTGATATTGCCACTATCCAGCGAGGCCGAAGTGCTGAGAGCGTCCAGCGCCTTACCCCAGGTGTAGATGCCGCGCATCGCCAGACCGTGGGCATAGCTCTGCGTCACCATGGCGGTGCCGTAGTTGCCGGCGGAATTGCCGTCGGAAGTCGCGTAGTTGATTCCGGAAAAATTGGGATTGAGACGCGACAATGTGGGAGGGGCGGAGCCGGTTGCGTTGTACTTCAGCAAGTCGCCGGCAAACCGGTTAACGTCCTGATTGTAGATCGGCAGGTGATGGGAGACCGAAGCAGAGTAGTTCAGTTCTGCCATGAGGTTGCTTCGCAGCTGCTGCTGCACGCTCAGGGTCCATTCGATGACCTGGGTGAACTTATAGTCGGTAGCGTATCCTCCCAGACCGACACCATTATCGAGAACTCCGTTGAGGTATAAAGCGCCTGTCGTCGAATTGATCGTCACGTTGTTGGTGGGCAGGACCAGCAGTGGGCAGGCAATCGTGAAGCCCTGCGGAGGATTGCAGAGCTGATACGAGAGGGAGTTTGCTTGCCCAGGAGTATGCACGTTCAGGCTTGGCGTGTAAGTGTTAGGCAGGTTCCCTGAAGTGATGTCGGTCATGTGCAGATATGGCGGTTGATCGGAGAACATGCCGACGCCGCCGCGCAATGCCGTTTTACCTTTCCCGAAAACATCCCAGGCGAATCCAAGCCGCGGAGTCAGCCCCCACACGTTGTGATCCAGGACATGATCGTTCTTGTTCAGCCCGACGACGCCGCTGGCGACCTCGGCCGACGGGGTTGCACCCGATCCGAAGGTGAAGTTGGCCAATTGCGGGGAGAGAATGGAAAAGAGATTTACCATTTCATCGTACCGGACGCCGGCGTTCAGCGTGAGTGTCGGTTTGACCTTCCAGCCGTCCTGCACAAAGAACCCGGTGTAGAGTTCGCGGTAGCGCCGCTCATAGGGGGCCTGCTGATGTTGACCTGGTCCGGGAATGAGGCTGACAGGGACACCTGTTTCCGAGACCGGACCATCTTGAATAAAATCGAGCAGATTGTTAAAGGTGTACGAGGGGCGATCCTGAGCGCCTTCCTGCTCGTCATTCTCGCGGATGTTGAACTGGTCAAAGCCAAACTTGAGCGTGTGCGTTTTGATGGTCGCCGTCATCACGTCGCGCCAGGCGACGGTAGTCTGGGCAAAGTTACCCGGTCCCCAGTTTCCGAATCCGGTAACTCCTGAACCGACGGTGACATTGGGAATGGCAAACGCGGGGCTGGCTCCATTCTGGCCGTAGGGGCGAATCATGTTTCCGCCGCCTTCATTGAGGAGGTTCGAGGAGAATGTGTGCGTCCAGTCGGCGTTGACAAAATCGGAATGGTTTGTACTCGGGGCGGCAAAAGCGGGCCGTGCATTGGTGCTTGCCGAGGTGTCATAAGTTCGCATCGCATCCACGTAGATGCGATCCTTCTTGCCGAGATAGTCGTCGATCCGAAAACTCCACTGATACCCATTTTTGGGCGACACATTTGTGTAGTTGACAGATCCAACCGCATCCAGGGTGGTAGGGATGCCCGCTGGCGGCGCGTAGAGTTCCGAGCAGCTGGCGCAGGTGCCGCCGAAGGCCGTGCTTTCGATGCCGGCGACCGTCGTCGCACCGCTTGCACTGGCGTAGGCCAGGGGCGGCGCCTCCGTCAGGGACTGAAGGGCTATGTTGGGTCCCGCAGCTGTTCCCGGAGGTGAACCTGCTGGCACGAGGGTGGACAGATTGTTCTTGACCCAGTTATAGAAATCCTGGGTCTCGGCCGTAGTCGAGCTGGCACTGGTAACGCTGGATCGAAGCACTTCGATCGCGCCAAACCAGAATAGCCTGTTCCGTAAAAGCGGTCCCCCCATGGTCGCACTCGTATCGTTGCGCTGGGAGCTGGGAAGTTTGCTTTCAAAATGGGTGAGCGCCGACAGGTCGTTGTTGGTGAACTCCCAGTCAATGGTTCCATGGAATTGGTTCGAACCCGATAGCGTGAAGACGTCGACCGTGGCGCCGCCATTTCTTCCCTTCTCGGCATCGAAATCGTTGGTCATGACCTGCATGGATTGCACGATTTCAGGATTGGGAGAGATGGAAGTGCCGCCGCCGCGGGAGGGCGTATTGGTCTGCGCGCCGTCAATCTCGTATCCGTTTTGCTCCTGCCGCAGGCCTGCGGCGTTGATGTTGATGGAGTACTCGTTGGTGAAGTTGTCGGCTCCCGTTTGGGTCGCGGCTCCTGTCATGCCCGGCGTGAGCGCGGACAATCCATAAACGTTCTGGCCCGAGAGCGGGGTCTCCTGCAGGGTAGCTTCGGGAATCACGGCCCCGGTCGTCGGCGATACCAGATCCGGTGTCGCCTGTGACGCGGTGACAGAAACCTCCTCGGCGTTTGCCGGCCCCACCTGCAATTCCGGCGACAGTGTTCGGATTTCTCCGACTTGGAGTACCAGGTTGGTCTGTTCCCACGTCTTGAATCCGTTCATCTGAATCTGCACCGTGTAGGTGGATGCCGCAATACTGTCAATGCGGAAATAGCCAGCGCCGTTGGTTGTGTCGGTTTTTTTCACACCCAGCCGTATATCAGTCACGGTGACCTTGGCTCCCGCGATAAGGGCGCCTGATGGGTCTTTCACCGTCCCCTCAATTCCGCTTAAGAATTGAGCGAATGCCGATGATCCTCCCAGGGATACCAGGAGGATGAGGAATACGAAAACCCTCGTTGCGAATCTGATGCTGGTCATCTGCTCTCCCTTGTGGGTCAGGCTGCGGGTAGACCCCCTACTGCTGGAAAGTCTTTCGCTTCCGTTAAATACACCTTCGGAATTTCCCGGGGAGTATTCGCTGGCAGAAAGGGCTTTTCAAGTAGGACACGGTGTATTACAGTGTGGTGGTCTGTATCGTCGCTACCGCCGCAGTGATGAGTATGCGTTTGGGAATGTGAGAGATGGCCGGTGCGGGCCCATAGGGGCGGGAGACAGCGGTTTTCGGCGACCCCAGGCGGGAAAGTCGCGGAGCTGAGATTGTGAACGGAATCGGTTGAGCAGGGAATGCCGCGCGGCGTTTCCTTTCCCTGGTTCGCGGCTGGCTTGGTACGGATGGGCGGTGAGTACCATGGGTTCGACCACAGATCCGACTTGGCGCGAAGACGTTCATTCCGATGCCGGTGCCCTCAGCGACTTCGAGAGAATGGCTGTCCTCCACGAACTTGAAGCGATTCTGAGCAGCCCGATTTTTCAGACGAGCAAGCGCTGTCAGCAATTTCTCTCGTATGTGGTCCAGCACCGCCTTGAGGGCAACCACGATCGGTTGAAAGAGCGAACCATAGGCGTAGACATCTTTCACCGTCCGGCAGGCTACGCAACCGGGGATGATCCTGTGGTACGCGTGCAAGCCGGCGAAGTGCGCAGAAGGCTGGAAAAGTATTACAGCGCAAACACTGCGCACTCCGGCGTTTGCATTGAGATCCATGTCGGCTCATACACACCCGAGTTCAGGTGGGAAACCGCCGCATCGTACGAGCAGGAACCACCTCAAACCCATCCTGCGCTCCCAGAGGAAGCCGCCAACGGAACCGTGCACGAGCAGGAGCCCCGGCTGGCCGAGTGGTCTGCGTCGCCGGAAACGAATCGCCCTCGCCGGACTCGCAAACCACTCGTATGGGTGTTGTCGGCAATTGGTCTCGCCGTTTTCGCCGCTCTGGTCACGATTGGGTCAGTCATTTCCCGTTCACAAGCGCCAAAATCAACCCTTGAACAATTCTGGTCACCTGCGCTCTCGTCTTCGCAGCCTGTCCTCATCTGCCTCGCGAAACCCGCCGTTTACCTTCCCTCGGTCAAGCTGTACCAGAGGCATTCAAAGACCCCGAAGCAGTTCACCAGCCAGTTCGAGAGGCTGAGTCAAAGACCTGATCTGCAGCCAAACGACAAGATGGTATGGGGCGATATGGTCGAATACCCGGACTATGGGCTCGCGGCTGGGGATGTTTATGCAGCGACCGGAATTTCCGCTCTTTTTGGCCAAATCGGGAAGAAAAATCAGGTGCGAATTGGAGGCAACTACTCCTTCGAAGACCTGCGCAACTCTCCTGCCGTGGTCATTGGGGCCTTTAATAACCGGTGGACGATGCAAATGACATCGAACCTTCATTTTGCATTCGCCGAGGAAGGCGACCAATCCATCATTCGGGAAGAGGCGCCGCCGGCACGGCGGTGGCGTTCAGAGACGGACCCGAACGGCAGAACCATTGAGGACTATGCCGTGATTACCAGACTTCTGGATTCCAAAACAGGTCAATTCGTTGTCGTGGTGGCCGGAATCAAATCCTATGGAACTCAGGCAGCTGGTGAGTTCGTCTCGAACCCGGAGTATCTCCGGAAGGCCCTCCAGGCTGCCCCGCATGACTGGCCAGCAAAAAACGTGCAGATCGTGATACAAGCCACCATTACCGACTTGCTCCCCGGTCCACCCCAAGCCGTTGCCGTCTACGTTTGGTGAATTGAAACTGGCGGTGCCATCGAAGCTTTCCTCATCCGGCGCACATGATAAAGCTGGCCCGATGGGCCGACTTCGTCGTATCGTATCGCCAACAGCTTCTTTGAGGCCACGATTACTGACATGCTGACGGGTCGGCGTAAATTCCTTCATTTGTCCCTGGGAGCCCTTGCCGGGGCCTTTTCGCGGCGCGCCGGGGCCCTGCAGCAGGGTGGCATGGGCGGCCGCATTGCCAACGCTCAAAAGAAGCCCGCCGCATCCGGCCGCCCATTTGACGCACATTTCGTTGATGTCGCCGCGGTCGCCGACTTGACTTCACCGGTCATCTACGGCGGCGAGGATCACGATGACTACATCATCGAAGCAAACGGATGCGGATGCGCCTTCTGTGACTACGACAACGACGGGTGGATTGACATCTTCCTTCTAAGTGGCACGAGGTTAGCCGGCGCACCTCCCGGCGCATCCAACCGGCTTTATAAGAACAATCGGGATGGCACATTTACCGATGTGACGAGGCAGGCGGGACTAGAGGCGGCTGGATGGGCGAATGCCGTTTGTATCGCCGACTACGACAATGACGGCTATGAGGATTTGTTCTGCACTTACTGGGGCCAGAACAAACTTTACCGGAACCTCGGGAACGGTACCTTCAAAGATGTTACAAGGGAAGCCGGTCTGTGGAATTCCGAGGCCCGATGGGGCTCGGGATGCTCTTTTCTTGATTACAACCTGGATGGTCATCTGGACCTGTTCGTCGCCAATTACCTGAAATTCGATTTCGCGCATGTCCCTAAACCGGGAGCTGGCGCCAACTGCAACTGGAAAGGGATTCCCGTTGAATGTGGCCCGCGAGGTATGCCCTTCGGCGTTCACTCCCTTTACAGAAACAATGGAGACGGAACCTTTACCGACGTCACCGCTGAATCCGGTCTCGGCCAGCCCTGGCCAAGTTATGGAATGACCGTGGTGTCCGCGGACTTCAATGAAGACGGCTGGCCCGACATATACATAGCCTGCGACTCGACCCCCAGCCTCCTGTTCATCAACCAGCATGACGGGACCTTTAAAGAGGAAGGAATTCAACGTGGCGTGGCGTTGAGCAATGACGGCGGAGAGGAGGCCGGAATGGGGATCGGGACGGGCGACTACGATCTGGACGGCCACCTGGATATCTTCAAAACTCACTTCGCCGAAGACACCGATGTTCTGTATCGCAACGATGGCACCGGGAATTTTGATGACAAGACCCTCGAGGCGAAACTCGGCGTTGAAACCCGCTTCGCCAGCTGGGGAGTGGGAATCGTCGATCTTGATAACGATGGCTGGCCGGACATCTTTTTTGTAACCGGCAGCGTTTATCCGGGGGTTGAAAAGCTGATCCCCGCAAACCCGGATAAGTCTCCGCGTGTTCTTTTTAGGAATCTGGGCAACGGCAGCTTCGAAGAGATTACGAATGCGGGACCGGGGCTCTCCACCCCCCACTCCAGCCGCGGTTGCGCATTTGGCGATTTCGATAATGACGGCGATCTCGATATCCTTATCCTGAATATGAACGAGCCGCCCTCCCTGCTGCGAAACGACTTGAAAGGTACACATCACTGGCTGAAACTCAAGCTTGTCGGCACTAAGTCCAATCGCAGCGCCGTGGGCGCCCGCGTGTTAGCCCGCTACTCGGGTCGCACTCAGGCACAGGAGGTCCTGAGTCAGTCGAGTTACTATTCCTGCAATGACTCGCGCCTCCATTTTGGCCTTGGACCGGCTACTACTGCCGATCTGGAAATCCACTGGCCGAGCGGCCTGACTGAGAAATATCCGGGCGTCAAATGCGATCGGCTCCTCACAATACAGGAGGCGCGCGGGTTCATACCCAATATGGGATGGGCGCGTTAGCGCGGAGAATGGCCGGTCTATGTTTCGTAACAAATGCACAATTCCGTTTATCTTGTACGCCATCTTCGCGGCAAATGCGCAGCAAGCAACCGTCTCTGTTTCCTCAATCGAAGAGTTGATTCGTTCCCAGCAATACGATGCAGCTCTTGCTGCTACAAAGGCTGCATTGCACGCCACGCCCAACGACTTCCGCGTCTGGACCCTTGAAGGAATTGTATTCGCGATCAAGGGCGCCAACCCGGATGCGCTCAAGGCCCTTCAGCGGGCACTGGCCCTTTCGCCGAATTACAGGCCGGCGCTGAAGGCCGAAGCGCAACTTCTCTATCAGGCACAGGACAAACGCGCCATTGCGATTCTGGAAAGAATTCTGAATGCCGATCCAAAAGATGAGACGGCACACGAAATGCTCGCCATTCTGGAGGCGAAACAGGAGCATTGTCAGGTCGCCAACAGCCATTTCCTTCTCAGCGCGGAAGTGATCGCACATCATCCTCAGTCGCTGGAGGCATACGGCTATTGTCTCGTGCATGTGGGGCAGCCTGACAAGGCGGTTTCTGTCTTTGAGCAGCTTGCGGCGCTGCTTCCTGAGCAAACTTATCCAAAATACGACCTCGCCGTCGTGTTGGTGGAAACGAAGCAGGATGAAGCCGCTGCCAGGATCCTTGGGCCGCTGCTTACAGCCGACCAGTCCGATCCGGAACTATTGAGCCTGGCATCCGACGCGTACGAGGCCTTAGGCGATACTCCTAAAGCGGTCTCTCTTCTGCGTCAGGCGATCGTACTGAGTCCGGCCAATGCGAACTACTACAACGCTTTTGTGGTGCTTTGCCTGAATCACGAGTCGTTCCAGGTGGGGGTCGATATGGTGGATGCCGGCCTGCAGCGCATTACCGACGACCCGTCCTTATATATCTCCCGCGGTTTGCTCTATGCGCAGCTCGCGCAGTACGACAAGGCGGAAGCCGATTTTCATACGGCAGAACACCTCGATTCGGCGCAGAGCCTCAGCGCCTATGCCTCAGACATTGTGGAACTTCAAAAAGACATGGCCGGCAAGAGCAATCCAGATGAGGCGCTGCTTGGAATTCGGGCGCAACTGAAAGCTCATCCTGAAAGCGCGTTGCTGCATTACCTGCTTGCCAAGCTGCTCGTTTATCGGCAACCCGATGCAGACAGCAAAGTGTCTGGCGAGGCAATCGGTTCCGCATTGCTGGCTGTGAAACTGAAGCCGGATCTCGTCGATGCGAGGGATTTGCTCGCGAGTATCTATACGCGGTCCGGCCAATACGATCTTGCCATCGAGCAATGCAGGCTTGCCCTGCAGGATTCCCCTTCGGACGAGACAGCGATTTATCATCTGATTGTCGCTTTGCGGCATTCCCCACAAAAGAACCAACCTGATGAAATTCCCATACTTGTCAAACGGCTTTCCCAGATGCAACAGGCCTCCCGTCAGCAACAAACGGACAGGAAGAGGTTCCAACTTTTAGAGCAACAACCTGTGCCTGCGCAGTAGACCGGCCGGCAGCCCTGATGCGCGTATCGCGCGCGGCCGTGGTCTGGGCATAGAGCTGACCGGCAACGAGCGTGGCTGCAAGAACGGCTGGAACAGCGAAAGGCATTTTCACAGTTGGCAACTCCTTATTACGTCGGCGCTCGCATGACCTGTTCGATGACCCAATCGACCCACATTGCCTGATCGCCGGGAGAGGCCAGAGTCGCGGACGGCCCGTTGTTCACAACGGCATCGACAAAATTCTCCACTAGCGGATAGTGAACATTGCCATGTGTGGCCAGCGTCTCGACATTACCCGCCAAACGCAGTTCCGCGCCGTTCAAAGGGTCCAGCCCGATCTCGCCTTCGGTCCCAACGATGCGGAACTGGTCGCGTGGGACGCGCGAATTCCAGCGCACATCGACAATGCCGTGGATACCGCCGTCGAACTGTATGACAACAGTCGCCGAGTCCTCGACGCCCATGGCGTGAACCGCGTTGGATGTGATGCCGGTGGCGCGGCGAGGACGGCCAAAGAGGAAATTCAGGGCGTCGATGCGGTGTGAGGCGATGTCGTAGAGCGGACCGCCTCCGGCCAGGGCTGGGTCGCGCAACCAGGCGCGCTCCTCGCTCTCGAGCCAGCCGTGGCAGTTGGCCTCGGCAAGGACGGGCTGGCCGATGGCGCCCTCCGCGATGAGTTGCCGGGCGCGAATGAGTTTCGGGTAGAGCCGGCGGTAATAAGAGACGCCGAACAGGCGTCCGCTCTCCTGGGCCGCGATGACCATGCTCTGCGCCTGCGCAAAATTCATGGCCATGGGCTTCTCGCAGAGCACATGGATGCCGGCGCGCAGCGACGCGATCGTGGCCTGAGCGTGCATAGCCACGGGCAAAGCGACGTATACCGCATCGACCGCACTTTCCTGGAGAGCCGCTTCGAGGGTGGACCACGCGCGTACTCCAGGATATGCCTGCGCTTTGGCTGCGGTGCGCGTGACCACGCCGGCCAGCGAGCTGCGCGGCTCTGCGAGGATGGCCGGGATGACACGCTTGCGCGCGATGTCTCCGACCCCGGCCACCAGCCACTTCACCATGGCGATCTCGCTGCTTGATGATACTGCGATTGATGTATCCGTCGACCGAAGCTAAGGGACGGTCAGCTAAGATGCGGTTCGCGATGCGGCTGTAATTAAGGTTGCTCTTTGGGCGCGACTCCGGAATCGTCCTTCAGCGTTATCCCGCTGCTGTCGGTGAAAGTGAGCTGGCTGCCGTCGGCGGCGTGGATGGTCACCCCGGAGAGCGTCCAGTTTTTGGCATTCGCGACTTTGCCTGCCGACTGCGCGTCGATGGTCAGGTTGTCGAAGTGAAAATCCTCCAGTGGGTTCTGCGACGTGGCGCTCACATCGAAACCAATCTTCGCGCCGATGGCCTTGATGTTGGATATGTAGACGTTGCGAAAGTGCGCCAGTCCCCGCTCCGGGGGTACCGGCGTGGCCAGGATGTTGTAATACGACGGAACATCCGTAAGTCCCGGCGGTATTTGGACGGCGTTGAAGTGGGGATTCCAGTTCATGGTGATTTGAACCGGAATCGGCACGTTCTCCAGCTGCAGGTCGTGGATGCGGATGTTGTCGGCCCAGCCCCCTCGCGTACGCGTCGACTTAAAGAGCACGCCCAGGGGCACGTGCCCAAACGCATGAATGTTGTAGACCTCAATGTTGCGAAAACCTCCGGAGGTCTCGCTGCCGAAGGTGATAGCCGCTGCGCCGTCGCGCACCGTGGAGTCGCGTACGACGATATCCTCATCGGGGCGCGCAACCCGCAGGCCATCGGAGTCGCGGCCCGCCTTCAGGCAGAGCGCATCATCGTTGTCAGAGATGTCGGCGTGTTCGACCAGCACCTGCTTCGACGAATCGATGTCGATGCCATCAGTGCTGGGACCGCGTCCGCCCACGTTGTTGCGGATGGTGACGCCATCGACGTGTACATGATCGGAGTAGCAGATGTGGACGGTCCAAAAGCCGGAGCGGGTGAGCAGCAGGCCGGAAAGAGTGACGTTGGTGGAGTTGAAGATCTGAATCAGACGCGGGCGCTTGTCGTCGTAATCCGACGCCCAGCGCAGCCCTTTGGGCTCGTCCTGGTGCCGCAGTGCCCAGTAGCCGAGCCACCAGACCTGGCCGTCGCCATCGATGGTGCCCGCGCCGACGATGCTCGCATCATGTTGCCCGTAGATATTCAACAGCGCCGCCGGCCAGCTCATCTCGATGCCGGAGATGCGCGTCGGCATGATCGGATAGTCCTCAAGCTTCCGCGAACCGACGATGGTTGCGCCCTTCTGGACTTTGAGCACCGTGCCCGACTTCACGAAAATTGATCCGCTGAGATACGTTCCCGGTGTGACCACCACCGTTCCGCCGCCCGCGCCGGCGGCAGCGTCAAGCGCCGCCTGGATGGCCCTCGTATCCAGCCTCTTTCCGTCGCCCTTCGCGCCAAAATCTCTCACGCGAAAATCCCTGGCGTGGGCCATCGAGGCAAATGCGAGGAGAGCGAGCGCAAGGCAGGACAGGTTGCGGGATCTCTTCACGGGGTACCCTTTGCAGTTCTGATGAAAACGATTTGGTCTCCGTCCGGATCTTCGATCGCGTGCGTAGACCGGTGCCTGGTTGCGGGCAGACCAGGCGCCTGAAGCCGTCCGCTGGCTGTCTTTGTCAAGCACCGCATCAAAACAGTTTGACATTTTCCTGTCAATGCCTACAATGTAGACATGGCCGAAGTTCTGGGTACCTTCGAACAGGCTGTCCTCCTCGCCATCGTCCATCTCGGCGCTGACGCCTATGGTCGGGCGATCCTCCACCAGGTGCAAACATCCCTGCGGCGCAATATCTCCGCCGGTTCTGTCTACACGACCCTCGACCGTCTCGAAGCGCGCGCCCTCATCGCTTCGAGCCTTGCCGACGGCACGCCCACGCGCGGTGGCCGCCCGCGCCGCTACTACAAAGTCGCCGCCGAAGGCGTGCGCGCTCTCGACGAGGCCCACCAAACCATGACCACCCTGTGGAAGAGCGTGAAATGGCCAACCAATGCGAGAAAGGTGGCACTATGAACACCGGCGTTAATGCACCTCCCCGATGGGCGGAGTGCCTGCTCGAGCGCCTCCTTCCCGCAAGAAACCGCCAGACCATCACCGGCGATCTGGGCGAGGAATACGTCGAAGTCATCCTCCCCCGCTCCGGCTCGCTCCTGGCCGATCTCTGGTATCTCCGCCAGGTTTTCAGCCTCGCTGCCTGTTCGCTCCCGGCGCACAGGGCCCTCAGCGCGCCTCTCCTCATCGCCTCGACGTGGACCCTGATCTGCGCCGCATGGCTCGCATTCATGGAATCGATTCTTCAGCACCCAGGCTATCCCGCGCGCATCGGTCTCGCCGTCACAATCGCCCTCATCGGCTTCGCCACCATCCTCGCCCGCCTCCTCCGCCTCGGATTCCGCCGCGAACGCTGGCTCTGGGCCGCCGCCGTTCCGCTCCTTGCCTTCGGTTGCTATGCGTTCGTCCACAACATGCTCTCCGCCCACTTCGAAGGCTTCACCTTCCTCCTTTCCCTCAGCTTCGTCCTCCAGGGCGCCCTCATGCTCCTTTCCTTGGGCAGGCCGGCCCCCTCAACTCTGCCCCTCGACGGAAAGAGCGCCTCATGACCCTCTTCGATCTTCTCTTTATTCTCCTTTTCCTCGCTTCGGCCGTCGTCGTCGTCTCCCTGCTGGTCCTGCTCGTGCGCGGACGCGGGAGCGCCGCAAAGCGCCTCTTCTGGATCTTTGCTGGCACCTGGGTCGCGTATCTCGCCATCGTCTTCGTATCCGCCGCCGCAACCCCGCAGCGTATCGTCCCCATGAGCCAGGATCAGTGCTTCGACGAGATGTGTTTCGCGGTCGCCCAGGCGCAGACCGCCTCGCAACTCGGTCCGCCCAGCGATCCGGTCACGGCCAGGGGCATCTTCTATGTCGTAACCGTCAGAGTTACAAGTCACTCCCGTGGGCGCACGCAGAGCGAAGGCGGTCTCCACGCCCTCCTCTGGAATTCCGGCACTTACTACCAGGTCTCCGCCCGCGGGCAAAACGCCTGGCAAGCCACCCATCCTGCCACCCCCGCCTTAACAGCGCGCCTCCATCCCGGCGAAACCGTCCTCAGCGATCAGGTCTTCGAGGTCCCGGCAACGGCCTCTTCCCTCGGCCTCGTTCTCAGCCACGGATTTACCCCCGCTTACTTCGTCATCGGCGAGTGCCCCCTTTTCCATCCCCCGGACATTCTCCACCTGCAGCAGTAACGCCCTGCGCAAAGGCACCCGAACCAAGGGGCGCTCCCGAAACATGAACCCGGCGGCTGCGAGAGCACGCGCTGCGGACTCCGGCGCAGACAGCCGAGTCCTTTACGCAGTAGCTGATCGTCTTCTTGTGAACATCCGGTCCGATGTAATACATAGTCTCTGAGGAGCCTCCGAGGTTCGTTCTCTGAATCAGCCTCACGGCTGAGTTCAGCATTTTGCAACACCTCGTGCTCCTCCTCGACTTAGCAGTCGGATGAGTCCCCAGCTGGTGGCTCTGGCACCCCTGGATCCTTCGCACTCGACCGTGATCGGAAAGAAATCAAAATGAGTGACGAGGTGATCAACATAGCGATCTAAACCTGTCGATGTGGACCATGTAATGAGAAGACATGGTTTTAACGAGATCGCTGGAGTGGCAACGTCCAACATGAAGTAACATCGGCAGGTACGCGTGCGTCGATGGATCTGAGCGCGATCTCCTCGGAAGAGCTCACCCGGCTGTGCGTCGATGCCGGCGAGTCGGAGGCATGGACGGAATTCGTACGCCGCTTCCAGAAGCCGATTGCCCTCACCGTATTCCGGATTTCTCGTATATGGGGGCTGGCCTCCCCCTCCACGGTGGACGACCTGATTCAGGACACCTACCTGCGCTTATGCGCCGACCGATGCAGGCTCCTTCGTGATTTCAGAACCGGCGCGGAAGGGGCGAACTCGCTGACGGCGCTGGTAAGAGTCGTTGCTTCGAATGTTGCGCACGACTATTTCCGGAACAAGACCGCACAGAAACGAGGGGGCGTCCAGACTGCAGGTGGGCAGGAACTGCCCGATGAGGCCTTCTTGAGCGACTTGTGGAGCGGCGCGCAGAATATTGAGCGCACCGTCCAGCTTCGAGAGATCGACCGGGTTCTGAGCGATGCACCCGATGCAGCCATTTCGACGCGGGAGCGACTCATCTTCCGGCTGTATTTCCAGCAAGGGCTGACGGCAGCCGCCATCGCTACGCTTCCCGGCATCGATCTCAGCACCAAGGGGGTTGAAAGCGCCATTTTTCGTGTTTCCAGGTACTTGCGGCTGCGCCTGAACCCGGAGAGGACCTGTGGTGGAGATTCTCGCAGTTTGCCTGAGGGGCAGATCGATCGAATTCCGATCAAGGAAGAGGGTGCCTGATGATTTCCGGAAAGGACAGGTTTCCCGACTTCTCCCGCCGCTGCGGATGGCTGCCTCGATTCGACGCGGAGAGGAGAGTCCATGGCTGATCGGGAAGAACCTGAAATGCGCCTTGATATTCCGTCATTTCGGTCGTGCCCTGAGCCGTCAGCGTGGGCATCCCTCTGCGCCGGCCAGACTGCGGAGACGAACACGGAATCCCTGCTCGCTCATGCCGCGGAGTGCCTGAGGTGCGGGCTCCTTCTCAAAGAGGCGCTGGCTGTCTTCACCAAAGATCCAAGTCCGGAAGAGAGAGAATTTCTGGGCGGGCTGGACAGCGGCCGGGAAGATTGGCAGAGGCGCCTCGGCGGCGAGCTCTCTGCTGTGTCGCGGACGGCGCAAGGGAAGATGGCGTCTCCTCGAAATCGCGTCCGCCTGGTGCTGTGGTCGGCCTCGGTTGCCGTAGTTCTGGTTGTCGGCGCCGTCGCCCTGTGGCTCTACCGGACAGACCACTCCATCGATCGATTGCTGGCTCGGGCGTATGACCAACGGAGACTCACGGAACTGCGCATTCCCAACGGAATGCCGGCAGCGATGTACTCACCTGTCCGCGGCGCCGCGACTGCGGAGCCGCCCGACATGCTGGAAGCGCGGCTAACGGCCGAACGAGGACTCGAGAGGGATCCCACGAGTCCCAAATGGCACCAGATCCTCGGGCGGATCGATGTCGTCGCCATGGAGCCTGCGTCGGCTCTGGCGCAATTCCAGATCGCGGAAGTGCGGGATCCCCATCTCGCACGGATTCAGTTCGATCTCGGGACAGCCTGGTTCGAACTCGGCGAAAGCACGGGCGACACCAGCAACTACGGCTATGCGGCGGAACGCTTCAGCCGATTCCTGAATTCGGTGAACGGTCGCGATCCCGTGGCGCTTTATGACCGGGCTCTTTGCTGGGAAAGGACCGGAGTTCTCGAGCTGGCGCGCAGGGACCTGACGGCAGCGATTGATGCGGAACGCAATCGAGACTGGCGGCATGCGATGGAGCAGAAGCTTCACGCGCTGGATCAACCGGCGCCTCCGGGCGGGGCATCGAAGGCCGAGCCGGGACCTTTTCCCTCCGGGAAGCTCGATGATTATGAAGAGCAGCTAACGCCCGTGCTTGCAAAGCAGCTGTCTCATCCCTCTGGCGTGACCCTTGCGGAGCTCCGTCGCATCGCAAGCATCGGAGAAAGCCACCATGATTACTGGCTTGCTGACTGG
>JBEKIN010000009.1:0-49309 GCA_050011735.1 Acidobacteriaceae bacterium | reverse complement strand
AAGCTTCTCCAGCGTTTTGCTGAAGGTGGGCGGTGACGGGCACGCGTACGGCGTGTCGCTGGCCGTGATCCGCACGGAATCCCACGGAGACCGCAGTCGCTCCGCTGAAGCGGCGATGCAGACCAGCATTCCCGCAATGCAAAGCCCAGAGAGAAACGCGATGCGCTTCATGCCGCCATATTATCGTGCGCTTCGCGCCCGGACCCGCGCAGAACCTGATTCCGGCAGCAATGCATGACGCTTGTGTTCACCGCTGGAGCCGTCCTCCGAATTGGGACAGGATGCGCACCAGCTTCCCGCAGTCTATAAGGGAAGAGCACTGAATTTTTGCGACAGGTTCGGGGGATACGATGCAACATCGCACGCTGGGACGAACAGGCTTTTCCGTTACCGACATCGGTTGCGGCCTCTGGGGCATGAGCGGCTGGAGCGGTTCCGACGATGCCGCATCGCTCCGCACCCTGCAACTGGCCGCCGATCTCGGCTGCAACTTCTTCGACACCGCGTGGGCTTACGGTGAAGGCAAGAGCGACGGCTTCCTCGGCAAAACCCTTGCCGCTAACCCTGGCAAGCGCCTCTACGCCGCCTCCAAAATCCCGCCAAAGAACGGCCGCTGGCCGGCGCTCCCCACCTACGACTACAACGATGTTTTCCCGGCTGATCACGTCCTTGCCCATGCCGACATGATCCGCCGCGCCCTCGGCGTCGACACCATCGACCTCCTGCAATTCCACGTTTGGGACGATTCCTGGACAGATCGCCCCGAGTTTCGCAGCACCGTGGAAAAACTCAAGCACGACAAAATCATCCATGCCTTCGGGCTGAGCCTCAATCGCTGGCAGCCCGCCAACGGGATTCGCGCCATTCGCGCTGGCCTCGTCGATGCCGTGCAGGTTATCTACAACCTCTTCGACCAGAATCCCGAAGACGAGCTCTTTCCAGTTTGCCAGGAGCACAACATCGGCGTCATCGCCCGCGTCCCTCTCGACGAAGGCTCGCTCGGCGGCAAAATGACCCGCGACACAACCTTTCCCGACGGAGACTGGCGCAAAGGCTACTTCAATCCGAAGAACCTCAACGCGACCCTCGATCGCGTCGATCGCCTGCGTGAAGACCTTCCCCCCGGCATGACGCTGCCCGAGCTGGCGATCCGATTCATCCTCTCCAATCCGGTCGTCAGCACCATCATCGTGGGCATGCGGAAGGAGGAGCATGTCCGCGGTAATGTCGCCCTCAGCGATGCTGGAGGGCTCGAGGCAGGCTTGATCCTGAAGATGCGCAAACATCGTTGGGACCGCTCTCCGGCCCCGTGGTCGGACTGAAGCCGGGCCAGCGCGTTCCGTTACCGCCGCGAGTCAAAGACAGGCTTGCGTGATCGCCATCACTGAGCGAATAGCGGGAAGACTCTATCCTGGAGCGTTCCTCGGTACGCGGATGCGGAGTCTCGCACCCCGGCTGCGGCGAGGGACGGACGGGAGACATTATGAGTCTGGGTACGATGGCGGCAACGGGGCTGATCGCAGCGGTGGTGTTAATCGTGGTAACAATCACGCTCATCAACAAGTACGCGCACTAGGGCGCACGGCAACGACGGGGGCTTAGCTGATGTTCCGGTTAAAGCTACGTTCCCTAAGCCACTGATTTATTTGTAGATACCGCGCGGACGAACGAAGGCTTGGCGGATCGCTTCCCGCCTGCGCCGCGGCGTCGGTCCGTCAGCGCTACGGCTGCACCAGTTCCACAATCTGTGAATCCGGCTCGCTCCATGCCGACGCGCCCGTGTGTGTCAGCCGGTGGCTCGCATCATCCCAGTGCAGACGGGTCAGCTGGAAGTCGCCCTTTTCGTAGGCGTAGGTCCGGCCGTCGTCCTGGTAGAGGGCGAAATCGGCGTTGGCGCCCGGCCAAACCTGCACCTTCGTAATGCTCTGCTTCTCGCCCGTGCTCTCCACCGCGCTGCCCAGCGGAAGAATCGATCCCGCTCGAACAAACAGCGGCAGCTTATCGATCGGCGCGTTCACAGTCACCGTCTGTCCGCCGTGCAGGCGCTCGTGCGTCCAGTAGTTGTACCAGTCCACGCCTGCTGGCAAGTAGACCGCTTTCGTCGTCGTGCCCTGGTCTGTCACCGGAGCCACCAGGAACGCCGGCCCAAACATGTACTCGTCGCCGATGTCCGCGACTTTGGGATCGCCCGGGAAGTCCATAAACAATGCCCGCATGAACGGCGCGCCCGTCTCGTGCGTGAAATAGCCCAGCGAATAGATGTACGGCATCAGCTCGTAGCGCAGCTTCAGATACTGCTCCAGAATTGGCTCGGCCTCTTTGCCATACGACCAAACCTCGTTGTGCTTGCGGCTGCCGTGCGTGCGCATGATGGGCAGGAAGGTCGCGTACTCGAACCAGCGCGTGTAGAGCTCCGGATAGTCGTCGTAGCCGCCGACGTTGTCCCGCGCGTCGGAGGGATCGAGCAGCGGCGGGTGCTCCGGGTGATGCGCCGGCGGAAGATACTGCCAGCCGCCGGTGTCGTTGCTCCAGTAATTCAGTCCCGAAGCGGCTACATCGAGCCCGGTCGGAATCTGCCGCTTCAGTGTGTCCCACGTCGGGAAAATATCCGACGACCATACGATGGCGCTGTTGTGCTGCACACCCAGGTAGCCATCACGCGAAAGAATCAGCGCCCGGTGATCCGTGTCCGCGCGGAACCCGTTGTAGAGCGCGCCGGTGTGAAACAGCGGATAGACATTGAAGTATTCCGTCCCCGGCCCAATGAAGTAGTAGCTGCCGTTCGGCGGCAGATCGGGCTCCGTTTCATCGGCCCACAGCGCATCGAATCCCTTGCTGATGATGTTGTCGCGCACCGTGCCCCAGTACCACTTCGCCGCCTCGGGATTCGTCGTATCGATGTCCGAGCCGGCGTGATCGTAAGGCAGGCCGTTGGTCGGCGTCCCATCGGCCAGATGCTCGAACCACCCCTTGTCCTGCAGCTCGCTGTAGAACCGATCTGTGGGCACGAAGCGGGGCCAGACGCTGATCATCGTCTGAATGCCCATTTGGTGCAGCTTGTCGTTCATCGCCTTCGGATCGGGCCAGTAACGCGCATCGAAGTCCATCTGCCCCATGTTCGTGTAGTAAAACCAGTCGACCACGATCGTATCGATCGGCAGATGTCGTTCGCGGTAGCCGTCGGCCACCGCGAGAACCTCGGCCTGGCTTGAGTAGCGCTGCTTGCATTGAATGTATCCATACGCCGACTTGGGCAGCATCGGCGTGTCGCCGGTCAGCAGCCGGTATCCGGAATAGAGCTCGTCGGTGGTGTTGCCGGCGATCACGAAAAACGAAACCCGGTCACCCACCTCGGAGATCCACCGCGTCTGCTCGTTGAAGCCGGCCTCGATGGTCGTCTTCGATGGATTGTCCCAGAGAATCGCATAGCCTTTGTTCGTGACCAGGAACGGCACGCAGAAGCTGGGCGCGGCTGGTGCGGTGTAGTCGTTCCAGCAATGGATGGGACGGCCGCGATGGTCGAGGAAGCCCTCCTGGTTCTCTCCCAGCCCGTAGTAGTGCTCGTCGTCGGGCGAGTGGAAGCTGGCGCCCACCTGAAAGTACGCGGCGTCCCCCGGACGCGAGTCGAAGTGGTCGTAGGCGATGGAGGGTTGCAGTTCGGAAAGCACTGACGCGTTGCCGTCCTTATGATTCGGCACGCTCATCCACCAGCCGTTGAGATTCACCAGCGGTTTGCCGTCTGCGCCGGTCACCGTCAGCGGGATCCACGGCGTCGTGCCGAGAAAATACTGGCACGTGTCGCACGTGTACTTGGTGTTCTTCGGATCGTAGTGAGGCGCCGGCATGTTCACCGTCATGCGATCCGAGCGATACGTATCCATCTTGTCCGTGTGCTCGTAGGTCCAGCCGGAATCCGACGGCTGCGCATTGATGCCGTAACCGGGGGCGGCGAGCGCGCGATCCTTCTTGAGGCTCATCGTGATGCGCACCACGTTCGGCGCATACGGTTCGAGCGTCACGGTGGCGTCCCGGCGTTCCAGAACGACCTGCTTTTGAGCAACGGCGCCGCCGGCAGCGAGCAGCGAGAGAAGAGTAATGCCTGCCGCAACGAACTTTCGAGTCATGGCCACCAGGTTCTTTCAGTTTTTTCGGGGAATCGATCGCACCCGGCAGTTTACCTCCGCTGGGACGGCATGTACAGAAACCGATCACCTCAAGATCGATGACCGATTGCAGTACAGCAGTCGACGGGCACGACGTGTCCTCCCGCTCATGTCGCCGGAACGGCCGCCGATGGGGATTGCAAGTCCCAACTGGCAGTGTGTGCCGAGCCAGGCTGCAGTGACGGCGGATATCGACGTTCCGGCCGTTCGCAGAATGAACGACAAGGAGAAATCTCAGTGCCCGAAACTCTTCTCACCACCAGAACCAACCGGCGCGCCTGGCGCGGATCGGTCCTCTTCCTCGCAATCCTCCTGCTGGCGGCTGCCGCCAATGCCACCGAAAACGGAGGCAGTGTTTATCCGGTCGGCGTGGAAACCGTGAAGCCCGGCTTGACGCCGCCGCCGAACGGATCCGTGATCTTTGAGTTCACCGCTTTCTACTCCGCCAACCAGACGAACAATTCCGCCGGCCTGAGTGCGGCTCCGGAATTCAAGCTGCGGGTTCTCGCCAACGCGTTCAAAGTCGTGCACAACTGGAACGTCCCCGTTCTGGGCGGCAGGCTGAACAGTAATCTTGCCGTTCCCGTCCTCTACGAGGAGCTCCACGTTGCGCCCGGAGACTTCAGCAAAAACGGCCTGAGCAACGTCGATCTCAGCCCCTTTCAGGTGGGCTATAACACCGGCTCGTGGCACTGGTATTACGAGGGCGACGTCCTGTTCCCCGGTGGTTCTTACTCGAAAAGCGACATCCTCAACGTCGGTCAGCACAACTACGCAGTGGCCCCGGTGGGAGGGTTCACCTTTCTTCCCCATCAGGGAGCTTGGGAAGCCAGTTCGAAGTTTCTGTACATCGTCAACTTCCGCGACCCGGCCACCAGCTACCACGGCGGCAACGAATTCATTTGGGAATACGCCGGGATGCGGGAAGTCAGCCACCGGCTGGCTCTCGGCATCAATGGATACCTGTACGACCAGACCACCAACGATTTCCAACACGGTGTCGTAGTCGGGGACGGCAATCGTGGTCGCGATCTCGCCGTTGGACCCGAGGTCTTCATTCCCTTCGGACATCACTCGGCCCTGGCGCTGAAATACGAACGCGATACCCTGGTCGAGAACAAACCCCAGGGGCAGGCATTCTGGTTCCAGATGGGCCTTCCCCTCAGCCTCGAGAGAGGCCGGGAGCTCATTTCGAGCCTTGAACGGCGGAATCGTCCCACCGGAGAGTAAGCCATGAAAAGGCTCAGCCTCAGGATGAAGCTGGCGGTTGGATTCGGGGCGCCCTTGCTGGTCCTCGTGATCGTCGGCGCCGTCAGCTACTGCTCCATCATTACTCTGGCTGCTTTTTCCGCGGATGTCGTCGACAAGACGCATTCCGTTGCTGTCATGCACGACATCGAAGCGCGGATGAACGATCAGAAGGCTGAATCGCGCGGGTTCCTCCTGGATAACAGCAGGCAGGAGGAACTCGAGCGCTACGCCAACAATACCCGGCTGCTGGCGGACGACTTCTCAACCCTGGACCTGGCCGTCCATACGGAAAAAGGAAAGCAGGTTCTTTCTCAGATTCATGGCGGCTGGGACGGCTACCAATCGAGGATGGACAAGGCCATCGAGTTGGGGCGCGCCGGCAACGCCAAAGAGGCCGTAGCCCTGCTCTATGATCCCCAGACCGTAGCGCTGCGCAACCAAACGGCGACCTCCCTGAAGGCCCTGGCTGCCCGGGGAGACGAGTTGGGAGCGGTTGCTCGCCAAAAACAGCAAGCCACTGAGACCAGAGTGAAGATCGAACTGGTGATCCTCGCCTTCCTCGGTCTGGGGGTTGCCTTTGCCATGGCCCGCTATATCGCCCGCAACATCGTGGGACGCGTTGCCCAAATGGTCGCCACGATCCAGGCCATCGCAGAGAACGACCTCTCCCTGGACGATATGGTGGTCAGAAACAGGGATGAGATCGGACGATGCGGAACCCTGCTCAATGGCATGAAGAACAGCCTCCGCCAAACCATCCAGTCTGTCGCGCAGAACGCGGAGCTTGTGGCCAGCGCGGCCGTGGAGCTTTCGGCCTCCTCTCAGCAGCTTCTTGATAACGCCGGCGCTCAAAGAGATCAGAGCCACCAGATCGCCACCACCATGCAGGAGATGTCAGCGGCCATCGCTGAGGTCGGCGCCAGCGCCGCGCGCGCCGAGCAGGGCGCTGTCGAGGCCCGCGGGCAGGCGCATCAGGGCGGACAGACGGTGGAGCAGACCGTCTCCGCGATGCAGAGCCTCACCCAGGCCAGCCGCGCCACCAGCGAGCAGATCGAGGGGCTGGCCCGCAGCTCCAGCGAGATCGGCAAGGTCATTTCCGTCATCAGCGAAATCGCCGAGCAGACCAACCTGCTGGCCCTCAATGCCGCCATTGAAGCGGCGCGCGCCGGCGAGCAGGGTCGCGGCTTTGCCGTGGTCGCCGGTGAGGTGCGCCGGCTCGCGGAACGAACCGGCCAGGCCACCCGCGAGGTGGGTGGGCTCATCGCCAACATTCAGGCCGAGGCAAAGAAGGCCGTCGAGTCCATCAGGACCGAGATCGTGCATGTGAACGAAAGCGCGGAGAGCGCCTCCCGCGCCGGCTCCTCCATCAACGGCATCATTCAGGCTTCCGACAATGTCAAGGACATGATCGGCCAGATCGCCACCGCTTCCACCGAACAAACCTCGGCCATCGAGGAAGTCAGCCGGACCATGGCACAAACGGTGCGCGTCATCGATCTCTCGGCGACCGGAACGCGGGATGTCGCGAAGGCCAGCTCCGAGCTCTCTCGCCTGGCGGTGGATTTGCAGAATCTTGTCTCCCGGTTCCGGCTCGAACGGCAAAACGTACACGGCGAGGCGGCTCACTCCACACTGACTTCTCTCCAGTTCAGCGAATCGAGACCCTGAGACCGGGCGCCGCTCCGATTGACCGTCCCGCAACACGATTTGTATGATCAGAACTGCTTCTTCTCTCAGGCGGCGTAGCTCAGCTGGTTAGAGCGTAGGATTCATAACCCTAAGGTCGATGGTTCGAGCCCATCCGCCGCCACCAGGATTGGCATTAAGGTCCCATCCACCGCCAGCGACCTTTGGCGCCTTCCGTGGCACTGAGCTCCTTCCCCGTTCGACTCCCCGCCCAGGGCGGCTCGCTCAGGGTCAGGATTTCGCCAGCGGGCTCGGACGCCCGCAAGACGGCTCAAGTTGTCTTCCTGATCCGGCAGCGATACAAAGGCAGGGAAGTACCCTTCTCCTGAAAGGATCTCCATGACCCTGGCGTCTAGCCGTCGTGGTTTCGCTGTGCTTTGCCTCACTCTCTCCGGAATCGTTCTGACCGGCGCTGCTCAAACGGCACAATATCCCAACTATCCCAGCGAGACTCCGGCGCAGTTCACGTCTCCCGCCGACATCCTGCACTACGAGCGGCGCGACGTCATGATCCCCATGCGCGATGGCGTCAAGTTGCACACCGTGATCCTGCTGCCGAAGGCTCTCCTCGAATCCCACGGCGCCAAGCATGCCGGAATGTTGCTGACAAGGACCCCGTATGATGCCACCGGGCTGACCAGCCATGCTGCCAGCACCCATCTGGGGCCGATCCTCGAGGGGTACGACAATGCAACCGACGTGGTCGTCGAGGACGGCTATATCCGGGTGGTCCAGGACATTCGGGGCAAGTACGGCTCCGAAGGCGACTTCGTCATGAACCGGCCGGTCCACGGACCGCAGAACCCGACTCCGGTGGACGAAGCGACCGACACCTGGGACTCCATCGACTGGCTCGTGAAAAACGTCCCGGAAAGCAACGGCAAGGTCGGCATTCTCGGCATCTCGTACAACGGATTCCTGCCGCTGATGGCGCTCTATCATCCTCATCCGGCGCTCAAGGTTGCTGTGCCGATGAACCCCATGGTCGACGGCTGGATGGGCGACGACTGGTTCCACAACGGCGCTTTTCGTGAGCAGAACATGCCGTACGTCCTCGAGCAGGAAGCGACCCGAGGCAACATGGCGAAGTGGTTCACCGGCGACTTCGACGACTTCGAGACGTACATGAAGGCCGGGTCGGCCGGCGAGCTGGGCAAGGAGCAAGGCCTTGAGCAGGTCGGCTTCTGGAACAAGATTCTGGCGCACCCCAGCTACGACGCTTTCTGGAGCGATCAGGCGGTCGACAAGGTGCTGGCGCAGTACTACCAACAGGCGCCGATGATTCCGACCATGCTGGTCGCCAGCCTCTGGGACCAGGAGGACATCTACGGCGCCATCGCCGTCTACAAAGCCATCAAGCCGCTCGACAAGAGCGGCGATCTGCACCTCGTCATCGGACCCTGGCATCACGGCCAGGAAATCGAGGAGGCGAGCAGCCTGGGCGCGATCCACTTCAACAGCGACACCGGCCTTTTCTTCCGGCAGCATATTTTGCGGCCCTTTTTGGCGAAATATCTGATGGACGATGCTCCAGCTACCGATGTTCCGGCGGTATGGGCTTTCAAAACCGGAACCGACGAATGGGAGAAGCTGGCGTCCTGGCCCTCCGGTTGTCCGGGTGGATGCCCGGTGCAACCGGCGCCGCTCTATCTCACTTCGGGCCTCGGGTTGAGTTTCACCGAGCCGTCAGCTTCCGGTGCGGAGTTCGATGCTTACGTTTCCGATCCGGCCAAGCCGGTGCCCTATCGGCGGCGTCCGGCGCAGCCGATCGGCTACGTTCTGCCGCTCACCTGGCCGGAGTGGCTCGTCGACGATCAGCGCGAGCAGTCAGGCCGCACCGACGTTCTGACTTACACATCGGAAGTGCTGCAATCACCGGTTCAGATCAGCGGCCAGCCGGTGGCGCATCTGGTGGCCTCAACCAGCGGCACCGATTCGGACTGGGTGGTGAAGCTGATCGACGTCTATCCCGATGAGGTCGCCGACCAGCCCGACCTCGGCGGCTACGAGCTGATGATCTCGGCGGACATTTTCCGGGGACGGTACCGGGAGAGCCTGGCCGTTCCCCATGCCATTCCATCCAATGTCCCGCTGGAATACAAATTCCTGCTGCCGACGGCGAACCACGTCTTTCTGCCGGGGCACCGGATCATGGTGCAGGTACAGTCGAGCTGGTTTCCGTTGTACGACCGGAACCCGCAGACGTTTGTCCCGAATATCTTCTGGGCGAAGCCCGGCGACTACCAGAGAGCCGAGCAGAAGGTCTGGCATGCACCGGGGCACGAGAGCTTCATCGAGTTGCCGGTAGTACATCCGTAATGTCCTGGAGGGGGGTACCCCCCCAGGGGGTCAAGTTGGGTCTCATTGCAAAATAAGGGCTCCCGGCTGTTGTCGACCTCGATAAGATTGATGGATTCCAGCAATTTGAAGCGAACAAACGGCGAGCGAACTGCGAGTTAAGAAACGGTTAGCTGAAAACCGGTTAGCGAGAAGAAAAAGCGCGCGCAGCGCAGAAAGGGAAAAGCCCCACCGGGAAGGTGAGGCTTTTTCTTTCTTTACTCTATAAGTTCAGAATATCACATGGGGAGAATAAACCGGCCAAATATCATCGAGCACATTGTGGTGTAAGTCGTGCTAAGTCAGCGGTCATTACTTTGGATTTTGGGCGCCCCTCTTGACAATTTTTCCACATTTGGCAAAAGTGCGGTGTTCGGTGGTGAAAAGGCGGAGACAGGAGGTTTTAAGGGGACGCCGCGGTGTGTGTCCCGGCGCTCTGTGGCGGCATTACGCTGCTCGGCGGAATCGCCCAGCAGCCTTGGCCTGCAGTTCGGGAAGCCGGATCGCCGGCTCTGGGAAATGGCGATCGTAGATGGTGTTGGCGATTTTCCAGGTCGTCTCCAACGCCGAGTCTGTCCGGCAAAGCGAAACCAGCATGCGGGATCATGGCATCGAAGGCTGAGGACCCGCAAGTGACAAAAGTCATGGCTGGCGGCCATCGACGGCGTGGCAGCGAGTCGTAATTCAATTCTGAATACTTACCCTGGTGCTGTAGCGAAAAGCCTCCCGCTCGGTCATGTTGAATCGAGAGGGGGGCGGTGCTATTCTTTGGGTGTGATTTAAATATCACACGTCAAAAGGCGCGCGGCCAAGCAGTACTGGAGACAATACAATGCCTAAGACCCGAGTCTCGTACCTTTCCTGGCAAATGGAAGAGCTCGCCGACCCGAAGATCGCGGAGGGATATCTGAATGCGTGCCTTGAAGAGGGCCCGGACCTTTTTCTGACGGGGTTGAAGAAGGTGGCGCAGGCCCGCCAGATGACGAAGGTAGCCAAAGAGGCCGGCGTGCAGCGGGAGACGCTCTACCGCTCGCTGTCAGAGAATGGAAACCCGACGCTGGAGACGCTTGCCTCCGTCCTTCACGCCTTAGGGATGGAACTGAGGGTGGCCGCCAGGCAATAAGCTGCGCACTCGCTCTCGGCGGGATCGCCTCAGAATGCCAGGAGCGCGACGCCGACGCAGACGAAGAGGGCCGCGGTCCAGCGGCGGCGATCGACGTTTTCGTGGAGGAAGAATTTCGCGGCGAGAGCGTTGGTGACGAAGGTGAGGGAAGTGGCCGCTGGGCCGATCAGGCTGAGGTCGCGGTGGCTGAAGGCGAAGAGCAGGGAGAAGAAACTCAGCGCGAGGCAGATGACGCCGACACCGAATCGCCCGTTGGTGACAACCGCTCCGGCTGCGCCGAGGATTCCGCTGCGCTGGCGGATCAGGTCGAGGTCGCCGACCTGGCGCATGGCGGACGCGGTGAGAATATCGCCGGCGGTCGCGGACACAACGATGGCGGCGATCATCGCGCAGGTGGCGAGGATGGCGCTGGTCATCGGCGGACCTCTTCGGGCGCGGTTTCGGCAACGGCGGCGAGCGCGGGGTCGGTGGAGGTCACGCCGCGGTGATGGCTGTGGTCGGTATAGGAGGGGCCGCGGGTCACGAATCCAACGCCCGCGGTGATGAAGACGACGCCCAGCCAGCGAAGCGGCGAGACGTGTTCGTGCAGCCAGAACTTCGCCAGCAGGGTCATGATGACGTAGCCGAGGGAACTGGCGGGCAACACATAGGTCAGGTCGGCCCAGGAGAGCGCGGTGAGGTACGACGCGAAGAAGCCGATGAGGAGCACGATGCCTGACGCGACCCACGGAGAAAAGATGGCGTGGATGAGCTGGGCGGGGTGCGCGAGCGAAACCGGTCCCAGGGACTTCATGCCGCGCGACAAAAAGGTGTCGCCGCACGAGGCGGTGATGGTGATAACGCCCAGCACCAGGTAGCGGCGGAATGTCATGGAGTGGCGGCTATTCATGACGAAGAGCTGAGTTCAAGCCCGCAGCCCGCGGCCGGCAGCCTGCAGGCGAAACCCAACGAAGACGGAAACTGGCAGCGGGTCGTGTTCCCGTCGCTGCCCGCTGCAAGCCGCGGGCTGCCGTGTTCACGCCTGGGCGCTGGCTTCCGCGCCGGCCTTCTGCGTTCGCGCGTCCCGCACCATCTTGCCGCGCTGCGCCCGCAACTTCAGGAACGCCCTCGATTCGTGATAGAGCCGCTTCAGGTCGCCATTGGCGATGGCTTTGCTAACCACGCGCCACGCAGCCTTGGGACGGAAGAAGTACTCGTCGTAGAAGCGATGCACCATTTCGAGCACGTAATCGGCGGGCAGGCCAGGATACTCGATATGCGCGAGCTGGTGTCCGCCTTCGTCGGTCATCTTGTTCTCGTTGGTGATGAAGCCGTTGACACGCGCGTACTCGTACAGCTCGGTGCCGGGGAAGGCGTGCGCAATCGAGACCTGGATCGTCTCCACGTCCAGCTGCTTGGCGAACTCGATGGTGTTGCGGATCGACTCCTTGGTCTCGCCGGGCAGGCCGAGGATGAAGTCGCCGTGGATGGTCAGGCCGAGCTTGTGGCAGTCGCGGGCGAAGTCGCGCGCGCGCTCGACCGTCGCGCCCTTCTTGATGTTCTTGAGGATTTGCGGATCGCCGGACTCGAAACCGACGATGAGCAGGCGGCAGCCCGCTTCGCGCATGGCCTTCAGTGTGTCGTAGTCGGTGGTGACGCGCGAGGTCGACGACCAGGTCAGCTTCAGCGGCTTCAGCTTCGCGCACAGCTCGATGGTGCGCGCCTTCTGGATGTTGAAGGTGTCGTCGTCGAAGAAGAATTCCTTTACGGCGGGCCACTTTTCCTTCACGTGGGCCATTTCGGCGGCGACGTCGTCAGTGGAGCGCTTGCGCCAGGCATGCCCGCTCAGCGTTTGCGGCCACAGGCAGAAGGTGCACTGCGCCGGGCAGCCGCGGGTGGAGTAGAGCGAGACGAAGGGATGCAGCAGGAACGGTACGTTGTACTTGGTCACGTCGAGGTCGCGCTTGTAGACGTCGGTCACCCAGGGCAGCGCGTCCAGGTCTTCGACCTGCGGGCGGTCGGGATTATGCACGACCTGGCCGTTTTTCCGGTAGCTGATGCCGAGGATTTCGCTGAGGGGCTTGCCGTTGGCGTACTCGACAACGGAGTAGTCGAACTCGCGGCGGCACACGAAGTCGATGGCGTGGCACTCGTTGAGCGCCTTGTCGGGATCGGTTGTGACCGGCGGCCCGACGAAACAAATCTTCAGGTTCGGATGAGTGTCGCGAATCTTCTCAGCCCAGCGCTGGTCGCCGCTCCAGGCGATGGTGCTGGTGAAGAGGACCAGGAATTCGTAGTCCTTCAGGGTCTCGACGACCTGGGGCCAGGTGATGTGGTGCGGGTTGGCGTCGAGCAGGCGCGCGCCCTCGAGCATCCCGGTGGGATAAGCCAGCCAAACCGGGTACCAGTAGGACTCGATTTCGCGGGTAGCGGGCCAGCGGGAACTGGCGCCGCCGTCGAAGTTTTCAAAGGAGGGAGGATTCAGGAATAAGGTCTTCAGGGGCATAGGCAGTCCTTCTAGTTTACCACTCAGAGAACAGCAGACAGCGAAACAACGGTTAGCCATTAACCGGTTAGCGGTGAAGCGGTTAGCGACAGACAGCAGGTAGCCGGTGGCCCGTTACTGAAAGCCGGAGACTTCCTGAGCGATGCGCTAGCCCACGGGTCCATCGGCTTTTGATGCGCAGCTGCTGCGCAAGGGATCTGAGCCCCGGTTTGTCGGCACGGAAAAAGCGGACCCACCCTTATTGCTTGTGCAGGGTGATTTCGACGCGCCGATTCTTTTGGCGGCCTTCGGGGTCGTCGCTGCCATCGGGCTTTTTGTTCGGCGCGATGGGTTTGGTGTCGCCAAAGCCGCGCGCGGTGATCGGATTCGAGGCTCCGTGCGCGACCAGCCAGGTCTTGACCGAATCGGCCCGGCGCTCGGAGAGTTTCTGGTTGTAGGCCTTGTCGCCCTTGCCATCGGTGTGGCCGCCGATGGTGCAGGGGTACGCGGGGTACGAGCGCATCACGGTCACCACCTTCTGCAGGCTGGGAATCGCAGTGGGGCGGAGGTCTGCTTTATTGAAATCGAACATGACATCGCTGGCGAGATCGATCTGAATTTCGGTATCCGTGGTGCGCGCACCCAGATCTTTGAGCGCGGCATTGAGGGAGTCGACTTTGCCGCCGACCGCCAGGCTGAGCCCGACGAGGTTTGTAACCGTGCTCTGGAGGGTTGTCACCTGCCCCTTTGCTCCCGGCGGGACCGGGTCATCGACCTTGTATTTCTGCGCCTCCGCCGCTGGCCGCATGCACACTGCGACAACAACGGAGGCACAAAGCAGAAACGCCGCCCTCTTTTGCATCGTAGTCACGGCCTCACGGGCCCACCGGCACATCTTCAAAGGGCATGAACTTCGGGATGTAGACGGTGATTTTCTTTGAGGTCGCCGGTGGCGCCGGGAACTTGGCCCATTGCAGCCGTTGCTCGCCAGGACCCAGAGTCCCCCACCACATATCCAGGACCCGGGCGCCGGAGGAATCGGTCAGGAAGGCATACTTTTTGTTTTCGGCGGGATCGGTGTAATACAGCTGAGGCCAGTCGAAATCATAGCCAACGCCCTTCGCGCCGGTGTTGATCAGTCTCCAGCGCACCAGCAGCGCGTTTCCGCTCACCCGCTTCACTTCCAGCAAGTCGCAGCGCAAATTTGGGTCGTTACTAAACTGGGCGCTGGCAATCACCCCGCCGGGAGCCGTCGGTGCGGCGGCGGACCCAGCCGGGTCGGCAGGAGGCTGAGCCGCTGCCGATGCTGTGGTCGGTGCCGCAGCCTGCGCTTGCAGCAAATCGATACGGTCGGCCTGGCCGTCTGCTCCGAACTGCAGCGTCTGGAATTGCCATTGCCCCGCGCTCTTCTTCGCGACTGCGTAGACCTTGCCCTTTCCCTTAGGACCGGAGACCGGAATGGAAATGTCGGCGTCTCCGGAATCTCCATTGACATTGATGTTTCCCGAGACAAACATCCCCGGCGTCACGGGCTGGCCGATCAGGCCGGTCACCTGGGGATTGGCCTGCGCCTGCGCCAGCGCCTGGGTGTAGGCGCCGCTCTGCTTGATGGAACCCTCGACGATAGCAAGGATGCCCCCGATGCCTCCCGCAACGAGAAGGAAGATGAACAGGCAACCAGCGGGGACAAACCATTTCCAGTTGCGTCCGAACCAACCCTTGCGAGGCTGCGCCGGCGGTGTTACTGCGCCCAACGGTGTTCCCATTGTTCCTCCTCGCCTTCGCTTTGGAAGTTGGACGAAGGCGCCAGCTACTGCCCATGACCGACTGCGACTGCAACCGAGGCCCAGGAACCAGATTGAATCCAGGGGGGAGTCACAAAAGAGGCCGCTTGAACTTCGGGCCGTTCGAAGCCTGACTGGCGGGGATTTTCGTTGTCGCTGCGAAAATAACCAGCGTTCTACGTCCGGCCAGACCACCATCGATCCCATGGGTGAGTGTGACGTCGGGGGCCTTGGGTGAGTGCCCGCCGCACCAAGCATGGGTTTTATTCTGCTGGTTCGCCGGCAGCTTTCTTTCCGGCGGAAAGGATTGGCGAATCGTATGCCAACCTGGTTGATTACGCAACTGTAATTTTCAGCAGGCTGCCGCCCGCGCCCGGACGGGCAGTCCTTCCCCGGTTCTGCGAGGGCGATTGACAGGACTATTAGCGGCTACTTCAGCGACGCGCGAACCCACGCGTCCATCTGGCCGGTGGCGCGCAGCAGGTTCAGCTCAACCTTCATCAGAGAGAAATTCGCATCCAGCACGTCCTGGTAGCGCTCGCGCTCCTCGATGTGCGCCTTCTGCGCCTCGCTCGGCGAGACCTGAGGGGAGTTCGGCGTGCCCGTCCCATTGGTTAGTTCCGTCGCGATGGTTTTCAGTTGCTCCTGGGCCAGTTGGCTTTCCACCTCGGCCACGCGCTGCTGGGCGCCCAGTTCGAGGAGGGTTTCGCGCATGGTCGACCTCTGCTCGTTCAGCACATCCAGGGCGGCGTCGGCGTCCGCGCGGGCGTGAACGGCATCCGCCGCGGATTCGCGAACCTTGGCGCGCCGCGTGGCATCGAAGAGCGGGAAGGTGACGAGCACCCCGATGGCGACGTTGTTGTACTGGAAGCCGGTCGGGAAGTATTTTGTGTAGTCGGCGAATTTTTCGAACAGGCTGTACTGCGCCGCAAACGTGACCAGCGGCCGGTAATTCTGCCGGGCATCGCCGAAGGAGGCGTAGAGCTTCGACTTCGCGTTGGCGTAGGCCGCCGATACGCCCGGGGTGTTCGGCGCCGCCTCCTGGCCGGCACTGGACAGCGCATCGGCCGTCGGCGGCGGAGGAATGCTGGCGCTCACTGAGGCGAGGCCGTTCGCGGGAAGCCCGGTGAGGTGGGCCAACTTCTGGCGCATCGACTCGGCGTCGCCCTGCAGGTGAATGCGCTTCTCGTCCACCTGGGCCGCAGTTAGCTCCGCCTGCAGTTCGGCGACCCGCGGGTCCACGCCCGCCTGCACGCGGTCCTGCTCAATCTGCACCAGAGTTCCCGCGTAGCCGGTTTCCTCCTCGAGTACCGCGATCTCGCGCAGATCGTAGTCGAGCTCCACGTAGTTCTGGGAAACGTCGAGAGCCACCTGCTGCTGGACGTCTTTGAGGTTCAGAGTGGCGCTGTCCACCGCTGCACGCGCGGCGCGGATGTAGTCGCGCTGGGGAAAGGAAAGCAGAAGCGACTGCGAGGTTGCAGAGAACAACGACGGATACCCAAAGGGAAACCCATAGGCGTAGCCGGGGCTGCCGCCGAGATTGAAATTCGGAATGTAGGCGTCTCTTGATTCCGCCAGCGCGCCCTCCGCCTTTTGCACGGTCGCCACCGCTGCGCGCACCGCGGGACTGTTTTTCTCGGCGAGGTCGACCGCCGTTGAAAGAGAAATCTGCGCGGCGGCCGTCAGGGACGTGAACAGGAACAGAGCCGCCGCGATGCTGCTGGATACCAGGCTGGGTGTTCTCGTCCGGAACGGCTTTGACTCGCGCATCGTCTTGAGTCTACAGACCGGCTGCTCTGAAGGCGGCATTGGGGAGGGGAATGCGATAGCCGGAAGCCAGGGCGCGCACCACTGCCAGCTGTTGCTGCGCGGCCTCATCGTTACCCTGCTTTCGCAGCAGCTCGGCGAGCTGTGCGCGCACGACGAAACTGGGTGCGAGTTCGGACTGCGCATTGGAGCTGAGGTACTGCTGGAGCCATTGAATGGCGGTTTGCGCTTCACGGCCCGCTAACGCCAGATTGCTTGCGCCATCCACCAGCGCGGGGCCATGATTGGCGTCGAGCGATGCGCCGGTGTGGGCCGCGGCGGTCATCTCATCGAGCCGCCCTCGCCGGCGATAGAAAGAGGCCAGGTCCATCCACGCGTTGGCGGGGTAAGAAGACTGGCGGATCGCGTCTTTCAGCCGGGCTTCCGCGGAGCCGTAGTCCTTTTTGGATTCAGCGATGCGGGCCTCGAGGGTCAGGGCGCCGGCGGGATTCACGCTGCGGAGCTGCTGCACGATGGCGTCGGCATGGGCGAGGCCGCCTCCGACCACCGCCGGAGCCATCACGTCGAATTCCCCAAGGTCGGCCAGAGCCTCGGCGTTATGCGCATCCAGCTGCACCGCCTGCTCGAATTCCGCGTGGACTTTGCGCGCCAGCGGGTAGCCGAAGACCATCGACACGCGATTGGCCTTCTGCCCATAGGCGCGGCCCAGCCAGAGATGGAAGTTGCTGTCGCCAGGCGCGAGCTGGACCGCGGCCTCGCAGTCCAGGATGGCCTGGTCCCACTGGGCCTCTTCGTAAAAGACGCGGCAACGGAGGTTATGCGCCTCGGCATCGTTGGGGTTGTGGGCGAGAGCTGCGCCCAGCCTCTGCAGAGCGCTGTCGGCGCGGCCGAGTTCCAGGTCCTGACGCGCGGGGTTTGCTGCGCCAGCCGGCGTCGCGCCCATCACGGCCGAAAGAAAAAAAAGCCCTCCCGCCAGTAGTGTCTCTCTCCGCAAATCTCCCCCTTTTACTGAACGACTCTAACGGGCACCCCGTCGCTCAGCGGCTGGGCGTTGGTCGTGCCCAGCGCCACGATGTCGCCGGAGTTGAGCCCGCTGACAATCTGTATCGCGCCGAGGTTCCTGGCACCGATGGCCACCTTGACACGGTGCAGGGAATTGCCCTCTTTGCGATAGACGAAAGTGGAGCCCTGTTCGAAGTGCATCGCATCCCGCGGCACCTGTAAGACGTTGGACACGTTGGCGACGGTTACCGTCACGCGAACATTCGCGTCGGGCAGCAGCGCGCCGTCGGCATCGTCGATCGCAACCAGCACTTCGCCGACGTTGCGCGTTCCAGAGGTGATGATGGTGGTAGGCAGGCGGCTGATGTGTCCATGCCATTGCTCTTCAGGCCGGGAATCCCACACAATCGTTACCGGCTGGTCGACACTCAGCTTACCCAGTTCCGGTTCGTCAAAGAACGCGCGCACCTGCATCTTCGCAAGGTCCGCCATGGAGAGAAGGCGGTCTCCCTGCTGCACGTATTCGGTGTGGGACACGGGCACCGAATAGACGATCCCGGCAAACGGCGCATGCACGACGGCGTGCTGGAGCGCATCCTGTGCGGCGGCACAGGCGGCCTGCGCATCGTCGAGGGTGGCCTGGGTGTGGGCGAGATCGGCCGAGCCATAGCGATCCGACTGCTTCTGCTGGAGTACCTGAATCGTGCTGTTGTCTGCCGCCATTCGCGCCTGGGCCGCGCTGATTTCGCTGGGAGAAGCCGCGCCCGAGGATTGCAGTTTCTGCAAAGCGTCCAGGTCATGCTGGGTCTGGTCGCGATCGATGCGCGCCTTTTCCAGCTCGCCGGTCAGCGAGATTCGCTCCTCCTGCGTTCCCCCGTGTTGCGCCGCCTGCGAGGCCGCCTGCGCGCCCTTCAGCGCGGCAAGAGCCGAGGCCACACGCGCCTTCGCCTCCGTGTCGTCCATGGCAAGAAGCAGCTTCCCGGCGGGGACTTTGTCTCCTTCATGGACGTAAAGCGCCTGCACCACGCCAGGAAACGGGGCATGGGCCTCGAAATTCACCTGCGGCTGGGGTTCGACTTTGCCGTTGGTGGCCTCGGTGCTGGTGAGATTCCCCATGGAGGCGGCAGCGACACGGATGGGCAGACTTCCTCGTGTCAGGAGGTGCACGCCGTAGAAAACAAGAATGAGTGCGACGGCGGTAATGATCCAGACCCGCGCCGTTCGTGGTCTTGCCTGCCCTGTTGTCATTCGTAAAACCGTGAGTCAGTATATAAGACACACCTGGCAGGCTTTAGGGTTCGTAAAAAGCTAAATTTGCCCCGGTACCGGACTGCACACTCCGGTGCGCGCGCAGCAACGTAGCCGAACGCGTCCGACCGTTGCCCGTAAAATCGAAGCATGGCCATCGCACCGCGCTACACCGATAAGCATGCCCAGGCGGGGCTCGACTACGACTTTCCGCCGATCGAAACCTGGCGCAACCAGTTTCCCGGCTATGAGATTGTGATTGACGATCCCGAGTTCACCTCGGTGTGCCCCAAAACCGGGCTGCCGGATTTCGGCGTCATCACCCTGCGCTACATGCCGCGCGAGCAATGCCTCGAACTGAAATCCTGGAAGGAATATCTCTTCTGCTATCGCAGCCTCGGCATCTTTCAGGAGAACGTGGTGAACCGCATCCTGGAAGACGTGGTCCGCGCCTGCGATCCGGTGTGGGCGGTGGTGAAGGGCGAGTTCCGCCCCCGCGGCGGCATCTCCACCACGATTGAAGCGCGCTGGCCCCGGCCCGAAACAGGGAACAGGTGACAGGGTTCAGGTCACAGGTTTCAGGAAGCCGATAAGCGACCAGAAGCGAGGGTTAGGCGGCAGCGCCTGCAGAGCCCCAAATCTGTGCCCTGTGCCCTGCAACCTGTACCCTGCAACCTGTGCCCTGCAACCTGTGTCCTGCAACCTGTACCCTGGTTTAGAGATTCTGCTGTTGCTCGGTCAGCATTCCTGTTCCTGAATCCCCGTTGCACGCGCCGCCGGTGATCGACCAGCTTGTGATGGTCAGCTGGGTGGCCGCGCCGTTGAAGGTGCCTGAGGTGGTCAAGACCGCTCCACTGGCGGTATCCGTGTAAGTCATCGACAGGCCGTTGCCGGTCACCAGTGACGTGGTCAGGCTGGGCTGCTCGACAAAGCATTTGTTGCCCGGGAAGCTGGCCGTTCCGGAAAGCGAGAACTGGCCGTTCAGATCCGGCTGTGTGGTCTGTTCAAGAAGCGCCGACACTGCCAGTTGATCGTTGGAGGCGTCGACAAAGTTTCCCGTGTAGGTGCCGTCGATGTCCGAGTAATTGGTTGCCGTCACAGTGGCTTTCCCCATTGTGCTGCAGTTTCCGCCGGCGAAAGCCCAGGTTGCGCCCCCGATCCCTTTACCGTCCCCCGTGACCTGGCCCTGCAGCGTGAGGGTGGTGCCGTTGAACGGCGTTGAAACCAGCATCATCTGGTTGTCGCCGCTCACCGAGCCGGTCAGAAGGATGTCAGTGGTGGGGGAGACGCACGATACTCCGCTGAGTCGAGCGACAGCGCTGACCGTTTCATACGCGCCCTGCGTGAAACCGAGATTCAGGATGACGCCGTAGTTGCCGGGGGCAAACGACCAGTTGCCGGAGAGCGACGTGCCCACCTGGACAGGGGTGTTCGCCATGCCGCATCCAGCAACGAAAGCGAGACCAAGGCCAGTAAGGACAGACAGGAAAACAGCGGTACCGCGGTTCTGCATGGGGGAGCCTTAACCTCAGACGAGGTATCTAAAAGATAAACAGCAGGCTCCCCCTTTACCAGACCCCGAAAGAGGTATTACTACGGTCATGGAATGCGGAGAAATGTGCTGGAAGCAGGTCTCTACTGCGGCGCTGGCTGCTGCGGATTTTGCTGCTGTTGCTGCTGGCGCATGCGCTGCAGCTCCTGAATGATCTCCTGGGGCGTCCTCGGCTGGTTGGGCTGGCCGTTGGAATCCTGGCCGGGACCACCGGGCGGACGCGGCGGCGGGGTCACCTGTTCGGGCGGGTAATTGTTGACGACCGGCTCATCTTCTTCCTCGGGCTGCGAGGGTGTGCTTGGGCTGGGCGTCAGCGGAGCGTTGTTGCGGGTGGTCAAGACGACTTCGCGCGGTGTTCCCGCGTCCGTCGAGCCCACCATCAGGAAGTTATAACCGGCTCCGTCGAGCAACGACGACAGGATGTCCCGCGGATTGCCGGGCCCGTAGACGCCAAAGACGCGCTGATCTTTGTCCAGCCCGTCGACGGTCATGCCGCTGGTGGATGACAGGTCCTGGAGAATCCGCGACAGGCTCGAATTGTTCGCTTCCACCGACAGCTGTCCGCCGGAAAGGCTGATGCGCGCCGCCTGAGCGGGCTTGTCCAGCAGGGAAGGCGGCAGGGGACGCGCGCTGCTCATCGCACCCGGGGCCGCGGCGCCCGCGGGCGGTACACCCAGTTGCGGTGCTGCGGCTGCCGCTCCCGGTGGAACTGCTGCCGAGGGCTTGGGCGCAATCGAGGATGGCGGCAGGACTCGCGGCGGCGCTACGCCCGGAACGTGGATGCGGCGCCCATCCGGCATGGTTCCCGGAGCCTGCATCACCTGGCCGAGACAAGAACTCGCGAAAGCGGCAAAAGCCGCCCAGGCCAGCCATCGTGAAAGGTGTGTGAAGCGCATCGAAGTCGTGGAATTTTGAGAGAGCCGCGTGTTAGCGAAGCTTCCCCGCTCCTGTGTACTAGACTAGCAGTGATTCGAATTCGCTCACCGCGAATTGAGGGAAGTTTGCCGATGCGCTGCCGTATTTCGATGGATTGGGGCAAAGTCTCGTCGCTGGCCGCGGCTCTGAGTCTGGCGCTTCCGGCTTTTGGCGTCTCCTGCATGACCGAGTCGCAAATGAGCGCCGCGCAACGGACCAACCTGCAGCAGTCGGCTCAGATGCTGGGCGACAACGTCAAGGCGGCGAATGCGGCGGCGGTGCGGACGCAGACCATCGCCACGGTGGCGGCCCAGTTCGACGGGATTGCCGATTCCATCCAGACCATCAACTCCTCGATTCAGCACGCTGCCCTGACCGTGGATGCGGTCTACCTTCTTGACGCCTCCGATCTGAAGGCCGCCCAGGAAACGCAGTTCTTCTGCGGCGTCACCGGATCGCCGCTGACCGTGGAAATCACCATCCCAGCCCTGCCCCCCGGCAAATATGCGTTGGCGATTCTGCACGCCACCGGCGTCCAGCAGCCCCAGCAGCTTTCCCTGGTGCTCGAAAACGATCCGGCCGGCGGCCAGGACTGGAAGCTGGCAGGCTTCTTCACCCGCCCCATGATGATGGGCGGCCACGACGGCGTCTGGTTCTGGACCCAGGCCCGCGATTATGCCGCGAAGAAGCAGCTGTGGGACGCATGGTTCTATTACCAGACTGCGGAATACCTGCTCGATCCCGTCGATTTCGTCAGCAGCCCCAACCTGCAGAAGCTGCAGCGGGAAGCCGAACAGGCCCGCCCCGACAACCTGCCGGGCTCGGACCCTTTGCACCTGAGCTCCGGAACGCAGACCTTCGACATCGTGAGCCTGCACACCGGCGAGCTCTCGAACCAGCTCGACCTGGTCGTGACCTACAATGCCTCGCCGAATCAGGATCCCGTCACGGCGCGGGCCCAGGTGACCGCGGTGATGCGAGCGCTGCTCCAGCAGCACCCCGAACTGCTAACCGCGTTTCACGGCTTGTGGGTCTATGCGGCGACGCCTGGCAATCAGAGTCCTTTTGCCCTGGAACTGCCCATGGATCAGATTAAGAATTCGGCTCCCCCTCCCGGACAACATAGTTAACCCTCCATAGCAAGGAAGGCAGGCAGGACAGACCGGCATGGCCAGTCGAACGGAAAAGCCTCTCAGCGAAGTGATCGAGCAACGGCGGGCGACATCCAGTTTTGACGGTGCGCCCATTCCCGATGCCGATCTGAAGAAAATTATCGAAGCCGGGCTGAACATGCCGAGCGGCTACAACCTGCAGCCGTGGCGATTCGTCGTCGTCCGCACCCCGGAAGAGCGCCGCCGCCTGCGCGCCGCCAGCTATAACCAGGCCAAGGTGGAAGAAGCCTCCGCCGTTATCGTCGCCTGCGGCGATAAAGACGGCTGGCGCACCGACATGGAGGAGATGATCCGCATGGGCCGCGAGCGCGGCATGACCGAGAACTACGCTGAAAGCGCTCGCGCCAGCATCCCGGAGTTCCTCGGCAACCATCCTAACCTCACCGCCTGGCTCAATCGTCAGGTCATGCTCGCCTTCTCCGCCATGATGCTGATGGCCGAAGCGCTCGGCTACGACACCGCTCCCATGGAAGGCTATGAGGCCGACAAGGTTTGCCTGTTGCTCAATCTGCCCATCAGCTATGAAGTCGTCGCTCTGCTGGCCATCGGCCACCGCAAAGGTCCTGACAAGTTCAACGGCGACCGCTTCAGCATGGCCCGCACCGTCTTCGACGGCGAATACGGCAAGCCGATCAAGCTGTGAAGACTGGCTACAGGTGACAGGTTGCAGGTGACAGGTGACGGAGGCAGGGCGGAGTAGGTGCGCTGTAACCCGTAACCTGTTCCCTGTAACCTTGCTTCTGTGAAGCGTGAATATCCCGACCGCCCCATTGCGGGTGTGGGCGCGGTCATCGTGCGCGACGGCCCCGGTGGGGAGAAGCAGGTGCTGCTCATCCGCCGCGGCCAGGAACCGCTCAAAGGCGAGTGGTCGCTGCCCGGCGGCGCGGTGGAGCTGGGCGAAACCCTCGAAGACGCCATTTGCCGCGAAGTCCTCGAAGAAACCGGGCTGATCGTCGAGGCCGTCGACGTGGTCCAGGCCTTCGACCGCATCTCGCGCGACGCCCAGGCTCAGGTCCGCTACCACTACGTGCTCATCGATTTCCTCTGCCGCGTCGTGGGCGGCTCGCTCGCCTGCGCTTCCGACGCCCTTGAAGGCCGCTGGGCCACCGGCGACGACCTGGATGGATTGACGCCGCTCACCGTCGAGGTCATCCGAAAAGCCCTGGGCATGGCATCCTGATTCCGGGGATCGCACACAACATGGCCACTACGACAACGCCGCCCCAAAAGCGAGCCCGCCAACGAACACGACGCGCGTGGCGCTCGATGCGTTGGGTGCTGCTGGGAATTCTTGTGCTGCTGTTAGCGCTGGTGGCCTTCGCGTTCCTGCGCCCGCTCACCGTTCTCATCGCCGCGACGCAAACCCGGTTGCTCTTCGACGGCATTCATTCGGACTACACCGACCTACCCCTCGCTGGCGCGCCTCACGTGCGCGTTCACTATTACGCTGGCGGATCCGGGTCGCCCGTCGTGCTTGTGCATGGTCTCGGCGGCCGCGCCGAGGACTGGGCCGCCCTGATGCCGCAGCTCGTCCGCGATCATCACCGCGTCTACGCGCTCGATCTGCCCGGCTACGGCCGCTCCGACTGGCCTGCGAACGCGGCTTACTCCATCCCCGAGCAGACCGCCCTCGTCGAGGCCTTCCTCGACAACCGCAAGCTGGCCCGCACCGACCTGGCCGGCTGGTCGATGGGGGGATGGATCGCGATGCGCCTCGCCCTCGATCAGCCGCAGCGAATCCGGCGGCTCGTCATCTTTGACAGCGCCGGCACACGCTTTCCGCTGACGTGGGATACCTCGATCTTCGAGCCGGATACACCGGCCAAGCTGCGCGACCTCGACGATTTGCTGATGGCAGGGCCCGCGCCCCACGTTCCGGGATTCATCCAGCGCGACGTCTTTCGCTTCGTGGGACGCCACGCCTGGGTCGTCCGCCGCAACATGGACTCCCTGCTCACGGGCGCGGACCTGCTCGACGGCAAGCTCGGCGCGCTGCAGATGCCGATGCTGATCGTCTGGGGCAAGCAAGATCACCTCATCCCGGTCTCCGTCGGCGAGCAGATCCACCACGACGTGCCGCAGTCGGAGTTTGTGGTCGTGGACGGCTGCGGCCATCTCGCTCCCGGCCAGTGCGCCGCGCAGATCGGTCCGGTGTTCAAGGGATTTCTTGACGAACCCTCGCCCATCGCCGGTCAGGAAGCGGAAATCCTGAAGAAGCCTTAGCGCGTCAGCGCGGACTGCCGCATTTCCTGCTGCAGCGAGTCACAGAAATCCCGATACCGCCGCACAAAGCGGAAGTCCGCGAACAGCGTCGCGGCAGCAATCAGCAGGCAGCCCAGCAGAAACAGGCGGCTGCGCCGATCCGGATACCGCCCCATCTGGCGAAGGCAGATCGAGATCAGAAATGCCGCCAGCGTGGCCAGCACCGTCAGCGGCGCAAGCGAATTGCACTGAATCGCAGCCGAGCGCAGCATCATCCACGCCGAAGCCCCCGCCGTGATCAGCGCAATCACGGCGGTGATGAGCAGGCGCGACCGCTTCGGCGGAGGTGCTGGCTTTTTCTGTTCCTTGTTCCCTGTACTTTGCACTCTGTTCGCGAACTATGAAGCCAGTTCGACTTTCTCCAGCTTGATGCGGTCGCGGCGAACATGGGCGAGGTCGTACTGCGCCTGCTGCACTAGCCAGCTCTCGGCGCTGCCGCCAAACACTCTCTCCAGGCGCACCGCCATTTCCGGCGAAATGCCGCGCCTTCCATTCACCAATTCGGAAAGCGTGTTGCGCGTGACTCCCAGCGCGGCCGCGGCGCTGGTAATGCTCAAACGCAAGGGCTCGATGCATTCCTCGAGAACAACTGTGCCGGGGTGCGGGGGTTTTTTCATCGGCATGGGGCAGTCTCCCTATTAGTGATAGTCGACGAGATCGCATAGCCGCCCTTGCTCTCCATCTCCGCCGCATGATTGGCAGTGCAGGCGCCTGGTGCAGGCGCAGGAAAAAGCCAGATGCCGCCGTCGGTCAGCACCCCATCAACGTCAAAGATGATCAGCTTGATCCAGCGCGCGCGATCCTCAGCGCTCAGAGAAGAAGACGAACCCATATACCGGCATTGTAACGAGTACCGCAGGTTGTTCCGGCTGGTAACCCCCGCCACGAACAAGAACCGGCTCCCACCCGTATCGCCCTGTAAAATGAACAAATGCGTAGTTTCCCTGAGCCGGGAGCCTCCCAGGCATGATGCGTATCTGGCGCTTGCTGTACTACGCGCGCCGTTACTGGCTCCAGGCTCTCGCCGCCGTCGTCCTCGCCGCCGGCGTCGGCCTGCTCGACGCCTTCCGCGTCCTGCTCATCGGCCCCATTTTCGACAACGTCCTGCACCCCGGCGCCGCAGTCGGGAGCGCCAAACAAAGCCCGCTGCTCGGCGAAATCGGCGCGCGCTGGCACATCAACATCACCCTCCAGAACCTTGTCCCACCGCGCCTCCACAACGATTGGGCCGTGATCGCCTTCGCTTTCGTCGCCTCCACGCTGCTCAAGGGCATCTGCGACTACACCGGCACCTATCTCGCCAACTACGCCGGCTTCGGCATGATCACCGACATGCGCGACGACCTCTACGAGGCGATCCTGCGCCGCTCCGTCTCCTTCTTCCAGAAGCACACCACCGGCACGCTGCTCTCCGCCCTCATCAACGACATCGAGCGCGTCCAGTACGTGACCTCGTCGATCCTCTCCGACTTCCTGCAGCAGGCCTTCACCCTCGCCTTCATGGTTATCATCGTGATCGCGCTCGGCGGCCGCCTCGCGTGGATTCTCCCGGTCTTCGGCCTCATCGCGGTGGGCTCCATCTTCCGCATCGGCCGCGATGTGCGCCGCACCACCCGCCGCGGCCAGGACAAGCTCGCCGACATTCAGAACATCCTGCATGAGACCATCACCGGCAACCGCATCGTCAAAGCCTTCAACATGGAGTTCTGGGAGTTGCTCCGCTTCCGCCAGGCCGCGCACAAGCTCTTCCGCGCCAATCTCCGCTCGGTGCGCGCCCAGGCTATCACCTCGCCCCTCATGGACTTCATCGGTGCCGTCGCCATTGCCGTGCTCCTATGGGTCGGCCGCAACGAAATCGGCCACGGCGCCATGAAAGAGGGCGTCTTCTTCGCCTTCATCGTCGCGCTCTTCAAGATGTACGATCCGGTCCGCCGCTTCGGCATCTACTACAACAATTTCCAGCAGGCTGCCGGCGCCTCCGCCGCCATCTTCGACTTCATGGACGACCAGGATGACGTCGTCGAAGCCAAACATCCGCAGCCGCTGAAGGGCTTCAAAGATTCGATCGCGCTCGAAAACGTGAGCTTCTGTTATGAGGAGCACGAGCGCGAAGGCCCGCCTATCGTCCTGCATGACATCGACCTCACCATTCACCGCGGTGAAGTGGTGGCGCTGGTCGGTCCCAGCGGGGCAGGGAAGTCGACCCTCGTGAATCTCATCCCGCGCTTTTTCGACGTGACCGGCGGCCGCATCCTGATTGACGGCATCGACGTGCGGCAGGTCAGCCTTGCCTCACTGCGCGCCCAGATCGGCAAAGTCACGCAGGAAACCATCCTCTTCAACGACACGGTGCGCAACAACATCGCCTACGGCCAGCCCGATGTCCCGGTCAGCCGTGTGGTCGAGGCCGCGAAGGCCGCTCTGGCTCACGACTTCATCGAACGCATGCCCGATGGCTACGACACCGTCATCGGCGAGAAGGGATTCCGCCTTTCCGGCGGCGAGCGGCAGCGGCTGGCCATCGCGCGCGCCATCCTTAAGAATGCTCCGGTGCTCATCCTCGACGAAGCCACCTCCGCTCTTGACTCGGAAAGCGAGTCTCTGGTCCAGGCCGCTCTGGCCAACCTGATGACGGGCCGCACGGTCATCGTGATTGCCCATCGTCTATCGACCGTCCGCCGCGCGACCCGCATCGTGGTGCTCGAAAACGGTAGGATTACCGACATCGGCTCGCACGAGGAGCTGCTGCAGACTTCGGCTACCTATCAGAAGCTCTATCGGCTGCAGTTTATGGATATTGGCGAAAACAACGGGCACGGAACTCCGATCGGCAAGGAGCCGGAAGTTCCGGGTCCCGAGACGACCGAGCCCGTGCTGCTGGGGAAGACCAATCGATGAGTGAAGCGAAGCAGCCGGTGTTCTCGATGACCGGATTTGCCCGGGTTGCGGGCCGAGTTTCTGAAACCCTGGGATTTTCTCTCAGCCTGAAGAGCGTGAACCATCGCTTCCTCGATCTGCACATGCGCCTGCCCCAGGGATCGGAAGGAATCGAAATCGAGCTGCGCCGCCTGCTGAAAGAGAAACTGCATCGGGGTCACGTTGAAGTCACGCTGAATCTCGAACGCAGCCAGAAAGCCGAGGCTGGCTACGATCACGCGCTGGTGGCGGCCTATGTGGAAGCCTTTCGCGCCGCCTCCGCCGAGCATGGCCTCACGGCCGACCCCGATCTGAATGCGGTCTTTCGTCTGCCCGGCGTCCTCATGGCGGAGTCGCGCAACAGCGAAGAGGAACTGAAGGGACTGGAAGAAGCGGTTCTCCGCGAGACCAATGCGCTGGTCGCGGCGCTCGAAACCATGCGCGCCCAGGAAGGTTCGGGGCTCGCCAACGAACTCCGCGCCGGCATGGGGCGCCTCCGCAGCCTGGTCGACGAAGCGGCCCTGCTCCGTGAAAAAGTGCAGCAGGCGTATTTCGATCGCCTCAGCCAGCGCATGAAGAGCATGCTCGAAGGCGGATTCGATCAGGAGCGCATTTTGCAGGAGGCCGCGCTCATCGCCGAGCGTAGCGACGTGGAGGAAGAAGTCACGCGTCTGCGCACCCACATCGACCACTTCACCGGGCTGCTCGATCAGGGTGGGGAAGTGGGCAAGAAGCTCGATTTCCTGCTCCAGGAGATGAATCGCGAGGCCAACACCCTGCTTTCGAAGACCAGCGGCGTGGCCGGCAATGGCACGCGCATTACCGAAGCGGGGCTGGGCATGAAGTCTGAGATTGAAAAAGCGCGGGAACAGGTGCAGAACTTAGAGTAGGGCCTGCAGTCGAAACGTTGCGCAGAGGAACAGGGAGCTTGGCGGGGATTCTCTTCATCATTTCGGCGCCGTCGGGGTCGGGCAAATCGACCCTCGTCAATCAGCTGCGTTCCCTCGTCTCCGGGCTGGAATTTTCCGTCTCCTGGACCACGCGCGGGCCGCGCGGCTCCGAGCAGGATTCGCGCGAATACCACTTCACCACCCGCGAGCATTTCGAGGAGATGATCCGTAACGGCGAGTTTCTCGAATACGCCGACGTCTTCGGCAACTATTACGGCACCGCGCGCTGCAACCTGCGCGAGGCCTTCTCGCAGGGCAGGGATTTGCTGCTGGATATCGATGTGCAGGGAGCGTCGCAGGTGCGGGCGAAGATGCCGGATTCGGTTTCGATTTTTCTCATGCCGCCGTCGCCCGAGGTCCTCGCCACCCGGCTGAGGAACCGCAGTCGCGCGGAGGGCGCCGTCCAGGAAGAGATCATCGAGCGCCGCCTGGCCAAGGCTCGACAGGAGATTGAGAATTACAGGGAATATGGCTATATTCTCGTCAACGACGTCCTGGACCGCGCAGTCGAAGAGATGGCCGCCATCGTGGCCGCCGAGCGCATTTGGCATGGCAGTGATCCCGGTGCCGGCGGCGCGGACCGCGAGCGGGTGCTGAGGATCGCGGAAAGTTGCCGGCAGGCCAATTCCGAGGAGCGTATCAGGCCCGTGCTGCAGGCCTTCGGCGTGCCCGTGCCGAGCCTGAAGGAATGAGAGCGGGAAAGATTTTGGAGGAGCAGGGATGAGTATCGAGAAAGAATACGACAGCAACTTTCGTTATGTTCTGGTGGCTGCCCGCCGCGCGCGCCAGCTGCAGAATGGCGCCGAGCCTATGGTTCCGAGCCGTTCGCGCAAAGCCTGCCGTGTAGCGCAGGAAGAGATTGCCGCGGGCAAGGTCGCGTACGTCAAAACTGAGGACGTTCCCGTCGTGAAGCCCGAGGTCGACGCTCCGGAAATTCCTAAGTTCGCCCCATAGAACCCGGCACGCCCCTTTTTCCAGAAGATGCTGCTCCTGGCCGCAGCGTAAACTGTCTTCATGAAGGTCACGGTCGGCGTTTCTGGCGGCATCGCGGCGTACAAATCGGCGGAACTGGTGCGCGACCTGCAAAAGCAGGCGCTCGACGTCCACGTGGTCATGACCCAGGCGGCCCAGCACTTCATCCAGCCCCTCACCTTCGCCGCTCTCACCGGACACAAAGTCATCACCGGCCTTTGGGCGCCTGAAGGTTCCGACGCGGGTGATGCGGCTTCCGCCATTGAGCACATCGATGCTGCGCAGACTACTGACGCCCTCATCGTCGCTCCGGCCACCGCCGACATCATCGCCAAATTTGCCCACGGCATCGCCGACGATTTCCTAACCACCATGTATCTGGCAACCGCCGCCCCCGTCATCGTGGCTCCGGCCATGAACGTGAACATGTGGCAGCATCCCGCGACTCAGGCGAATCTCGAAATTCTGGCGAGCCGCAACGTCCGCATCGTTCAGCCTGAGAGCGGCTACCTCGCCTGTGGCATGGTCGGCGCAGGCCGGCTTGCCGAAAACGAGGCCATTGTGCAGGCGGTGCTGCGCGTGCTCCACCACCGCAACGACCTGGCCGGCGAGACCGTGCTCATCACCGCCGGCGGAACCCGCGAGGCGCTCGATCCGGTGCGCTTTCTCGGCAATCGCTCGAGCGGCAAGACGGGCTACGCCCTGGCTGAAGCCGCCCAGCGCCGCGGCGCGCGCGTGATTCTCGTCTCGGCTCCGACCGCGCTCCGTCCCCCTGCCGATGTCGAGGTGATTCCCGTGATAACCACCGCGGAGATGCGCAGCGCGGTGCTCGAACGGCTCGATCAGTCAACCATCGTGATCAAGGCCGCAGCCGTCGCCGATTACCGGCCACGCGTGCAGGCGGGGCAGAAGCTGCGGCGCAGCGGTCCGCTGACACTGGAACTCGAACCGACGGAAGATATCCTGGCCGCGGTCGTCGAACATCGTCGCGCCGGGATGCTCATCATCGGCTTTGCCGCCGAGACGGAAGACGTGCTCGCGCATGGACGCGACAAGCTGCTGCGCAAGGGCGCCGACGCGATTGTGCTGAACGATGTCTCGCGCGAGGGCGTGGGCTTCGACTCGGATCGCAACGCCGTCACCTTCCTCACTCGTGATCGCGCCATGGAACTGCCCGAGATGACCAAGCGCGACCTCGCCGACCGCATCCTCGATGAGATTCTCGCCCTGCGCCGCCCCAGCCAGATGATGGCAGAGTCTGACACCGATCTCTCCATGGCTCCGGGAGACTGAGGTTGGCGACTCGGCTCTCTCCTGAAACCGAATCAGCCGTTCGCGCTCGCATCGGATACTTCCGCGACCTCGGGGTCTTCGACTTCTACCGCCGCGGCATCGGGTCCGGCGAAAATGACACAGTCTCTGTTACAGAAGAATATTCCGCGGCCGCCCCGTCCGCTCTGGAGACGCCCCTGAAGCCCACGCCCACGCCCGCGCCTGAACTGCTCGAGCCGCGAAGTCCCATTGCTCCCAACGATCGGGCCGCCGCCCTGCAGGCCATCCGCAATGACATCGGCGACTGCACTCGCTGCGCGCTTCACAAAGGCCGCCACAACATCGTCTTCGGTGACGGCGACCCCAGCGCGCGCCTGATGTTCATCGGTGAAGGTCCGGGAGCTGACGAGGACGCGCAGGGTCTCCCCTTCGTCGGCCGCGCGGGCCAGCTCCTCAACAACATGATTAACGCTATGGGCCTGCGCCGCGATCAGGTGTACATCGCCAACATCGTCAAGTGCCGCCCGCCGCAGAATCGCGTTCCTGAGCCCGACGAGGCCAACACCTGTTCGCCATTTCTTTTTCGCCAGATTGACGTGATCCAGCCCGAGGTGATCGTCGCGCTGGGCGCAACCGCGGCAACCTATTTGCTGGGCGGCAAGAGCCCGCTCGCGGCGCTGCGCGGCCGCATCCACCACGCACGCGGGTCGAAACTCATCATCACGTACCACCCCGCCTATCTGTTGCGCGATCCCCGTCAAAAGAAGGAAGCCTGGGCCGATCTGCAGCTGGCCATGGCCGAACTCGGCCTCCAGGCGCCCGCAAAATAGCTGGCTTTTCGCTACCGGCTACAGGCTACCGGCTGCCTTTTCACCACGGCAGCGTCTGATCCAGATGAACGTACGCTCCGGTCGGTCCATTGTCCGGCAGCGTCGCCAGCTGCACGCTGGTCTTTGCGCCGGTCACGATGTCCAGCGGCGCCTGCTCGCCGCCCATGTCGGTCTTCACCCAGCCCGGATGCGCCGAGTTGACCTTGATGTTCGTGTCGCGCAGCTCATGCGCCAGATGCACCGTAAACGCATTCAGCGCGGACTTCGACGCGTCATAAGCGAACGATTTGGCGTTGTAAATCGGCGATTGCGGATCGGCCTGCAGCGTCAGCGATCCCAGAATGCTCGACAGGTTCACAATCCGCCCTGCCGGCGACTGGCGAATCAGCGGCAGCAGCGTCTGCGTGATCTCGATGGCGCCGAAAAAGTTGGTGTCGAAGGTGGCGTGCAGAACCTCCGGCGACGTAGTGCTGGTCCGGTTGCCGCCGAAAAGGTCCTCCTTCGCCACGCCCGCATTATTAATCAGGATGTCGAGCCGGCCGTAGTTCTTGTCGAAATACCGGTACGCCTCCTTGTAGTCGGCGGGCTTCGTGATGTCGAAGTGAATGACCTCCGCGTCCACCCCATCCGCCTTCAGCTTCGCCGCCGCGGCCTTGCCTTTTTCCAGATCCCGCGATCCGATCACGACCTTGATGCCTTGTTTTCCCAACTGCCGAGCGGTTTCCAGACCAATGCCCTTGTTACCGCCCGTAATGAACGCAACTTTCTCCGATGCCATCGAACTCCTCCGTGTTCGTATGTGATTCACCGAGCACCCTCGGGATTCAGAATCAGTCCTGGCAGTCAGCGTGCAAAAAAAGAGGCCGGAGCCCGATTGGGCTCCGGCTGTTGAGGAGGTAGAGCGATTACGGACTAGTGAACGCCCGCTCGCTGGCGTTACAGCGACGCGCAAATTTCCACCTGCGGGGCCTCTGATACTCTCGGCTCTACGGCCATGCCTCAGTTCTGCGATGTCGCCCTGCCGGTCCCGCTGGACCGCGTCTTTACTTATTCCCTGGGCGACACGAATCCGCCGGTGGGCGCGCGCGTGCTCGTGCCGTTTCGCAATGAAAAGCTGGCCGGGATCGTGGTGCGCGTCCACGACGATCCGCCGCCTGTCGAAGCTAAACCGCTGCTCACGGTCCTCGACGAGGAGCCGGTCCTTTCCCCGGAGCTCATGGAGATCGGACAGTGGATCGCGCAGTATTACCTCGCCCCCATCGGCGAAGTCCTGCGCTCCATGCTGCCCCTCATGAGCGAGGTCCGCCGCCAGGTGTTGTACTGCATCACCGCGTTGGGACGCCAGGCTTTGTCCGCAGGCGCGGAGCAGGGTTCCTCGCGGCGCTCGCGGCTCTCGCCTGCGGAACAGGACCAGGAATACGCCGTCCTCAACACACTCGAATCCGGCGAGGCCGTCCGCGCTGCACGCCTTCGTTCCGCCACCGGCGCGTCCCTGCGCTTGCTTCAGGGAATGCTGCGCAAAAAATGGATCACGCGCGAGACCGCGGCCGAGTCCCGCGATGCGCGGCGCACCGTCCGCTACGCCGTCCTCATCGACGACGTGCGCCTCCCGAAGCTGAACGAGAATCAGCAGGCCATTCTCGCTGAACTCGCCGCCGCCGCAGGCGAGCTTCCCGTCGCGGAACTGCGCCGCCTCGATGTTCCAGCCTCGACCCTCGCGACGCTGGTAAAGCGCGAGCTTGTCCGCATCGAAGAACGCCCCGCCGATTTCCACCTCACCCATCCGCACGCCTTCGCAACTCCGGACCATGAGCTGAACAGCGCGCAAAACGAGGCCCTGAGGACCATCACCGACGCGGTGGAGGCAAGCGAATTTCGCCCGCTGCTGCTGCAGGGCGTCACGGGATCGGGCAAGACCGCCGTGTATCTCGCGGCGATGCGCCGCACTCTCGACGCCGGCCGAACAGCGATTCTGCTCGTTCCCGAAATCGGCCTGACGCCGGCGATGGCTGCGCAACTCCACCACGCTTTTGGATCCGAAGTTGCGCTGCTCCACTCCGCGCTGACCCCGGAGGAGCGCGGCGAGCAATGGCATCGCATCCGCAAAGGCGAGGCCCGCGTCGTGGTCGGGACGCGCTCCGCGATCTTCGCGCCGGTCGAGAAGCTCGGCTTGGTCGTCGTCGATGAGGAACAGGACTCCAGCTACAAGCAGGAGTCCATGCCGCGCTATCACGCCCGCGACGTCGCCGTGATGCGGGCCAAGTTGGCCGGAGCCGCCGTGGTGCTCGGCTCCGCAACCCCTTCCCTCGAAACCTGGCACAACGCCACAACCGGCAAGTACCAGCGCATCGAGATTCGGGAGCGGGTGAAAGATCGTCCGCTGCCCGAAGTCCGCCTCGTCGATATGCGCCAGGAATTTCAGGAAACCGGCGAGGAGCACCTGTTCTCGCGCGCCCTGATCGAGCAAACCAAAGAGACGCTGGAGCGCGGAGAACAGGCGATGATCCTGCTCAACCGCCGCGGCTACTCCTTCGTCGTCGTCTGTCGTGCCTGCGGCGTCAAGCTCGAATGCGAAAACTGCTCCATCTCCCTGACCTACCACAAAGCGCTCCCCGGCGATGGCCAGGCCACCGGTCAGCGCCTGGAATGTCACTACTGCGGTTACAAAAAGACGGTCCCCAGGCGCTGCCCCTCCTGTGAAAGCGAGTATCTGTATTTCCTCGGAGCCGGATCGCAGCAGGGCGAGGAGCGCCTGCAGGAAATTTTCCCCGGCGCGCGCATCGGTCGCATGGATCGCGACACCGTGCGCGGCCGCGGCGACATGGAGCGCCTGCTGGTCCGTCTGCACTCGGGCGAGATCAACCTGCTCGTCGGCACGCAGATGATCGCCAAAGGCCACGATGTGCACGGCGTAACTCTGGTCGGCGTCGTCGGCTGCGACTACGCGCTGGGGCTGCCCGACTTTCGCGCCGCCGAGCGCGTCTTCCAGCTCCTCACCCAGGTCTCTGGTCGCGCCGGACGCGGCGAACTGCCCGGCCAGGTCATCGTTCAGACGTACCACCCCGAGCACTACGCGATTCAGTGCGCTGCCGCCCACGATTTCGCCGGCTTCGTGGAGCGCGAGCTGCGCTTTCGCCGCGCCATGCACTACCCTCCTTACGCCGCGCTCGCCAACGTCCTGCTGCAGAGCCAGCGTCTGGAGGAAGCGGCCGGATGGGCATCCGCACTGGGCCGCTGGTGCGCGCAAACCACGCTCCGGCATGTTCGCGTCCTCGGACCCGCGACCGCGCCCATTGCAAAAATCAAACGGACGTATCGTTTCCACCTGGTCATGAAGGGGGAATCCCGCCGCGCGCTGCAGCAGGCGCTGCGGGCGCTGCTGGCTCATGCTGAAGAGGCCGGCATTCCCCGCGCCAACCTCATCATCGATGTCGACCCTGTCAGCCTGATGTAGCGCGATTCAACACCGGAGGTTTTCGCTCAGCCATGGAATTTCTAGACGAAGAAAAAGTCCGATCGCTTCTCACCTGGGAAGCCCTCATCCCGGCCGTGGAGCAGGCCCTCGTCAATCTCTCCCTCGGCAAAACGCAGCAGCCCGTGCGTACCATCCTGCGCATCGCCGAACATGAGGGTTTTTTTGCGCTGATGCCGGCTATCGACGGCGATCTCATGGGCGTCAAGCTCGTCACCTTCTACGAGCGCAACGTCAGCCTCCCCACTCACCAGGCCGTCATTCAGCTTTTGTCGGCGAAAACCGGTGAGCCGCTCGTCGCCATGGATGGCCGCCTGATCACCGAAATGCGTACCGCCGCGGTGTCTGCGATTGCGACGCGACTCTTCGCCCCAGCCAATGCTCGAACCCTGGCTATCCTCGGCAGCGGTGTCCAGGCCCGCTCCCATCTGCGCGCGCTGCGCCTCGTGCGCGACTTTTCCGAAGTGCGCGTGTGGAGTCGCACCGCGGACCACGCCCGTCGCTTTGCCTCGGAGTTTGGCCTCACCCCCGTCGAAACCCCCGAAAAAGCTGTTCGTGGCGCCGACGTTGTCCTCGGCGTCGCCAGCACTCGCGAGCCGCTGTTCAGGGGCGAGTGGCTCGGCCTCGATACGTTCACCTGCGCCGTCGCCGTCGTCACGCCCGATCGCCGTGAGCTCGACGACACCGCGATGAACGCCTCCATCGTCGTCGAGTCGCGGGAAGCCGCTCTCCGCGAGTCTGGCGACATCATCGGTTCAGGCCAGCCCGTCTACGCGGAAATCGGCGAAATCCTCGCAGAAGAGCGCCCCCTCCCTGGAGGCCGAGTCGTCTTCAAATCTCTGGGGGTCGCGGCCTGCGATCTGGCTGCTGCCGGGGTGGTCTGGAGAAACTGGAAAATCCGCGTAAGCCCTTAAAACGAAAGTAACTAAGCCCCCACCTCCGCTCCCCTCTCTACCCTAAAGATGCTAGAGACGCCTGCAACTTTGGGGCGCACTCTTGTAATCGGCACCCTGAGGAGTGCCTCAGTTGCGGATGTTTCGTTCATCCTCTTTGGCCCTCGCTCTGCTCGTTCTGTGCATCGGGAAAGTTGTCCTCGGACAGGCGAACCCGCTCCCCGGCCAGGCAGGCCAGGTCGCCATATCTCCCGGAGTCTCCCCGCATCTCCTCACCACCGTTGCGCAGGTTCACGCCCTCTCGGCCGCTGACGCAGCGAAGCGGCTGCCAGTCGAGTTCCACGCCATCGTCACGTACTACGAGCCGACAGAGGGCCAGGTCTTCGTTCAGGACCCCACGGGAGGGGCCTACATCGTCTCCCCGGCGAACCCTCCGGCTCTCAAAGCGGGCGATGCGGTGGTGATCCGCGGTACGACCAAGCCCAGCTATTCGACCAACGTCACGGCCAGCGAGATGCGGTTTGAACACTCCGCGCAATTCCCGGAGCCGCTCCCCGTCACCTGGCGGGAAATACAGCAGAAAAGCAACGATTGCCGCTACGTCAGCATTGTGGGCATGGTGCGATCCGCGACCCTCCAGGTAGCCATCGGGCAGTACAGTCTCGGTGGCGTCCTGCAGCGAGACAAGTCTCTTCGCAATGGGGCGCAGGTCTCGTCGATCGAAGGCGAGCGGCAGCCTTATCTGCTGCTCGATCTGCAGACCCAGGGCGGATTGGTCCACGTGCATATGGAGGACATTCGCGGGATCGATCCGATTCGGCTGCTGGATTCGGAAATCCGGGTCACCGGCGTCGCTGGAGGAGTTTTTGACGGGAAATTCCGGCAGATCGGAGCCGAGTTATGGGTGAGCAGCGCGCAGCACATGACCGTGCTCGAACCTCCGGTCAGCGATCCGACGAAGTTGCCCCTGACCGCGATCAACAGGATCATGGCCGGTTATTACGCCCAGGACGAGAGCCAGCGTGTTCATGTGCGCGGCAGTCTGACCCTGTACCAACCAGGTCTGCAGATGGTGCTCGAGACACCTGACGGGCAAGCCGTCCTGGTGAATTCCTATGAGCAGTCTCCGCTACATATGGGGCAGGTCGTCGATGTGGTCGGTTTCCCCGACCCCCATCAGTATTCCGAGGTGCTCACCGACGGCAGCGTATTGCCAACTTCCGACACGCGCGTCATTCAGCCCATTCCGGTTCTTTGGAGCGATGCCCTGGCCGGTCGTTACCCCTTCGAACTCGTCTCCATGGAAGGCAAACTGGCGGCCGAGGTCCACGAGCCCCATCAGGACACGCTGGTGATTCAGGCCGGCCCTCACGTTTTCTCGGCGATTCTGCCGCGCACCGTCTGGAACCAGGAGGCCGATGAGGCCGTTCTCCCCGACTATCGCGCAGGCAGCACGGTCCGGATCACCGGCGTTTGCTTTGTGCACGCGGGTGGCCCCTGGAACACGGAGCGCTGGTTCGATCTGCAGCTCCGCGCGCCGCAGGATGTCACAGTGCTCGTCGCCCCGCCGTGGTGGACCGTGCGCCACCTGCTGTATGTGAGCGCCGCTCTGCTGTTGCTGATGATGTCGGCGTTGTTCTGGGTCATGATCCTGCAGCGCAAAGTCCGGAATCAGACCGAGCAGATTCGCCTCACCATGGAATCCGAGGCTGCCCGCGAGCGGCGTATCGCGTTTCTTGAGAAGGAGCGCGGCCGCGTGCTGGAAGCCATCAACAGCATGCTCAACCTCGACGAAGTGCTGCTGATGATTCTCCGCCTGATCAGCACGCAGCTCGAAGGCCGCGCCTGCTGGTGCGCGCTCGCCAATGGCACGGTGGTCGGCGAAGCGGGTTCTCCCGAGGACTTTGACCGTGCGGTGCGCCGCGGAATCTACTCCGGCGCGGGGGAGCGGCTGGGATCGCTGGTGGTTTCCGGCGTCGAAGCGTATCAGGAGCAGGCGGGTGAGGCGCTCGAGATGGGCGCGAGCCTGGCCGCCCTGGCTATCGATAACCGCCGCCTCTACGAGACCCTGATTCATCGCTCGCAGTACGACCAGCTCACCAATGCCGCCAACCGCTTCCTCCTCGAAAGCCGCCTGGACGAGGCTCTCGCCCACGCCCGCCGCAGCCAAACCCACTTCGCCCTGGTCTACATCGATCTCGATCAGTTCAAGCAGGTGAACGATTTCTATGGCCACCGCGTGGGCGACCTCTACCTGCAGCAGGTGGCCGAGCGATTCTCAGAGAAGCTGCGCGGCATGGACACACTGGCGCGCGTGGGCGGCGACGAATTTATCGCTCTCATCCCCGTGGTGCGCAACCGCGCGGAGGTGGAAGAAATCACTCAACGCCTGATGCACTGCTTCGACTCGCCCTTCCAGGTTGACTCCCATACCGTCCGCGGATCGGCCAGTATTGGGTCTGCGATTTACCCGGAAGACGGGATCACCAAAGATGAGCTGAAGCGCGTGGCCGACAGCGCCATGTACGCGCACAAACCGCACGCGATGGTCTGAACACTCCCGGTCAGCTCGCGATTCGATTCAGCAACAGACCCGGCGCACAGCCCAGCAGCACCACCAGGCCGGCGAGCACCCACAGCACCAGCCTCGTCACCAGCGATGTGTGGATCGGATCTGCGTCCGCCGCGCCGTCCGCCACATACACCTGCTTGAGCACCTGCAGGTAGTAGTAGAGCGAAACCGCGCTCATCGCCACCGCCAGCAGCACCAGCCACAGCAGACCGAGATGCGGTTCGGCCTCCAGCGCCGCCGCGAAGATATAAAACTTGCCGAAGAACCCGGCCAGTGGAGGAATCCCCGCGAGCGACAGCAGAAAAACCAGCATGCAAAACGACAGTCCCGGCGCGCGACGATACAGCCCCGCGAGATCCGCAATTTTGTCGATCCCAGCGGACTCCAGCGCGCCCAGCACACCGAAAGCTCCCAGCGCGGCCAGCGCATACGTGATCACGTAGTAGAGCAGCGCGCTCGTTCCTCGCGGACTGTGCGCGATCAGCCCCAGCAGCATGTAGCCCGCATGCCCGATCGCCGAGTACGCCAGCAAACGCCGCACGCTGGTCTGCGCAATCGCCGCAAGATTGCCCACCACCATCGACAGCGCTGCGATCACGCACAGCACGGGAACCCATCCGGGCTCGTACCCGCGAAAGGCCCCGCGCCCCATCGCCGACGCCAGCCCCAGCGTGACTACCTGCCCAAAAATAAAGAAGCTCGCCACTTTGGAGCTCGACGCGATGAACCCCGCGCTCACCGTCGGTGCTCCCTGGTAGGCATCGGGCGCCCAAAGATGGAACGGCGCCGCAGCAACCTTGAATCCGAACCCAATCGTCACCATCACAATGGCCACCAGCAGCAGAGGATCGAGCGCCGGTCCACTCACTGTCGCCGCGATCCGGGGCAATTCGATCGATCCCGACAGCCCGTACAGCAGGCTCAGGCCAAACAATAGGAATCCCGCCGACATTCCGCCAAACAGGAAGTACTTGAGCGCCGCTTCCGCCGACTCCCGGCTGTTCTTGTCGAATCCCGTCAGGATGTAGAGCGAAAGGCTCAGGAATTCCAGCGCCACAAAGATCAGCAGCAGGTTCTGCGTCGCGACCAGGAACATCATCGCCACGGTGGCAAACAGAATCAGCGCGATGTATTCGCCGATATGGCCTGTAACCCGCGTCGAGGTCGACAGCAGCACAGTCAGAATCGTGAACGCCAGCAGCGCGATCTGCACCAGCCGCGTGAGCGGCGTCATGACGAACATGCCATCCGGCAAACCGTACTGCGCCGCGGCCTGCGTCAGCCCGTACATAGCGATCAGGCATCCCACGCACCCGATCAGCGCCGCCACCCCGAACCGCATCTTCGCCGCCGACCGTCGCAGCACGGTCAGATCCAGGGTCAGCGCCAGCAGCCCCGCCAGCATCACCGCAATTTCCGGCAGCGTGAAGCGCAGCAGGTCGGAATAGCTCACGACGCTCATCGCCACGCTCCTCTCCGCAGACCCTCGAAGAGCGGCGAATTCAAACTCGGCAGGATCAGGTCCGTCAGAATCCGCGGATAGAGCCCCACCACTAACGTCGTCGCCAGCAGCAGCAGCGCCCCCAGTTTCTCAGGCAGCGTGATCGGCGGCAGCGCGTGTTCCGCTGCTCCGGGCGTTGGTTCGCCGAAAAACGCTTTCGTCAGCGCGCGCCACGTAAACGCGATGCCGACCAGAATCCCCACGGCGGCGAACACAACCATCCACGTAAACGCCTGCCACGTCCCGATCAGCACCTGGAATTCCGCGACGAATCCACTGAATCCCGGCAGCCCGATCGACGCCATCCCCGCAAGAATGAACGTCACCGCCGCGAACGGAATCGCATGCGCCAGCCGCATGGCCGCGAGCGCGTTCAGATCGCGCGTGTGCGTGCGGTCGTAAACCATCCGCCCCACCACCGCGAACAGCAGCCCCGCGATCACCCCGTGCGAGAACATCTGCAGCACCGCGCCGTCGAGCCCGATCTGCGTCAGCGTCATCAAGCCGAGCAGCACAAAACCCATGTGACTCACGCTCGAATAGCCGATGACAAACTTGAAGTCGCGCTGCACCAGCGCCACGCTTGCCCCGTACACGATCCCAATCAGCGCCAGCATCGCAAACACATCGCGCCACGATCCGAATCCCAGCACGTGGAATCCCCACGGATCCATCCCGGCAGGGAAGAGCATCATCGCCACGCGCAGGCAGCCGTACGCGCCCAGCTTCATCACTACCCCGGCCAGCAGCATCGACGCCGCTGTCGGAGCGGCCGCGTGGCCGGTCGGCGCCCAGGTGTGGAATGGCCACAAGCCCGCCAGCACCCCGAACCCCACAAACACCAGCGGGAACATCCCCATCTGCAAGTGCGTCGAAAAGTGCGCGCCGGTCAGCGCGTCGAAGCTCATGCTGTGCCCGCCCGACGCGACCCACGCGGCCACCATCCCGGCGAGCACCAGCGCGCTTCCGGCAAACGAGTACAGCGCCAGCTTCATCGCCGCATATTCGCGCTGCGACCCCGCATTCTCGCCCGTGGCATCGTGCGGCACCGATCCCCAAATGGCGATCAGGAAATACTTCGGGATAATCGCAATCTCGTAAAACACAAACAGCAGAAACAGATCGAAGCTGAGAAAAACCCCGTACACGCCGCCGATCAGCACCAGATAAAACGCGAAAAACTCCTGCGTACGCCGCTCGATATTCCACGAAAACAAAATCCCCGCCGTCGCCGCGATCCCGGTCAGCAGCACCAGCGTCAGGCTGATCCCGTCCGCCGCCAGATAATACGAAAGCCCCAGCTGCGGAACCCACGCGATATGCGCGACCGTAAGCAACTCGCCCGGCTGCCAGTGCCGCAGCGTCGTCAGTCCAATCCCCAGCCCGACCAGCGCCGTCAGCAGCGCTATCCAGCGCGCAAGATTTTTCGACGGGCTCAGCCGCGCGGCCAGCGCGCCCAGGAACGAAACGTAAATCGTCCACGCCAGCATCAGAACCGCGCCCCCATCACCCACTGCGTCACCGCGCTGTGCACCATCCCCGTAATCAGTTGCGGATAAATCCCCAGCACGAACATCAGCGCAATCGCCGGCAGCACCGCCAGCCGCTCCGTCGTGGTCAGATCCGGCATCGTCTCCCACTTCGGATTCACCGGCCCCGAAAACACCTTCTGAATCACGGTCAGCAGAAACACCGCCGTCATCAGCAGCCCCAGCACCGACACAGACACAGCCCACGGCGCAAGCGGGAACGACCCCTTAAAGATCAAAAACTCCGCGGGGAATCCATTCAGCCCCGGCAGCCCCAGCGAGGCGAAAATCGCAATCCCCATCAGCCCCGAAAACACCGGGACAACTCTGCGCAATCCGCCAAAGTCCTCAATCCCCCGCAAGCCGCCGCTGCGCCTCTCCAGCAGTGCGATAAACCAGAACAACGCCGCCGCCGTCAATCCATGACTGAACATCTGCAGCAGCACACCGGTCAGCGCCGCTGCTTTTTCCGCCGCCAGCCCTGCATCCGCGCCCGTGAACTTCGCCGCCACGCACACGCCCAGCACGCAGTAGCCGAGGTGGTTGATCGACGAGTACGCAAACGTCCGCTTCAGATCCTTCTGCGCCCACGCCGCTAACGCCGGCAGCACGATCGTCGCCACCGCCAGCCACAGGAGCAGCTTCTCCGCCCGCTGCATCTGCTGCGGAAAAATCGGCAGCAAAATCCGCAGGAACCCATACACCCCCATCTTCGACATCGCCCCGGTCAGCAGCATCGTCGTCTCGCTCGACGCTTCCGCATACGTCGCGGGCAGCCAGGTATGGAACGGCACCACCGGAGTCTTTACCGCGAATCCCAAAAACGCCGCCCAGAACAGCACCATTCCGAGGTGTTCCGGGTTCCCGCTCCAGTGCAGATTCTGCGCCAACGCCGTGGTCAGTTGTCCCGACTGCGCAAGCTGCGCCAGGTCGACAAAATCGAATCGCCCGGTCGCCAGATAGAGGGCTAAAAACGCCAGCAGCAGCGCCACGCTGCCGACCATCGTGTAGAGGAAAAACTGATTCGCCGCGCGCGCGCGTCCTTTGCCTCCCCAGATCCGCACCAGGAAAAACGCGGGGATCAGGCTCAGCTCCCAAAAAATGAACCAATGGATGAAGTTCAGCGCCGTAAACGTCCCAAATAATCCGGCTTCCAGAAACAGCACCAGCGCGGTGTAAACCGCCCCGTGCTTCTCGTTGTTCCACGACGCCACCAGCGACATCAGCACCACCAGCGCGGACAGCGCCAGCATCAGAACGCCCAGCCCGTCCACGCCCACGTGGTACGCCATGCCCAGCGAAGGCGCCCACGCATGGTGCTCTTCAAACTGCATTCCGGGAGTCGCGGGATCGAGTCCGTAGCAGAAAAGCGCCGCCATAGCCAGCGCCCCCGCCGCGAACACGACGCCCAGCGCCCGCGCCAGATCGCGAGAGCGCGCCAGCATCAGCACCACCAGCCCGCCCAAAATCGGTAACAGCGTCAGGAGCGTGATCATCCTCGGCGCCCCCAAAGCAGAATCGCCGCGAGCACCACCAGCGCCACGGCAATCACGCGCAGGTAATTCTGCACACGGCCATTTTGCAGGTGCGACAACAGCCGCCCGCCACGCGCCACATCGCGGCAGCCCTCATCGAACCCGCCGTTGACGACAAATTTGTCGACGCCGGCGTCCAGCCATCCCACGCCCGTCACCATCCACGCGACAATCTGCACCGCTCCGCCAAACACCCAGCGATCCAGCCACGCCGCGAACCCAGCGCAGAAGCGCGCCAGCGCGATCACCGTCATCCCGTACAGCTCATCCACGTACAGCCGATTCGCCAGCACATGGAATACGCCCGGCTGAATATTTTCGAGCGCGTCCGGATCCGTCGCATGCAGGATCGGCTTGCGCCCGTAAAACCACCAACCCAAACCCAGCCCCGCAAAAACGATCAGCGAAGAAATAACCATCAGCGGCAGCAAACCCGCCTCGCCAAACCGGCTAAAATCCAAACCCGTGCTCTCGCCCGCCAGGAAACTTTGGAACCACGGCCACGCCGGCGTCCCCACGAATCCGAGCAACACCGCAAACACCGCCAGCACCACCAGCGGCCGCGTCATCACCGGCGGGCTTTCGTGCGGATGCTCGATGATGCATACTTCTCCGGTTCGCGCGGAAACCACCGGCTCAATCTGTTCTGCAGGAATTTCATGCGCGGCCACGGCCGCCGGCGAAACTGTCGCCTCCGCAAGCCGCCTTTGACCCAGGAACACGTAATACATCTGCCGCGTCATATAGAACGCCGTCAGCAGCGCACCCACCGCGCCCAGATAAAACGGCCCCTGCGATACGCCCCACCCATGCGCCGCGTGCAGAATCGCGTCCTTGCTCCAGAACCCCGCGAACAGCGGAAACCCGCACAGCGCCAGCATCCCGCAGGCGTACGCCGCGAACGTCACCGGCATAAAGCGCCGCAGTCCGCCCATGTTGCGGATGTCCTGATCCTCCGTACAGCCGTGAATCACTGAGCCCGCGCCCAGAAACAGCAACGCCTTGAAAAACGCATGCGTGATCAGGTGGAACATCCCGACAGCGACGCCGCCCACTCCCAGGCCCAGCATCATGTAGCCGAGCTGCGACACCGTCGAATACGCCAGGATCCGTTTAATGTCGTTCTGCGCGACTGCAATGCAGGCGGCAAAGACCGCCGTAATCGCGCCCACCCACGCCACCACCTCGAGCGCGCTCCCGCTCATCAGCGGATGCACCCGCGCCACCAGATACACGCCCGCCGCTACCATCGTCGCCGCATGGATCAGCGCACTCACCGGTGTCGGCCCTTCCATCGCATCCGGCAGCCACACATGCAGCGGCACCTGCCCCGACTTGCCCGCAGCCCCGCAGAAAATCAGCAGCCCAATCGCGGTCGAAACCGCCATCCCCACCACCGTGAGGTGCGCCTCCATCGCCGCAACCGCGGTCTGCTCCAGGCATCCAGCTCCACTGTTGTAGAAAAGCAGCGTGCCGGTCTGCCCGTAGAGCCACACCATCCCGATCAGCAGCCCCAGGTCGCCCACGCGTGTGGTGATAAACGCCTTCTTCGCTGCGGCCGCCGCAGCCGGCCGCTGAAACCAGAACCCGATCAGCAGATACGACGTCAGCCCCACCACTTCCCAACACATAAACAGCAGCAGCAAACTGTTCGCGATCACAACTCCGAGCATCGCCCCTGCAAACAGCGACATGAAGCAGAAGAACCGTGTGAAGTTGTCGTCGTGGGCCATGTAGCCGAGGCTGTAAATGAAGATCAGCAGCCCCACGAAGCTGACCATCACCAGCATCACCGCGGCCAGCGGATCCAGCAGCCACCCCAGTTGCACCCACTGATCCCCGAACTGCATCCAGTTGAACGTGACCACCCGGCGAGCCGGATCCGCGAGCGCCTGCGCAAACGCCATCAGCGACAGCACCAGGGAAATCCCCATCGACCCAATCGCGAGCCCGGCAGACAAACGCCGCTCCGACCGCTTCAGCAGCGCGCTCGCTCCCGCCGCCAGCATCGGCAGCGCCGGAATCAGCCAGAGGTCGCGAACGATCCAGCTCACGCTTTCGGGCCGCGTCATCCCTTCATCTCCGTAATCTCGCTCACGTCCGAAGTGCGCGCGTGACGATAGATGGCCAGGATGAGCGCCAGGCCGACAGCGGCCTCCGCGGCCGCCACCGCAATCGAGAAGATGACGAAGATCAGCCCGGTGAGAAATTCAGGGTGAGCGCCGAATCGCCAGAATGCGATGAAGTTCAGATTCGCCGCGTTGAGCATCAGCTCAATCCCCGCCAGCACCAGGATCGCGCTCCGTCGGGTCAGCGCTCCGGCCAGTCCGACCGAGAAGAGCAAAGCGGAAACCAGCAGACAACCAGCCAGCGGAGTCATCAGGCGCGCATCTCCTGCTTCTGTGCCGCGCCGCCCGCAGGCTCATGGCGTTTCTCCCGCAACGCCAGGATCACTGCGCCAATCATCGCCGCCGTCAGCATCAGCGCGATCACTTCCAGCGGCAGAATGTAGCGCTGCATCAGCGCAAATCCAATCTCCCGCATCGTCGTTTGCGGCGCTGCGACAGCCACGCCGGCTCTCGCCACGCTGCTCGTTTCCACCGCCCACGCGAGTACCGCGAAAACCGCCAGAGCCACAACGGCCCCCGCAATCCCGGCCGGAGAAAACGCGCCCCCCGGCTCGCCCTCGCCGCCGCGGGTCAGCAGGATCGCAAATACTATAAGGATGGCGATCGCGCCCACATAAACCAGCAGCTGCGCCAGGCCTGCGAATTCAGCTCCCAGATTCAGATACAGCGCCGCCAGCCCGGCGAAAGAAACCACCAGCGCCAGCGCGCAATGCACCAGGCGGCGCATCGTCATGGCGGCCACACCTCCGGCCAGCGTCATGATCGCGAGAATCAGGAAAGAAAACGTCATTCCCATGCGTATAAGGTTCCGGTGCGTTGTTGTTCGCGCGCCTCGGACCACGATTGCATAGCCGCGCCGGGAGCGACTGTGACTCTAATCACCATCGCGTGGTTTGCCGCGGACGAGACCTCTTATTCCGCGAAGCGATAGACTCTCTTCTCAATCCTCCGGCCGCGCTCCAGCCCGCGCGCCAGCGTTATATAAGGCGCCAAAATTACCACTGCACAGACCAGCCAGCGTATCACACCGCCCAGCGGCTTCGGCCCCACTACAGCGACCGTCAAAAAGTGCCAGATGCCCGCCGAGAGGATCACCACCAGCGTCATCGGCAGCATGAATTTCCACGCGAAGTTCATCAGCTGATCCATGCGCAGCCGCGGCACCGTCCCCCGCACCCAGATGAACGCGAAGATCAGCGCCAGCAGCTTCCCGAAGAACCACAACCACGAGGGAATCCACGCCAGAAAACTCACCGGCGACGACCATCCGCCCAGAAACAGCGTGATTCCCAGCCCGCTCACCGCGAACATCTCCAGATATTCGGCCAGGAAAAACAGCGCAAACTTGAACCCCGAATACTCGATGAAGTACCCGGCGATAATCTCCGACTCGCCCTCCGGCAGATCGAACGGGCTCCGGTTCGTCTCCGCCGTTGCCGCGATCATAAACAGGATGAACCCCGCCAGCCCCCACGGCGTGAACACGTACCAGTGCGCGATCCCGCCTGAAAAGCGCCCTTGCTGCTCCACGATCTTCACCGTCGACAGCGTGCCCGCAATCATGATCACGGCCACCGACGACAGGATCAGCGGAATCTCATAGCTCACCATCTGCGCGATCGCCCGCATCGCGCCCAGCAGCGAATATTTGTTGTGGCTCGACCACCCCGCCATGAACACGGCCAGCTCCGTCGCCGCACCCACTGCGAAGAAGTACAGCACGCCAGCGTCGAGGTTCACCGCCGTCATATTGCGCCCCACCGGCAGCACCGCGTACGTAAGAAACACCACCCCCACCAGCACCAGCGGCGCCAGGTAATGCACGACGTGATCCGCCGCGCGCGGCACCACGTCTTCCTTGATCAGCGACTTCACCGCGTCGGCGATCGGCTGCAACACGCCACACGGACCCACGCGGTTCGGCCCGTAGCGGTTCTGCATCCGCCCCAGGCCCTTGCGCTCGAAAACCGTCGTCAGGGCAAACAACGCCGCAAACACGACGATGATCGTCGCGACCTCAATCACAATCGAAACCAGCGTCTGCAGCGGCGCGGGTGTGCGCATCACGATCCAGTCCTTCAGCGTGACGAAGACCTGATCGACTGCGCCAGCTGAGATCACTCGTGTACCGCCGTCGTCGACTTCGCGGCTTGCACCGCAGCGGGTGCCCCATGTCCCTGTTTTTGGGACATGGGTTCAGCCTGCGCCGCTTTCGCCGCCGCAGCCGCAGCCTTCACGTGAGCCTCAGCCAGTTCCTTCTCCCGCCGCTCATCCGTCTCGGCGGCTTCCATCGGATGAATCTTCTGGTAGTACGCGTTCGGTTTCGACAGCTGCTCCTTCGTCCACAGCAACCCGCCAAACCGATCGCTCGTGCTCAGCTCAAACACCTTGTCCATCCGGATCGCGTCGAAGGGACACACCTCCACGCAAATCTGGCAGCTCATGCACACTGCCACGTCAATGTCGAACACCGCCGGATACGCCTGCTGTTTCCCCACGAAATCCGGCTTCTTGTCCTTGCTCTTCTCAATGTGAATGCACCGCGGCGGGCACTCCTTCTCGCAAATCTGGCATGCCACGCACCGCAGTCCCGCCTCCGGATCCGACCCGTCGTACAGCAGAAACGGAAAATTCCGCGAAGCCTCCGGCAGCGTGAGCCGCTCCTCCGGATACTGCACCGTCGTCAGCCGATCCTTCTCGACATAGCTGCCGAAGAAGTTTCGCGCCGTCTCGACCAACCCCTGAATAATTCCTTCACCCAACATCGCTGTCCTCTATTGCTGCTGGCTGCCGGCCGTTATCTGTAACCTGCAACCCGTAACCTGCTTTACCGATCCACTTCCCCCAGCACAATATCCACGCTGCCCAGAATAATCACCGTGTCCGCGATGTTCTCGCCCAGGCACATATCTTCGAGAATCGTCAGATTGATCATGCTCGGCGGCCGCACCCGGTACCGGTACGGATTCCCCGACCCATCGCTGATCAGGAAAAATCCCAGCTCGCCCTTGGGCGACTCGATCCGCCCATAAGCCTCGCCCACCTTCGGCCGCAGCCCGCGCAGCCGCACCTTTGGGTCGATCACCGGCCCCGCCGGAATATCGCGCAGCGCCTGCTCCAGAATCTTCACCGATTCCCGCATTTCCAGCACCCGCATCATGTAGCGGTCGTAGACGTCGCCATGCTCGCCCAGCGGCACGCCGAACTTGAGCCGGTCGTAGATTCCATACTTATCCACCTTGCGGATGTCGTAGTTCACCCCGCTCGCGCGCAGCATCGGCCCGGTCACGCCCGCGTTGATCGCCAGCTCCCGCGGCAGCACGCCCGTACCCTGCGTCCGCGCCATCAAAATCTCGTTCCCGCGCAGCAGGTTCTCGAATTCATCCAGGAACCGCGGCAGAACCCCCACCAGCTGCCGCACCTCGTCCAGCCACTCCGCGGAGCAATCCACGCGCACGCCGCCAAAGCGCATGTAGTTGCACATCATCCGCGCGCCGCTCAGCGACTCGAACAGATCCAGCACCTTTTCCCGCTCGCGGAACGCGTACATCAGCGGCGTGCCGCTCGCCCCCATATCCTGCAGCAGAAATCCCACCAGCCCCGCGTGATTCTGAAACCGCGTCAGCTCCGCCACAATCACGCGGATATATTCCGCCCGCTCCGGCACCGCGATCCCCGCCAGCTTCTCCACCGCCAGCACGTAGCCCCAGTTGTTCGTCATCGAGCACAGATAGTCGAGCCGGTCGGTGTAGGGAATCGCCGACAGATACGCGCCGTTCTCGGCAATCTTCTCGTGGTTGCGGTGCAGATATCCAAACACCGGCTTCAGCCGCACCACGCGCTCCCCGTCCAGCCCCACATCCATGCGAAACACGCCGTGCGTCGACGGGTGATGCGGCCCCATCGAGACTTCCAGCAGCTCGCCTGGGCCCGCGATCGGCTCCAGGTCTGCCACGTGTCCGCTCACGCCTTCACCCCTGTCACCAGAATGTCGTCCTGCGGTGGCACGTAA
>JBEKIN010000008.1:0-36954 GCA_050011735.1 Acidobacteriaceae bacterium | reverse complement strand
CCTTCAGCTGCAGGGAGCAGGTCTCCGAATTGCTGCTGTCCGACGCCGTCAGAGTCGCCGTCTGGGCCGAACTGACCGCCGCAGCAGTCGCCGTGAATTTGGCGCTCGACGCACCCGCTGCCACCGCTAACGACGCCGGCACCTTCACTGCACTGCTGCTGCTGGCCAGGCTCACCGTCATTGCGTTGCTGGTCGCCGCGGTCAGTGTCACCGTGCAGGCGTCGGTGCCCGCTCCCGTAAGAGAGGCGCTGCTGCACGTAAGCGAGCTCAAGGGGTGCGAGCCCCGGTTTCCGCGGTGCTGCGCGAACATGAAGCCAGGCGCGCAGCACAGGATCGTGATCGTCGCCGCCGCTCGCCGGTATCTGGACGCGCTCGAAGCGCGCCTCTGCTGCGATCGTGCCTCGAACTGTGAAGGGTGGCTGCATTGCAATGCATCGTCAGCCGCAACTGCGCGGCCGAAGGAGGGAGGAATGAGCCTAAAATCCATTTGCTGGCACCTGGTAACGCCAGGACACACGCCACCTGTACGCGCGCGCAGTGTTCCCGCGGCGCGGGGCCTTCCCGCAAAGAGAAAGGGCAGCGGCTAAGTGCCGGGCATTGTCTTCTCCGATCAGGCCCTGCTAAGCCCCCGAAACACACGGTGACTTACAGAGTCTCTGGTCGAACGAGACACTACCTTTCTCTCTCAGACTGAGATACAAGGGCCGGACATCAAATTTGGGGGGGACCCTGCGACTCTGAATCAATCGCGGCTACTGCTCGAAGGCGGATAGTTCGTACAACGTGGTGACAACTGACAGCGTGGTGATACAACCTGGTCACTTCTGAGCCCCTACCTCACAATGAAAAACAGTGAAACGTTACGCCTTTCGGACCTCCTTGTTTGGTTCCTTATCAACATAGTCGTACTCTCGATTGACCCTTCATGCAACCCCTGAAATGCAATTTTCTGAGGAATTCAGTTTGATTTCCCGCGAGGCTCTTACCACCCGCTCAAATCGAGCAATTTCTGCCGTTTTTTGCGGAGATTTCCATGCAATTTTTTCCGGTCGTGGGGTTGCGGCAACCGCGCCAGGTCTGCCGCCGGCTACATCGGAGCGCATACAAACTTCCTCATGACGAGGCGCGACCGATCCTGTACCCTGTCGTCATGAAAAGTCAGGTCATCGGCACCACCATGCCCGTTCTCGAGTTCCTTCTCGAGCCCAACGACGCCGTCATCTCCGAGGCAGGCGAGCTTTCCTGGATGTCGCCCAACGTGCAGATGACCACCCACACCCAGTTCGCCGGAGGCGGGGGCTTTCTGGGCGCTTTCAAGCGTGTGGCCGGCGGCGGCAGCCTTTTCATGACCGAGTATCGCGCGATGGGCGGCAACGGCGAGCTCGCCTTCGCCACGCGCGTTCCGGGCCACATTGTGCCGGTCGAGGTCGCACCCGGTTACGACTACATGATCCATCGCCACGGTTTTCTTTGCGCGACGTCCGCGATTCAGATCAGCGTCGGGTTCCAGCAGTCCCTCGGCGCGGGCATCTTCGGCGGCAGCGGCTTTTTGCTGCAGAAGCTCAGCGGCCAGGGAACCGCGTGGCTCGAGCTGTCCGGCGAGGTCATCACCCGCGATCTGCAGCAGGGCGAGACGCTGCTGGTCCATCCTGGCCATGTCGGCGCCTTTCAGGCCAGCGTCTCTTTTCGTCGGCGCCTTTCAGGCCAGCGTCTCTTTTCAGATCACCATGGTGCGCGGCATCAAGAACCTGATTTTCGGCGGTGACGGCATCTTCCTTGGGGTGCTCACCGGACCGGGACGCATCTGGCTGCAGACGCTGCCCATCGCGCGCCTCGCGCATCAGCTCCAGGAATATATGCCCTCGGCGCAGCCGCGTCAGACCACCGAAGCCGGGATCCTCGGCGGCATTGTTGGCTCGGTCCTCGACAACATGAAGTAACAGGCAACTACCGATGGGCGAAATGTGGATTCTGCACTTCCGCGAGGGCAAGCCGACGCTGGCCTTTTCCCCATCCGGGCATACGTTCCATTACTTAAGTGGACGCCGCACTGCCCGTAATCTGTATTTCCTCGCCAACCCACCTTATTTTCGAGCTTCCACCTGGTTGGGTCGCGCCTCTTGCCAGCGCCATGTCCAGTCACTCGCCCATGTCGGATTACCCTCTGGTCTCCGCTGTTATCCCCACACGCGAACGGCCGGGACTGCTGGCCTGCGCGATTCGCAGCGCGCTGCGCCAGACCTGGCCAAATCTGGAAGTGATTGTCGTGGTGGATGGCCCCGATCCGGCCACGGCAGCGTATCTGGAAACTTGCAACGCTCCGCGCCTCCGCGTCGTTTTTCTCGACGAACACCGCGGCGGGTCCGATGCCCGCAATGCCGGCGTCCGCGCCGCCTGCGGGGAGTGGATCGCCTTTCTCGATGACGACGACGAATGGCTCCCGGAGAAAATCGACCACCAGATGCGCACCGCCCATGCCATGCCGGACTGGTTTCCGGTCGTCTCCTGCCGCCTGATTGCTCAGTCACCCGCAACCAGCCGCGTTCTGCCTGTCACAACCTACGAGCAACCGCAGCCCATCGCTGAGTTTCTCTTTTGCCGCACCAGCCTGCGCGATCCCGGAGGCGTCATGCAGTGTTCCACGCTGCTCGCCCCGCGCGAGCTGCTGGTCGCTGTCCCCTTCCGGTCAGGTCTTCCCATGCATCAGGACTGGGACTGGCTCATCCGCGTCGCTTCGTACAAGGGGGTCGGCCTCGCCATGGTCCGCCAACCGCTCTGCATCTGGCGCGTGGAAGACGCGCGCGCCACGGTAGGCCGCAACGCCAACTGGAGCTTCTCCTTGTCGTGGATCCGGCAGATCCGCGACGTCATTTCGCCCCGCGCTTATTCGTGGTTCATCGCCATTCAGTGCGTCTGGCGCGCTCGAGCCAGTCACGCCGGCCTGCGCGCGCGGTTCGGTCTCCTGCGGGCCTTCTTCTTCGAGGGCAGCCCCGAGTTCCGCTCCTTCCTCAGCTTTTTGATCTTCGCCCTCGTCCCCACTTCCATTCGCCGATCGATGCGCAAGGGCTTTTGGAAAACACGCGACGGTGCGCCGGGATTGCGGCTGGTTTCAGTCCGCGATTCCACCGTCCCCGTCCTGCGCAAGTCCTCTCTGTGATGCGGAGCCGACTGTGACTGCCAGCGACTACACCGGCGTGTATCTCGCCGAAGTTCGCGAGATCGCCTCTCAGCTTGACCCGACCGTCATCGATCGCATGATCGAACTGCTGCTCGAGATACGAGGGCAGGGCGGCCGGGTCTTCTTTCTCGGAGTGGGCGGCGGCGCGGGTCATGCCGGGCACGCGGTCAACGACTTCCGCAAGATCGCCGGTATCGAGTGCTACGCCCCCACCGACAACGTCTCTGAGCTGACCGCGCGCATCAACGACGACGGCTGGGACTCCTGCTATGCCAACTGGCTGCTCGGCAGCCATCTCAGCCCTCGCGACGGGGTTTTCGTCTTCTCCGTCGGTGGCGGAAATCCGCAGCGCCGCATCAGCATGAATCTGGTGGCCAGCCTCGCGCTGGCGCGTCAGGTGGGCGCGCGCATTCTGGGCGTCGTGGGCCGCGACGGCGGTTACACCGCCCAGGTTGCCGATGCCTGCCTGATCATTCCCACCCTCTCCGCCGCAACCGTAACCCCGCACACGGAGGAGTTCCAAGCCGTCATCTGGCACCTCCTCGTCTCTCATCCACGTCTGCGCTCCAACGAGATGAAATGGGAATCGGCAACTTAATCCGCCCGGTGGTCCGGCCCGCCGTTTTTCTGGACCGCGACGGCGTCCTCAATCCGACCGTCCTCAATCCCGCCACCGGCCGGATGGAATCCCCTCTCCTTCCGCGGGATTTCCGTCTCTGCGATGGGGTGATTCCGGCGCTTCTCCAGCTTCAAACTGCAGGTTATCCCCTCATTCTCGTCTCGAACCAGCCCAACTATGCGCTGGGCAAATCAAGCTACCACACCATCCGTTCCATCCAGCACAAACTGGAGACGCAGCTGGCTTCGGCGGACGTTCACTTTACTCGTTTCTGCTATTGCCTCCATCACCCCAGGGGACTCACTCCCGGCTATTCCGGAAAGTGCGAATGCCGAAAACCTTCCCCTGGATTTCTGTTGCGCGCCCGCGATGACTTCGCCATTACCCTCTCCCGGTCCTGGATGATCGGCGACCAGCCTACCGACACGCAGTGCGGTCACGCAGCCGGCGTCCGCACCATCCGCATCGCGCCACCCGAGTCACGCGTTCGGCCCTCCCTCCAGGTTTCCGACCCCTGCGCCGACTACCTCGTGAGCAATCTCCCCGAGGCCGCCGAGATCATCCTCAGCCGCGCGGTTCATTGATCCGCCGCGCTTGCCTGCAGCCGCAACCAGGCAGTTCGTGTCGATCTGGTACGCCGCCATGCGCGCATCGCGGTGAAACATTTCCACCGTCTCCAGCGAATACGCCGCCAGGTTCTTCCCCACCAGATCCATCTTGCGCAGGATTTCCGGCGGCGCGGTGATGATGTCGCATCCCGCTTCCTCCGCCTGGAAAACATTGAGCAATTCTCGCGGGCTGGCCCATAAGAGCCGGGCTCGCGGCCGCCAGCGCAGAATCCGCTTAGCCTCGGCCATCATCGGTACCGGATCGATGCCCGTATCCGCGATGCGCCCCGCGAACACCGACACGATGGCCCACGTCTCCGGCGTGAGCGCCTCCGCGAGCCAATCCACTTGCTCCAGTGTGAGGATCGCCGTCACGTTGAGAGCAACCCCCGCCTCCGCCAGCCTGCGAATCAGCGGGCCCATGAACACGCCGGCACGATTCGTCACGGGAATCTTCACGTTCACATTCGCGCCCCACGTCGCGATGGTCAGCGCCTGCATTTCCATCTCCGCTTCGTCGTCGGCAAACACCTCGAGGGAAATGGGCCGGTCCGGCACCGCTCGCAGCAGCGCCCGCGCAAAGGCCTCGTAGTCCAGCACTCCGGCCTTGCGCATCAAAGTTGGATTGGTGGTGAATCCTCGAATCCAGGGTTTCTCATACATTTCCAGGATTCCCGCCAAATCCGCGCCGTCGCTGAACAGACTGATCCGCAGTTCTTCAATCCTCTTCATGAGTCGCTCCCGGTGCCGGGAAAATGCCGGCTTTCGCTTCGCCGCGCTGCCGGATGGATCGCCACAGGCGATCAAGCTTCCCGCGCGCCCACTGCCGCATCACCAGCAGCACAAACCGTGTGTTCCCGATCAGGTATCGTCGCCATAAGCGTCGCGGCTCCATCAACAGCCGAAAGAACCACTCCATAGCGATCTTCTGCATCCATTGCGGCGCGCGCCGCCGCAGGCCCGCCTGCGTGTCCAGAGCCGCGCCCACCGCCAGAATCGCCCCCACATTCAGCTGGGCGCGATTCGCCTGCATCCAGATCTCCTGTTTCGGCGCTCCGAAGGCTACACACAGCAAATCGGGGGCAGCGTCGGCAATCGTTTTCAGGATCCGGGCCAGCTCCCCCTCGTCCTTCTCAAAACCCCGCGGCGGGCAACACATCCCGCAAATTTCCAGCCCCGGATACCGTTTCCGCAGATTATGCGCGGCCATCACCGCTGCGCCCGGCAAGCCTCCCAGCAGAAACACCCGGAACCCATGGCGGGCGGCCTCCGCACACATGCGCTCCATCAGGTCGCCGCCCGTGACGCGTTCCGGAATCGGAACGTCCAGCACCCGCGACGCCATCACAATCGACACTCCATCGGGGACAGCCAGGTCCGCATTCCGCATCGCCTCCGCGAAACGGCTGTCCCGCTCCGCCAGTGTCACCAGATGGGCATTCGGTCCCACAACGGTGAGCGGAGGCAGTTCTCCACGATGCAGAAGCGCCTCCACCATGAGCACCGCGGCATAGTCCATCGAAATGCGGTCAACCGGTAATTTCCCCAGCACAAATCGTGGCGGCAGGGGCAGCCGCGCAGATGAGGCAATCTCCTCGTCAGCAATCGCGGTATCTTCCATCAGGTCCACAACACATCCTTTCTTTCCCAAAACAGGCGCGGCGCCACACCGTTGGCGATCGACGCGTGGCGAAATTCGTCCCGCAGCCGTCGCCGAACATAGCCCGGCGATGCGCAGATCGCCTTTGCCAGCGCAGCCAGCCCGCGCATGCGCCGCCTTTGCGCCAAATGCATGTTGACGCGCCGCAGTGCATCTTTCGCCCTGACCGCCGAAGGCTCAAGAAAGCCCAGCAGCAAAGGGCCGACTTCAGCCTGCGGGCGCGGGGTCAGTCCCCACAGCTCCGAGAGCAGCAGATACTGCACGTAGAGTCCGGCGAGTTCCTGTTTCCCGGTGTCTTCCGCGCTCAGGCTCGCCGCATGCTGTCGAAAACCAACCAGCGGCTCGGGAACGCAATCGATCTCGAAGCTCCGCGCCATCCGCCACCATAAGTCCGCGTCCTCGGCGCGGATGCCCTCCCTGTACCCTCCCGCGGCTCGCGCTTTCTCCACATGCAAAACCACGGTGGAGTGGCAGAAAGACAGCAGATATCCCCGCTCCACAATCGATCGCAGTTCCTCCGGCGATCCGCGCGAGCAGCGGAACTGGCCGGCACAGCGCTCGCGCGGATGGTAGTCGGCCAGCGAATAAATCAGTCCCGCTTCGGGATGCGCCTGAATCGCCGCCTGCAGCCTGGCGATGCGGGCCGGATAAGACACGTCGTCGGCATCCATCCTCGCCATCCACGGGGTGCGCGTTTCCTTCAGCAGCCGGTTGAGTGCTGCGGTGAGCCCCGCACGCGGCTGCTCCACAACCCGCAGCCGCGGATCGCGCAAGGTCCGCAGGTACTCCGTGCTTCCATCCGTCGAGAAATCTGCGATCACCAGAATCTCGAACTTTCTCGTGGACTGCCGGAACAGGCTCTCCATGGCCTCCGGGAGCCATGGCATGGCGTTCCATACCGGCATGCCCACTGTGATCCCGGATTCTGTTGTTGTCATACGTGGCCCATGCCGGCACGCGCGGGAGGCTCTGCATCACCACCGCCGGCGTCGATTTCATCTGAGTATTCTGGAACTTATATCTCACGGACCGCGCCCCGATAGCGTGATTCTCGTAACCTCGCTATCGCAGGTAATGACGCCGACAGGCCATAACTATGCCATTAACCTGACTTGCGTAACTACGACCGTCATAGAAAAGGTTGCCATTCCTCAGGCTATCGCCCAAGCATAGAGACACGGTTTCATTCCGGGCCACAAACCCCAGCCGGTTTCCAAATCAGATTTCGCATTACCCGCATGTAGTCGGGCAGAGGAATGATCAATGCTGCTTTCGGAGGGAAGTTACTTTGTCATCGGGGGCGCCGGTTTCATCGGCAGCCACTTCGCTGATGCGCTGTTGGCGTCGAAAAAGACGCGCCGCGTCACCATCTTCGACAACTTCTCATCCGGCCGTGAGTGGCATTACGAGGCGCACCTCACCGATCCCCGGCTCAACATCGTGCATGCCGACGCCAGCGACGTGGGCGCGCTCACCGCCACGATGGAGGGCCACGACTGGGTCATCCATCTCGCCTCCAATCCCGACATTGCCCTGGCCGCGGAACGCCCGGAAGTCGACTTCTACCGGGGCACGCTGCTCACCAATAACGTGGTCGAGGCCATGCGTCGCGCCGGCCTGCACCGCCTCCTCTATGCCTCCGGCAGCGGCGTCTATGGCGACGCTGGCGATCGGCCTTTGACCGAGGATTACGCTCCGATGGTGCCCATCTCCACGTATGGAGCCAGCAAGCTCGCGTGCGAATCCCTCATTGCCAGCTACTGCTCCATGTTTGGGCTCCATGCCTGCGTTTTCCGTTTCGGGAACGTCGTCGGTCCCCGCCAGACCCACGGCGTCGGCTTTGACTTTTTGCGCAGCCTTTCCACTAAACCCAAAAGCCTTCGCATCCTCGGCGACGGCCAGCAGAGCAAGCCCTACATCCATGTCACTGATGTCGTCGAGGCTGCGCTGTGCGCTGCGAAGAAAGCTGTTGCCCCGTTCTCCGTCTTCAACGTTGCCACCGACGATTCCGTCACGGTTACCGAAATCGCTGATCTCGCCGTCGAGATCCTCGGGCTCTCCGCCAAACCTGTCTTTGAATACACCGGAGGCCGTCGCGGCTGGCGTGGCGACGTCCCGGTCGTTCGACTCGATTCCACGCGCATTCACTCTCTCGGCTGGTATCCGAAACGGAACAGCCGCGATGCCGTACGCCAATCCCTGCAGGAGCTGACCGCCGATGAACGCACACGTAGCAACTGACTGGACCCTTTGCCCACCGGTGATCGGCATGACAGCATCCAGCGCCCGGCCTTTTTTCGATGAAGACTCGCGCGAACCGCGACTTCCCGAGGAATGGGGTGAATCCCGCTGGCCTCCGCGCCTGGCTCTCCTCGCCGGTGGCCTGGCCACCCGCTTGCGTCCGCTTACCAGCCTCATGCCCAAGTCGCTCATTGAGGTGGCGGGTGAGCCGTTCCTCGCCCACCAGCTGCGACTCATTCGAGCCGGGGGCATCCGCGAAGTCGTCCTCTGCTGCGGATTTCTCGGAGAGCAGATCGAAAATTTCGCGGGGGACGGCAGCAACTTCGGCCTCTCCATCACCTATAGTCATGACGGCCCCGTTCCGCTGGGCACGGGCGGCGCTCTGCTCGCCGCGCTGCCGCGGCTCGGCCAGCGCTTCCTCGTCATGTACGGAGACAGCTGGCTGACTGAGCCCGTCGAACCCATCTGGCGCTCGTTTATCAATTCCCATAAACCCGCGCTGATGACCGTGTTCTGCAACCACAATCGCTGGGGCGCCAGCAACGTCGAGTTTCGCAAAGGCGCCGTTGTGCACTACGACAAACGCCATCCCTCCCCGACGATGCACCACATCGACTACGGACTCGACGCTCTGGACGCCAGCGTTCTTGCGCACTGGACGGTGCCGGTCTTCGACCTCGGCGACGTCTGGTCCGGCCTCGCAGCCTATTCCCTGCTCGCCGGATACGAGACCTCGGACCGCTTCTACGAAATCGGCTCTTTGCCCGGGCTCCGCGAAACCGAGGCGGTCGTCGCTGCTTCTCCCCGGGTTCGCCGCGTTCTGTCGTTCGCACGCTCCAGTGGCCCTCCCCCGCAACGAGACACGCAGGTGGTGTGAAGTTGATCATGACCCGCACACCCCTGCGTATCTCTATTGGAGGAGGCGGCACGGATCTGCCCTCGTATTACCGCGAAAATGGCGGGGGCTTTGTCATCTCCGCCGCCATCACCAAATACGTCTACATCACCGTCAATCGCAGTTTTCTTCCTGGGTACTTCCTCAAGTATTCCGAAACCGAACACGCCGATACCTGCGACGAGATCCGCCACCCGCTCATGCGCGAGGCGATCTGCCTGCATCACGCCCCCTCGCCGCTGGAAGTTGTCAGCGTCGCGGACGTTCCCGCCGGCACCGGTCTCGGCTCGTCAGGGACGTTTTTGGTCGGCCTCCTCCATGCGCTCTACGCGTGGCAGCGCGAACCCGTCACCGCCGAGACTCTGGCTCAGGAAGCCGTCGAAATCGAAATGAACAGGCTCGGCGAGCCAGTCGGCAAGCAGGACCAGTACATCGCGGCCTACGGTGGTCTCCTCTGCCAGGAATACCTGCCCGATGGCGAAGTCCGCGTGACGCCGCTGCACATGACCGAGGAATCCCTGCACGAGCTGCGCGACTCGCTCATGCTTTTCTTTCTCGGCGAACTCCGCAGCGCGTCCTCCCTGCTGGGCGAACAGAAGCGCCTCTCCGAGGCTCACGATCCAGCCATGCTCGACAGCCTCCATTTCGCCCGCATGCTCGGCCGGGAGATTCGCAGCGTGCTCGAAGCCGGCCATGTCGTTGAGTTCGGTAGCCTCATGCACGAGCACTGGATGCGTAAACGCTCCCGCTGCCGTTGCATGACCACCAGCCGCGTCGACTCCCTCTACGATCTGGCTCGCTCCGAAGGCGGCGCCACCGGCGGCAAGCTCGTCGGCGCGGGGGGCAGCGGCTTTCTGCTTCTGCACACCCAGGATCGCCGCCGCCTGCGCGACACCATGCTCCGCGCCGGCCTCAGCGAAATGGATTTCGGCTTCGACTTCGACGGATCGGTGGTGCTGCTCCGCAATGCGTGACCTAACAACCATCCCGGAGAGGCGGCCATGAACTCGACCGCCGCACTGCTTTCGCAGCACGGGCCACTCGACCCGCCCGTCGAGTGGACGCTTCTCGATTTCGCCGCCATCTTTGCCCGCCGGCGCGCCTGGATATTTTCGTCGCTCGCCGTCTTTTTCGGAATGGCAATCCTCTATTGCGCCTCTGCCACTCCCCACTATCGCGCCACCGCGACTATCGAGATTCAGAAGGAATCCCACGGGGCCTTCGGCCTCGAAACTACTACCAGCGACCGGCCGCCCAGCGCCGTCAGCGACCCGTTCGACGATAACCTCACCCTCCAGACCGAAGCCGGCATCCTCCGCTCCGACGCCCTCACCCTCGAGGTGATCCGCCGCACCGGCCTCGAAAACACGCCGGACTATTTCGCGCCCCGTCCCCGCGCTTTCACCACACTGCACAAGCTGTATTTCTGGCGCAAACCACTCGAACCGCTGTCGACTCCGCTCGCCGATGCGCCCAACCGCCGCTTTGTTGCGCTCAAAATCTTCGCCCACCACAGCAAAATCGCGCCCGACGCGGGCACTCGCCTCGTCAGCATCAGCTATTCCGATCCCGATCCGGCGCGCGCGGCCCTCGTCGTCGACGCGCTCGTCCGGTCCCTCTCTGACTATGGTTACCAGTCGCGCTCCTCCGCTGCTGCGCAGTCGGCTTCCTGGCTCTCCTCGCAGCTCGCCGGACTCCGGCAGCAAACCGAGGCGCTCGATGCGCGCGCTGCGGCGATGGACCGCGTCTCCGGCGCCTATGGCGACGACGATGCGCACAACGTCGTTCTCGCTCGCCTCGATTCCCTGAATGGCGCGCTGGCCGCTGCAGAGTCCAGCCGCATCGTGGGCGAGGCCATCTGGCGCACCGTCCAGAGCGGCGATCCCGAGGCTCTCTCCGGCCTGGGAGGCAACTCCGCCGCGGGGACCAACACGCAAAACTCCTTTGCCCTGCTGCAGTCGCTGCGCGCTCAGGAATCCGCCGCCAAGTCACAAATCGCTGAGTCCGCCAATCGTTATGGCGAAAACTGGCCCGCCGTCGCCGAGCAGCGCGCCTACCTGGAGAACGTCCAGGACTCGATCCAGGAGGAAGTGCACCGGCTCGGCGAACGGGCCCACAGCGACTACGATGTTTCTCTGCAGGCGGAAAGCGCCGCCCGTGATGAATTCCAGCAGCAAAAAGACCTGGCATCGGGACTCACGGGCACCACGGTCGCTCTGCGGCTCGCCCGTCAGGAGGCCGACGAGAGCCGCGCCCTCTATACCAGCCTTCTGGGCCGTCTGCAGCAAACGGGCATCCTCGAGGGCCTGCACTCCGGCAACTTCGCAGTTGTCAGTCCTGCACTCGTCCCTCCGCCGGACCACCCAACCAGTCCCAGTCTGCCCTGGCTCACGGCGCTGGCGCTCACCGCCGGAGCCATCGTCGGATGTTCGGCCGCCGTCGCGCGTGAACTTACCGACACCGCGGTCCGCACGCCCGCCGACCTTGAAGCTCTTCTCGATGCTCCGGTCTTCGCCGCGGTGCCGGAATATTATCTGGCCGAGCCGTGGTACCGCCGCTGGGTGCCCAATTCAACCCATTCCCTGGTGACGCTTCAAGCCAGCGCCGATTCCGATCTTGAGCTTCCCATTCAGCAATCGCCTTTCGTCGAAGCGCTGCAGTGCCTGCGCGCCTCTCTCTTGCTTTCGCACAGTGGCCACGCGCCTCAGATCATCACCGTCACCGGGTCCACTCCGGACAATTCCCAGCCTCGCGGCTCTCAGCCTCAGGGGCCTCCTCTCGCCCTCAGTCTCGCCGCCGTGCTCGCGCAACATGGCTCTTCGGTGCTGTTCGTCGACGCAGATCTGCGCTCCGCCCCCGCGGCTTGCACCTCCACCGAGCCCGGCCTGACCGAAATGCTTTCGAGCTCCGCCATTCTGCCTTTCACCCAATCCATCGCCGGATTGCCGCTGCTCTCGGTCGTTCACGCCGGCGCTCGACCGCCCTGTCCCTCCGAACTGATCGCCTCCACACGCATGGCCGGCCTGCTTGCCGCCTGGCGCGATGAGTTCAACTTCATCGTCATCCACAGCCCCGCAGCCGTTTTCGCTGACGCGCTCGTCCTGGCGCAACTCTCCGACGCGGTTCTGGTGACCGCCCACGCTGGTCAAACAAAACGCGATGAAGTTCTGCCGGCATTCCACGCCCTCAGCCGGCAGGTCCCCGATCACGCCGTCCTCGGTGTCATCCTTCAGGGCGTCACTCATGGAGTTGCCTGTGCGCAAGCCTGACCATCTCCGGGTGCCCCAGAACTCGATTTTGAGACCCTCGATTTTGAGACCCGGGCTCACGCTCCCTCATAACATCGGTCAATTCGTCTCTCGCCTGACCCTCGGGGCCCTGCTCTGCTGCTTCCTCCCCGCACATGCGCAGCAACCCGCCTCTTCCGCGCCGCCCGATTCGGCCCCGTCTTCCGAAGCGCCACTCGCCCCTTCGGCGGCCACTGCCGATGCGCAATCCCCACCCCCGGCAGCATTGGATTCCAGCGCAACACCGGAAAGCCTCCTCATTGGACCCGGCGACCTCCTCCGTATCACCGTCCTTCGTGAATCGGAGCTCGACCAGCGCACCCGCGTCCTCGACTCTGGCGAAATCACCCTCGCTCTCGCCGGCAATGTCTCCGTTCAGGGACTCACGCCCGCCGCAGCCGCTGCCCGCGTCGCCGAAAAGTACCGCCAGGGCAACTACCTTCTTCACCCTGAGGTTTCCCTCTTTGTCGAGGAGTACGCCACACAGACCATCACCATTCTCGGCCAGGTGGCTCACCCGGGAACCGTGCGCGTCACCGCGCCGCGTTCCCTCATCGACGTCTTGTCCCTCGCCGGTGGGCTCACCGAATACGCCGATCGCCATATCGTCATCGAGCGCGGAGGCAAGGCGGGCGAGCGGATCCGCGCCTTCCTTCCCAATCGCGCCGATGACGCCCTCAACGCGGATATCCTCGTCCGCCCCGGTGACACCGTCATCGTCCCCAAAGCCGGCATCGTCTACGTCCTCGGCGACGTTGCTCACCCTGGCGGCTACGTCATGCAGAACGATTCACAACTCACCGTCGTCCAGGCCATCGCCCTCGCCGCCGGCGCCTCGAAAACCGCCAGCGAGAAGAGCGTTCGCCTGGTGCGCAATATCGATGGCATTAGCCATTCCGTCGACTTGCCGCTCCGCGATATGGAGCGGGGACGCGACCCCGACGTCCCGATGCAGGCCAACGACATCCTCTACGTCCCCTTCAGTCTCATGAAGAACATCTCGCTGGGCATCGCCGACATCACCGCCGCCGCGAGTTCGGCCCTCATCTACGCCGCGCACTAATGACTCCTCGCAGCCGCCCCGCAGGCCTCCCGCAAATCCGCATCGTCCACCCTGAAGACCTCGCCTGCGCCGCACTCTTCGCCTTCTTCGCGATGCAGGGATCCATTCCTGGCATCGCTCCCGCGCAGGCGCTCGAGATGACGGCCTCGGCCCCCAATGGGCTCACCACCATCGGTGGCATCTCCTCCCAGGCCATCGCGTACACGCTGATCCTTGCTCTCATCCTGCGCCGCCCGCGCCTCGTCCTGCGCCAGACTGCCCTCGTCCCCTGGGCCGGCCTCCTCGCCGTTCTTGCCGTCGCGTCCACCGCCTGGTCTCTCGACCCTCTGCTGACCCTCCGCCGCTCGCTGCCCTTCGCGCTCGCCGGGCTGTTCGGACTCTGGTTCTCCGCGCGCTTCACCCGGTCGCGCCAGCTGGCGATTCTGCGTCTCGCGATGATCGCTCTCGCCCTCGCCACCATCGCCATCGTTGTTCGCGCGCCGTCTATCGGTCTCGACCACTCCCCCGGTCACGCCGCCGACTGGCAGGGAGTCTTCACGCAGAAGAACGCCTGTGGCCGCATCATGGTCCTCGCCACCGCCGTTATCCTCTTCGGCGAGCGCATCACGGCCTCGCGCCTCACAGCCTTCGCGCTGTTTCTCTTCGTGCTCATCATGAGCGGTTCCCGTGCCGCGTGGATGATCGAGGGGGCTCTCGTGTTCCTCTGGCTCGTGCTGTCCATCGCCCGTCGCGCCGCCCCGCGATTCCGCCTCGTCATGGCCGTCACAGCGCCCTTTGCATGCGTCGCCCTCGGAACTGCGATGGTGCTCGGCTTCCACCGGCTCGCGCTGCTCCTCAGCCGCGACCCCACCCTCTCCGGACGCACCGCCATCTGGGCCCAGGTCGGACACTTCATCGTCCAGCATCCTCTCCTTGGATATGGCTACGACGCCTTCTGGCGCGGCGCGACCGGCCCATCTCTCCAGATCGACACCGCCGTCCATTTCTTTGTTGTGCACGCCCACAATGGCTTTCTCGAAATCGCTCTGGAGTTGGGCGCTCCCGGACTTGCCCTGTTCGTCCTGAGCTGGCTGCGCGCCTGGCGCAGACTATGGCCCCTCTGGCGCCGCGGCGAGATCGATCGCATCGCCTGGCCGCTCGCCATCGTCGTCCTCATCGCGCTCTACGACCTCGACGAAAATACCCTCCTCCTCTACAACGGCCTTTTCTGGATCCTCTATGTCGCCGCATTGGCCAGCATTGAGAACACCTCGAAGCCCACCCTGGGCAAGCTCGCGGAGAATCGGGGCCCCCGGCAGATCCGGGGTTGGCCAGCACAGTGGAGAGCGAGCGAGTCGAATGGAGCCTGCCCTGAGCAAGTTCGCGCAGCGAGCGAGTCGAATGGGTGACCGCCATCACACCACCGCAACGCAGGTTCATGAAATTCTGACCGCACACCTAAACAAGAGCGGCAATTCGCAGAAGCCGCGGCTCGGGAAACCCCGTGAACCCTGCCGTCCTGATTTATCGCTCCGATCTCCTGCCCCCATCCGAGACCTTTGTCGCAGCACAGGCCCACGCTCTGCGCCGCTTCTGTCCCTGCTTCGCCGGGCTTCGCCTCGTCCCCGCCGGCCTGCCGCTCGATCCCTGCGACACGGTCGTTCTCACTCGCGATAACAATATCCCTGACAAACTCCGCCGGCGGCTCTTCCTGCAAACCGGCATCGCTCCCCAGTTTGTTCGCGCCCTCCGGCTCCGCCGCCCTGCGCTCCTGCACGCGCACTTCGCCATCGACGCCGCTGCCGCGCTTCCCCTGCAGGCGCAGCTCCACATCCCCCTCGTCGTCACGCTCCACGGCTACGACGCCACCAGCACCGACCAGACCCTCCGCCGCAGCGCGCCTGGCCGCGTCTATCTGCGTCGCAAAGCGGATCTCCGCGCCCGCGCCCGCTTCTTCGTCTGCGTCTCCGAACACATCAGCCACCAGGCTCTCGAGCGCGGCGTGCCGGAAGAGAAACTCCGCGTCCTCCCCATCGGAGTCGACCTGAACTTCTTCAGGCCCGACCCGCTTCGCTCCCGCTCCCTCGACCCTGTCGTCCTGTTCGTCGGCCGCCTGGTCGAAAAGAAAGGCTGCGCGCATCTCATCGGCGCCATGTCCCGGGTCGAGGCCCGCCACCCCACGGCGAAGCTCCTCATCGTCGGCGACGGCCCGCTTCTCGATCCGCTCCGCGCCCAGGCGCGCGCTTCGCTCCGCAACTGCACTTTCCTCGGATCGCAGCCAGCCGGCGTTGTCCGCGACCTCATGTACCGCGCCAGCCTGCTCGCCACACCCAGCATCATTGCTGCCAGCGGCGACAGCGAAGGGCTCCCCATCACTCTTTGCGAGGCCCAGGCCATCGGTTTGCCGATCGCTGGTTTCCGCGGACCCGGCGTATCTGAAGCCGTCGTGGAAAACGAAACCGCCCTGCTCGTCTCGCCGGGCGACGAGCGCGCGCTCGCCGAGGCAATATCCTGTCTTCTCGTTGACCCGGCTCTCGCCACCCGTTTCGCCGCCGCCGGCCGCCGCCGCGCCGAAGCCCGCTTCAGTCTCGAAGCGCAGACCGCCCGCCTCGAAGACCTTTACACTGAAGCTCTGAAGTGACTGCGCGCAGATGAACGAGGAATCACTCCGCCAAAGCTCTCTCTGGATGATCTCCGGCCAGGGCGTCGCCATGGCCGCGCAGATCCTCTACTTCGTCCTCATCGGTCGCGCCCTCGGCAGCCGCGAGTACGGCGCCTTCGTCGGAGTCGCTGCCCTCGTCGCGGCTCTCAGTCAGTTCGGCACTCTCGGCATGGAGATGATCCTCGTCCGCAACGTCAGCCGCGACCGCGCGTCTTTCGCGCGTACCTGGGGTCATGCGCTCTCCATCACTACCGTCGGATTCCTCCTGCTGCTCGCTGCCGCCATGCTGTACGCGCATTTTGCGCTGCGCCCCGAGCTCCGTCCCCTGGTTCCGTGGATCGCGCTCGCCGACGGCTTCCTGGGCAAACTCGTCGGGCTCGCGGGCCGGGCGTTTCAGGGTGCGGGGCGTCTCGCCTGGACCGCGCGCCTCAGCGCCCTCATCTACATCGGACGCGCGGTCACTGCGGCCGTGCTTTTCGGCTGGTCCCGGGCGCACGGCATCCATGCCAGCGCGCTCGCCTGGGCAAAGGTCTACTGGCTTGCCACTCTCTGCGTCGCCGTCTTCGCGCTGCTGCTCGCGACCGTACACCTCGGAACGCCGCGGTTCGTCCGCATCCATCGCTCGGAACTCAGTGAAGGCCTCAGCTTCTCGCTCTCCAGCTCTTCCATCTCCGTCTACAACGACATCGATAAGACCTTCCTCGTCACCCTTGGCCAGACCTACGCGGCCGGCATCTACTCCGCCGCTTATCGCGTGGTCGATGCCGCCAGCGCGCCCATCTACGCCGTCTATGCCGCCGCCGCTCCCCGCTTCTTTCGCGAAGGCGCGCGCGGAGTACGGCCCGCACGCGAGTTCGGCCGTTTCACCCTGACGCGCACCCTGCCCTATTCCGTCGCTGCCGCCGCGCTGCTGGCCCTTGGCGCGCCTCTGGTGCCCATGGTTTTCGGCCCGTCGTTTCGCGGATCCGTCGTGGTTCTTCGTTGGCTCTGCATTTTGCCCATCCTGCGCTCGCTCCACTATGCGTGGGGATCGGCCATCACCGGCTCCGCCTCGCAGTGGAACCGCACCGCCACGCAATTCGGCGCGGCCGTCCTCAATCTCTGTCTCAATTTTCTGCTGATTCCGCGCTGGTCCTGGCGTGGAGCAGCCGTCGCCAGCCTCCTCACCGATGGCGCTCTCGCCGCCGCCAGCCTCTTCGTGATCTCGCGCCTGATGCGCCGCGAAGATTCCGCTGCTCAGGACACCCCTGTCCCTGCCGCTGAATTCTGAGCATCAATCACGCCTAGCTCTCGCAGCAAAAACGCGTAATCCAAGGCAATCTCCTTCAGATAGTCGTATCGCCCGGAAGCGCCGCCATGCCCCGCCGCGAGATTGGTGTTCAGCACCAGGTGCCGCCCGTTTGTCCCTAAAGTCCGCATTTTGGCGACATACTTCGCCGGTTCCCAGTACATCACTTGGCTGTCATGCAGCGAGGTCTTCACGAGCATCGCGGGATATTCCTTTGCCTCGAGGTCGGGGTCCCCGGCGTGCCCGGTGTTGGCACGCGGGGGTGAAAGGTTGTCGTAGGGTGAATAGCTCAGCATGTACTCGAACGCGGCCTTCTCATTCGGATCGCCCCACTCCTCGTACTCCGGCACGGTCAGCGGCAGCGTCGGATCGAGCATCGTGTTCATCACGTCCACAAAGGGCACATGCGCGACAATTGCCCGGTACAAATCCGGCCGAAGATTCGCGATCGCCCCCATCAGCAGCCCGCCCGCGCTGCCGCCCTCCGCCGCCACGCGGTCCGGCGCACCATACCCCTTCGCCACTAAATGCTCCGTGACGGTTACAAAATCGGTGAACGTATTCCGCTTGTGCATCAGCCGCCCGGCATCGTGCCACGCCTTGCCCATATCCCCGCCACCGCGGACATGCGCGTACGCCAGCAAAAAGCCGCGATCCAGCAGGCTCAGCCGATTGCTGCTGAATCCCATCGGCAGCGAATACCCATACGCTCCATAGCCGTAAATCCACAGGGGATTCTTTCCCGCCTCCCGCTTGTCCTTCCGCCACACCAGCGAAACCGGAACCTCCACGCCGTCGTCCGCCTTCGCGAAAATCCTCTCCGATTCATACTGCGTCCGATCGAACCCGCCCGGCACCTCCACCTGCTTCAGCAACTTTGACACGCCTGTCGCCACGTCGTACTCGAACACGGAAGCCGGCGTTACCAGCGATTGATACGCGTATCGATACTTCCCCGTCTCGTACACCCGATTCGCATGCGGCTGCGTGCTGTACACCGGCTCCGGGAATTCAATTTCCCGCCCCTCACCCATCTGCGGCCCAGGTCCGGCAAAAGGAACCGCGCGCACGTGCTGCAATCCCTGCCTGCGCTCCCACACCATCGCGTGTCCGGCGAACAGATCCACCTCCTCGAGCATCGCTTCCGCCCGCTGCGGGATCAGCTCCGTCCAGTTCTCGCGTCCCGGCGCTTCTATCGGCGTCGTCACCAGACGAAAGTTCCTCCCCGTATCGTTCACGCGGATATAAAGCCGCCCCTTGCGATGATCGACGTAATACTCGATCTCGTCCCGCCTTGGCTCAACCAGCCGCCATGTGCCGCGCGGCTCATCCGCCGCCAGAAAACGCTCCTCCGTCGTCGTGTGGCTCGCGCTCTCCAGAATGATGTATCGGTCGTCGCGCGTCCGCCCCGCGCCAATGTTGAACCGCTCGTCTTTCTCCTCAAACACCAGTTCATCTTCGGCGTGCCGCGTGCCCAGCACGTGCCTGTAGCACTGAAACTGCCGCTTCTGCTCCTCGTCCTCCACCGTGTAAAACAGCGTCCGATTATCCGCCGCCCACACCACGGACCCGACGCGGTCCACGTGCTCCGACAGCACTCCGCCCGAGCGCAGGTCCTTCACATATAGCTTGTATTGCCGGAACCCGCGGTTGTCGCATGAATACGCCAGAAGATTCCCGTCGTCGGAGACCACCATCGTCCCCAGCGCCATAAACGACTCGTTCTTCGCCATCTCGTTCACATCCAGCAGAATCTCTTCTTCGCCCTCCGGCGCCTCCGCCGTCCCGCGCTTGCGGCAGTAAATCTCATACTGCTTCCCCTGCTCCGTGCGCGAGTAGTACCAGTACTGCCGGTCGCGAAACGGCACCGAGACGTCGGTCTCTTTGATGTGGCTCAGCATCTCCTCATAAAGCTGCTTCTGCAAATCTTCGGTCCCCGCCATCACCGCCGAGCACCAGGCGTTCTCCGCCTCCAGATACGCGAGCACCGCGGGATCGTCTTTCCCCTGCAGCCACGCATAGTCGTCCACCAGCTTGTGCCCGTGTACCGTTCTCTCCGTATGCTTCCGCGCCGCCAGCGGCGGGTGTACGGCCACACTCGTGCTCTCTGTGCTCATGAACTCTCTTTGATTAAGAATTTGCGGCCCGAACCTGGATCGCAGCGAAGCTGCCCTGTGCCCTGTGCCCCGAAGCTATCGCCCCGCTTCAGCCTCGTCCAGCATGGAATACAGCTTCCGAAAATCAATGACCTGTTTGAATCCGTGTTCCGTCACCACGAAGGCCGTCGGCGTCTCGTGAATCCCCATCCGATTGCCCAGATCCTGATCCGCCTTCACCTCGGCCGTCAGCTTGCCCTGCGGATCCATCACGAACGGCAGCCCAACCGCGTGCTGCTGCGCAAACTTCGTCGTGAAATTCTGCAGATCGTCTTTTGACTCCATGTTTGCCTGGTTGGCGAAGACAGCGTTGCGATAGTCATCGCCCAGCTTTTTCGACTTCGTCTCAAACCAGCGCGCGTTCACCGCCGCCTGGAAGCTCCAGACGTGCTGTGGCAGCGGATAATCGTGCCATACCCGTGACATATGGTATTTCTCTACCGCCTGCAGGATCACCGGATTCTCCAACCCGCAACTCGGGCACTCCAGGTCGGCGAACTCCACGATCGCGATCTTCGCCCCCGGCGGCGGATGCAACGCCGACGTATCCTTCGGATGTATCACGTCCTGCTGCGCAGGTGCCGTTACCGCAATCAGTAAACCCATCCCAAACAGAGCAACCTTGCGAAGTCCAGCCATGTTTTTGAGTCTACCGTCTCGGGCGGCGCCAGAGAAACTGCCGTAATCTGGCACGCGGGAAAAAAATAGGTTCAAGTTGGTGAAATGGAGGCCCGACCATGAGAAAGCAAATGAGGATCGAGAATCCGCTCATTATCGTCTTCGAACACGACGGCAAAATCGTGACGCATCTTCATCCCGAGGAACACACCTACGAACACTATGGGATGCTGATCGCAGACATCGTGCGACACATTGCCAAGGCCTTCAAAGTGAGCGAAGAAGCCGTGTGGGAATGGGTCGACAAAGAACGCCATCGACCCACCACAGGAATCGAAGAGATAAAAGTCCAGTAGCGAACGCGACCGGCTATTTCGGCACACTCTTCGCAGCGCGCCACTTCACCGCCACATATCCCAGATACGCCAGGTGAATCACAATCGTCGCCGCGTACGCCAGCACCAGATGCCGCTGTCCCATGTCGCCCATCACGATCTCCCTCCCGCCATCTGCGTTTGTCCCGGTGCGAACTCCAGCGACTTCAGCGCTTCTGCCTGCTCCGCTTTCTGCGTGCGATACTCCGACACATACCGCAAGCTCGCCACGAAGATCCCCCACATCAGCCATCCCGCCAGGTTCCACCACACCGCCGGCATCATGCTCGGATCGATCCCCGATCCCGGTGCGCCGCCGAACACCGGCGCCGGATGCTGGGTCCGCCACCACCGAGTCGACATGTAGACAAGCGGCACATCCAGATAACCGAAGATGGCCATCACCGCCGCCAGCGTCCGCATCTGCGGCCCCGCCGCAAACCGCCGCAGCAGGAGGTACGCCACGTAAATCAGCCACAGCACCAGCGTCGAGGTCAGCCGCGCATCCCACGTCCACCAGATGCCCCACACCGCGCGTCCCCACAGCGACCCTGTCACCAGGCCGATGAAGCAGAACACCACGCCCATCTCCGCCGACGCCACCGCCAACGAATCCGCCTTCATTGCCAGGCCGTGATTCCGGTTGCGCACCGCCAGATACACCAGCGAGCAGCCCAGGTTAATCGCGAAGAACAGCCCCATCCCCGCCCACGACGGGATGTGGTAGTAGAAGATGCGCTGCACATTGCCCTGCGCCGAATCCGGGGGCACCACAAACAGCGCCACATGGAAACCCTCCACCAGCACTCCCAGCGTCACCAGCAGCCACAACCATCTCCACAGCTTCATACCTTCTGCCTCTCGCCGAAAATTCGGTTTCTCCGCCTGTCCTCAGGCAAACGCAACTCTTCAACGGGGCCTGCGCGCCCCGATCGGCGTTGGGCTGGTGGCCGTGCTGCCCCCGTTATAGACAAACGTAAAGCGCACCTTGACCTGCTCCACGCTGATCCCATAGGGATAGGCATCGTACGGAGCCGACCCGGTGATCGCCGCCCATGCCGCCCGATCGAGCGCAGCCTTTCCTGACGGCTGCTCCAGCGTCATGCCGGTTACGCGGCCATCCGTGTGAATCAAGCAATCGATCTTCACCATGCCTGGCGTCGACTGGGGCGGCTTCGCCAACGCCGGCAGCGCCTGAATCCATTTGCTATGGGTACGGTTTTCCACTCCCGCCCAATATGCCTTCAGGTTCGATCTGTCCACCGCTGGGAGGTTGTTCACAACCTCCACCACCAGCGTCTCCTGGTCCGTGGGCGCACCTGCACTCGGCGTTCCTTTCGCCGGAGCCGGGGGATTCTGCGCTCTCCCCACCGGCGCCCCGATCGCCATCGCCAGAAACGCCAGTGCCAGAATTTCGCTCTGCATTCGCTTCATTCCCTGACCCTCCCCACTGCGAAACATTGGACCATCCCCGTGCATCCTGCCCGTACCCAAAACCTTACTCCCAGCCACCCCGCCTTGCCCCTTCCCGCATCCACCCTGGTTAGGGTAAAAAGGTAAGACCATGGCCTGGACCACCCTCATCCTCGGCGCACTTCTCATGGCCATCGGCATCGGCGGCCAGATTTTCGGCATCCGCAAAACGTCGGCCCTCGCCCCCAGCGACCGCCGCATCCGCAACTGGATCTTCACCGTCGGCTCGCTTGTTGTCGGGCTGTGGGTTGTCGCCTTCTCCGCTGCACGATTCCTCCATCACCATCACTAATTCGCCCGCGTCGAGTGTCGTCAAGGCAATCGCAGCAAGCTTCGCTAGTTCGTGGCGATCAATTCATGATGTAGAACCAGCAGTTGATCCGCTCGCAACGTCAGCGTCGCGAAATTCCGGCCCTGCTCATCGTCGAACTCCACTTCGAAGAGCTCTCGTCCCAGCTTCTCCACCACCATCCCCACCTGTCCCCTTGCCAAATGTCTCGCCGGAACATCCTCCAGCAGGACCACCCTGTCTTTCCGCTTCGGAGCCATCTCTACCTCCAGCAAACTCCCAACGTTTCCAACAAGTGCCTCCCCGGAACGCCGAAGGCGTCCGCCAGGACAGCCAGCCCTCACTCCGCGTGCAGAATCACTTCGAACAGCATCATGCACACCGTCGTAAAAATCACGTCGTACGCCGCCAGCATCTTGATCCACAACACCGGATCCGATTCCCCCGTCAGGATCGCCGTCGCCGACATCACCATCCCCAGCAGAGCCGGAATAAAGATGGGAAACAGGATCAGCGGCAGTAACAATTCGCGACTGCGCGTCCGAATCGACAACGCCGCGAAGAAAACCCCGTTCACAATCAGCGCCCACGTCCCCAGCGGCAACACCAGCAGCAGCAGCCATGCATTGCCCAGCGCATGCAGGTTGTAAAACATCACGAACACCGGCGCCAGCACCACCTCCACCACCATCACGAACAGAAAATTCGCCAGCGTCTTTCCCAAAAACAGCGACGCCGCCGGAGCCGGAGTCATCCGCAGCGCGTCCAGCACCTGGTTGCGCAGCTCCCGCGTCCACGCCTGATTCAGCGCGCTCACCGCCGCGAACATCGTCGCCACGCACAAAATTCCGCCCGCAATTTGCCGGCTCACCGCCCGCGTCGGGTCGAACGCCAGGCTGAACAACACCACCACCAGCAGTGCGAAAAACAGCATCGAGTTGATCGCGTCCTTCGACCGCCACTCGAGCTGCAGGTCTTTTTTCAGATGCGTCACAAAATATCCGGACCTCATGCGGATTTCTCCTGCCGCGCATCTTTCGTCAGATCCGCCACCGTCGCTTTCGCCGCCCGCAGATATTCCGCCGGACTCAGCACCACCTGCACCCCGCGCGTCCCGGCTGAAACCGACACCACTTCGAACAGCTCCACCGTCTCATCCACGAACACAGGAAAATCTTTCTTCGCCCCAAACACCGTCACGCCCCCGCGCACGTACCCCGTCAGGGGCTGCACATCTTTGAGCGAAACCATCTCCGCCTTCCGCGCTCCGGCTGCCGCCGCCAGCTTCTTGAAATCCAGCTCCGCATCCCCCGGCACCACCGCAAACACATGCGCCCGGTCCGACGTTACGCACAACAGTGTCTTGAACACCTGTTCCGCAGGCAGCCCAATCTTGTCCGCCACCACAAGGGCCGAAAATTCCTCCGGCGCAACCGCGTACTCGCGAATCTCATACACAATCCCCAGCGAATCCAGGAACCGCGCCGCATTCGTCTTGGTCATCGACCCGACCCCGCCCCAATCACCAAACCGAGCGCCCCATTCCTCGTATACGGACCCTCTTCCAGGCTCACCACCGCACCCGCCTGCAGCGTCAGCACAAAATCCGCCAGCGGCTCGGCCAGCTCCCGCTGATGCGTCGTCAGCACAATCGTCCTCTGCTCCGTGCGAAACGTCTCCAGCAGCCGCAGCATCTGGTGCGCGCTGCCGATATCCATATTGGAGAAGGGCTCATCCAGCAGCAGCAGCTCCGGCCGCGAAACCAGCACCCGCGCCAGCGACGCCCGCTGCTTCATCCCCTGCGAATACAGCCCCACCGGCCGCGCCAGCGCCGGGTCCAGCCCCACGCTCCGCAGCGCGTCTTCAGGACTCACGCATTCCCGGCCCCGATACAGGCTCGCAAAATACCGCAGGTTCTCGACACCCGAAAATTCGTCATACAGCATCGTGGCGTGGCTCATGTACCCGATCCGATCCCGCGCTTCCATCGGATCCTCTGCCTGCCCCTCTGCCCTAAACACCCGCACCTTCCCATAGCTGGGCCTCAGCAGCCCGGCCAGCGTGCGCAGCAATGTCGACTTCCCCGCCCCGTTTTCCCCCAGCACCAGATAGCATCGCCCGCGTTCCAGCCGCACCGACACCTTGCGCAGCGCCGCGAACGTGCCGTACAGCTTCGATACCTCCTCGCACTCGGCGATGATGCTGGTCATAGCTCGTTCCTGCGCAGTCTACTCCCCCACCCCCGCACAAACACACTTCACCCACTTCCAGCGCTACGCTTTTCCTGAACGCTGATCGCTGATCGCTGTTTTACTGTCCGCTGGTCGCCATCGCCGCCGTTTGAGTTGCCCCCGCCGTCTTCTGCGCGGGCGCATACTTCGACGCGCACTTCGCCTGCAGCTGCGTCGCGTGGAACACTCCATCCCGCCCAAATGTCCCAATCGCCAGCGCCTGGCTGTTGTCCTTGAATGTATCCGGTGGCGGCTCTTCGCCGGTGTAGGAAATCTTCAGCTTGCGGTCCAGCTCCACCAGCGTGAACGTCGCATGCGACCCGTCGCGCACGATGCTCCCTGGCGCCACACTCCCCGCCACGCGCAGGTTCCGCGTGTAGGCCTTCCCGCCCATCGACTGCAGTTCCTGAATCGTGACGTAGTAGCTCTTGTTGGCCTCGACCCCGGTCACTGCCAGGTACGAAATCGCGCCCACAATCACCAGTACTGCCACCGCAATCCGCACCGTCTGCTTGTTGCCGCTTTTCATGATGCCTCTATTGTAAGCAGTCCGCCCGTAACCGCGCATGTGACATATATCACTCGCGTGGTCTCCGTCTTCGCCTTTACACGGAGGCAGCGCGCACATAAACTGTGTAAACGGGCCGGAATCCCACCGTCCCCGGGAAAATGCTATGAATCTCACCCTTTCCGTAGACAAACAAACCGTTGCCCGGGCCCGGAAGAAGGCCGACGCGCTCGGCAAAAGCCTCAACCAGCTTGTCCGGGACTACCTCGAGACCCTGGCAGGCAATGGCGACCCCGCGCGCAGTATCGACGAGTTCAGGCGCCTTTCCGGCAGCGGTCACTCCAGGGGCTGGCGCTTCGATCGAAACGAAATCCATGACCGTTCGTAGCTTCTTCGATACAAACGTCCTCGCCTATACCGACGATAAAGCTGCGTCGGCGAAACAGCGCCGCGCCCTCGATCTGGTCGCCGAGCACCGCAGCGCCGGAACCGGCGTGATTTCGCTTCAGGTTCTGCAGGAATACTTTGTTACTGCCACTCGCAAGCTGCGCGTCGATCCGGCTACAGCTCGCCGCAAAACCGAATTGCTCGCTGAATTCCATGTCGTGATACCCGAATTCGCCGACGTTCTGGCGGCCATCGACCTCCACCGGCTTCACGGACTTTCCTTTTGGGACGCCCTGGTGATTCGCGCTGCCACTCAGGCCGGATGCCAGGTTCTCCTGAGCGAGGACTTTCAGACAGCGCGCGAGATCGACGGACTCGTCATCGTAAACCCCTTCCGTCCGGCGTAGACCGCTCCACGTCCCCACCAGCAAACAAAAACGCCCGGCTCCCAAGCCGGGCGTCTCCGCTTACAACAGGTTCTCAGGCCGTAACCGGCTGCTCCGCCGTCACCCGCACCGGGGTCAGCCAGCCAAAGCGATCCGGCTTCAGCCCCGACGCAACACCCATGTACTCGTCCTTCAGCTGGTTGGTGATCGGTCCCGGATTCCCGTCGCCGATCTGAATCCTGTCCACCGACCGGATCGGCGTCACTTCCGCAGCGGTTCCGGTAAAGAACACCTCGTCCGCAATGTAAATCATCTCCCGCGGTATCTGCTGCTCGACCACCGGAATCCCGAAGTGCCGCGCCAGCGTCAGCACTGAATCGCGCGTGATGCCCGACAGCACCGAGCTCGACAGCGGCGACGTATAAATCACGCCGTTCCGCACCAGAAAGACGTTTTCGCCCGATCCCTCGGAAAGGTAGCCGCTCACGTCGAGCGCAATCCCTTCCGAGTAGCCGTTGACGTCGGCCTCCATGCGGATCAGCTGCGAGTTCATGTAGTTCGCGCCCGTCTTGGCCATCGACGGCATGGTGTTCGGCGCCAGGCGATTCCAGGACGAGATGCACACATCCGCCGCATCGCCCGCAACATACTTGCCCCACGGGAAATTTGCGATGTACACCTCAATCGGCGTTCCCTTCGGGTTCACCCCGATTTCGCCATAGCCGCGGATCGCGATGGGCCGGATGTAGCACGGCGCGATGTTATTCGCCTCCACCGTCTCCACCACCGCCGAGCACAACTGGTCGAGCGACCACGGCAGCGCCATCCGATAGATGCGCGCCGAATCCAGCATGCGCTGCATGTGCTCCGGCAGCCGAAAAACAGCCGCGCCTTCCGGTTGCGCGTAGCAGCGAATGCCTTCGAAAACCGAAGACCCGTAGTGGATCACGTGGCTCATCACGTGGATCTGAGCCTTCTCCCAGGGAATCAGATTGCCGTTGTGCCAGATTTTGGCGGTTGGCTGGATGGGCATGAGGCTGCCATCTCCTTTCGGCTGCAAAGCATTGATTATATCCGCTCGAACGCGGGTTTCCCCGGTGGGAATCGAGCCGGGAAATGACGCGAAAGTACCAGGATTCGGGCCCGCGGCACAAACCGATTGAAGTCCGTCCCGCGTTCGAACGTGTGTCCACCCCTCGGCCCGCTTCAGCCATGCCGCCACCAGGCAGGTCACCGGCCTGGCCGGCGTCTCGCACACCCTGGCCCACCGCTGAGCTATTGAGCATCTGGCTACGCGGTATGCCGGAGCCGGTGCTGTTTTGCGTGGCGGCGCCATGGCTCTGTGGTATCTGTCAGTCAGCTGCCTCAGCGTCATCGCAGATCGGAGACTGGATGCTAACTCCCCTGAAGCGTCTGCTTGGCTGGATCTTTGGCCCCCTGTACGCGCTGGCGATCGTGCTCGCGGTGCATTTCTTTGAGCGCAAACTGCGGCTGGAAATCCGGCGCGATCCGGCGTGGCGATCGCACTGATCCCTTACGATCCCGATCTCTCCGCCCCCTCTGGCCATGGTAAGAGTGTGGGGCCTTGCGGCCTCCCTCCTGAAAGCCGACCGCTTATGCACTGTCGTGCAATCTGCCCCACGCTCGCCCTCGATGGTTGGACCTGCACCCTGATCGCTGAACGCTGTACGCTGAACGCTGTCCTTTTGACTTTGCCCGCATCGCCCGTTAAAGTCAGAGTTGGCCCACGCCGCGGTCTGCGCCGCTTCGGGCGTCCGCCAGCCCAGCGTCCCCGTCGTCTAGCCCGGCCCAGGACACCGCCCTTTCACGGCGATAACACGGGTTCAAATCCCGTCGGGGACGCCATAAAATCAATGACTTAAAGACGCAGTAGTAATTAGTCGATAACATCGCTGGGCAATTTTAGGGCAATGCTGCCCCCCTGCGGTGTCGTTTGAACCGTTCGCAGCGCCGCGCCGATGGGAGAGCCGACCATCTACCCCCCCGTCCGATCCAGCAGGAAGCCAATCAAGAAGCACACCATGAGCGCTGAAGGCCGCGCACGCATCGCAGCCGCTCAAAGGAAGCGTTGGGCCAGGCAGAAGAGGGCCGCGAAGTAGGCGGCCTCCATCAGCGCCAGAACTGACGGGCAGTATACTCGCGGCAGCGGAGGCGTTATGGACGAAGCCAAACTCGCTCCAGAGGAATACACAAATAAGCTGCTGGAAATCATTGCTGACGAGTTGTACGTTTTCAGGAAGGACAAGCAAGAGCAGGAAGATCAGGAGGCAGGGCGGCAGACCACGTGGAGGGCGGCTGGGGAAAGAGATGCAATGAGGCAGTCACTCGACTCTCGCAGGTGTTCGCTCAAACTCCGATGTGGTTGCCTGGTCCCTGGGCTCAAGCGCTGGGTCTGTTGGGGCGCGGATTCAGACGGGTCTATAACCGGCTTCCGGCAAGTGAGCGGCGTTCTGGCCGAGTCACCGGCATCCATGTAAGTCATTGTCAAGAGAAATGAACGAGTCTCAGCCTGTCGGCCAGCAGCGGATCCTGTTCCAGCGATCGCGGCAGAGTTGTGGCCAGCCTGATCGCCCGGTCGATGTGCTCGCGGCAGAGCCTGAGCAGCGGCCGAATGCTGTCGCTGACCTCTTCGTTGGTCGTCATCAGCTCGGCGAAGTAGCCCATCCGGTGCAGCCGCAGCTTGTTGTAGCTCACGCCCGTCTCCATCAACAGGCCGGATACCCTGTTCTTCATTTGCACAGTCTGCCTCAGCACCAGTCCGCGGTAGCGCAGGATCCGGCGCCGGTTCCGGATCTCGGTCGATGCCATGTGGCACTCCGGCAGGAAATCGCAGCGCAGGCAGTCGGCGATCTTGCCGGCATCGATTTGGTCGTTCTTCCTCTTCGCTGCCGCAATGGCCCGCAGCATCAGCGGGTGGGCCACCTTCACCTTTTCAGCATGCGGAAGCAGGTGATCGTAGATCCAGCCCGTGAAGATCGTCGCTTCCATGGCGATCATCCGAGGTTGAGGCAAAGTCCTCGCCCAGGCATCCAGTTCGCGCCGTGTCGAACCAATCTTCCCTTCCTGCTGCACACAACCAGCCGCGTCCTTCACGCAATAGCTGATCATCTTCTCGTGAACGTCAAGTCCGATGTAGTACATATCGTCTCTGAGCAGCCTCCGAGGTTGTTCTCTGAATCAGCTTGCCCGCTGAGTTCAGCTTTTTGTAACACCTCGTGCTCCTCCTCGACTTAGCATTCAAACAATCCGGAAGTTTCCTCGGGACTGGATCGTAATTTCCGAGTCGCCGACAATCCGCCCGGAACGCGTAAACAACCCGGATGATGAACGGAATCAATTCCAGCTTGCAGGTATGGGAGTGCGAAAGCCCACGAACGCCGAGAAACAGCGCTAACGGTTTATCAGGTTCGGCCAGATGACATCCAGCGCTCGAGTCGATCAGCGTAGGTGCGACTCGATCGATGCTCCGAGCCGTCCGAAAGCTTCACCGTGAATTCGCGGTTCTCGATCGATCGCAGTTCCAGTATGCCTTTTGACTGCACAATTCTGGAACGGTGTATGCGAAGAAACTTTGCCGGGTCGAGCCTCTGTTCGAGAGAAGCCATGGTCTCGCGTAACAGGAAAGAACGACCGTTGACGTGGAGTTCAACGTAGTCGCCCGCAGCGCCAATCCACTCAACATCCTCTGCCGTGACGATTTGAATGCGGGACCCGGTTTGCACCGTAAATCGGGAGGTGTATCGATCCGCGGCGCCGTCCAGCATTTTCATAACTCGCTGTGCCATGTCAGCTTTTAATTCGGAATCGACGAGATCACGAGCTCGACCGACCGCGGCCGCGAAGCGGGTGTCGTCCACCGGCTTCAATAAATAATGCAGCGCATGCACATCGAATGCCCGCAAAACATGTTGTTCATACGCTGTCAGAAAGATAACTGCTGGCAGGCTCTCTCCAGGCAATGCGCGCAGCACCTCAAAACCGTCCATTCCCGGCATCTGGATGTCAAGGAAAACCACATCTGGAGATCGTTCCAGAATCCTTTCTACCGCCGATACCCCATCTCCGCATTCTCCAACGATCTCCACATCCTTGAATCGACGCAGCCTGTGAACGACCCCACGGCGCGCCAGGGGCTCGTCGTCGACGATTAAAACGCGCACGGTGAAGTCTCCTGCAGGTTGCAAGCCCTGCGTAACGGCAATTCGAGCACGACTTCGCAACCGCCCGCCTCAGGCCATACCAGCGAGAATTCAAAATCCGTCCCATAAAGTGTTTTCAGGCGCTCCGCCGTGTTTCCGAGGCCGATTCCATTTCCATTCTTTTTCTGCTCGCCCTCACCACGCCGTCCGGAATTTCCGATGACAATTCGCAATCTGTCGGCATGCAGCGCGCTCCTGATCGCAATCCACCCACCTTCGATCAATGGCGCCACTCCGTAGCGCACTCCGTTCTCAACGAGCGGCTGCAGCAACATGCTCGGCACCAGAGCATCCCGCGTTTCCAACGGAACAGCCATATCAATTTTCAGCCGCTCCCCCAGCCTTGTTTGCTCGATCGCCAGGTACCCTTCGGCAAAAGCCAGTTCCTGAGAAAGCGTCACCTCTGCTGTGACTTCGGAATCCAGGCTTGTGCGCAGAAGATCTCCTATCTGCGCCAGCATTTGCGTGGCCGCGGGTGCATTTCCATCCAGGATGAGGGTGGAGACCGCATTGAGCGAGTTGAATAAGAAATGGGGATTCAGTTGATAGCGCAACGCGAGCAGCCTTGCCTCTCGAACCTCAGACTCGGCGCGAAGCAGCCGCTCCTTCTCCTTGCTCGATTGCTGCCATTGCTTAATGCTGAAATACAAACTGCACCATATGAGGAGAACGAAAGCAGACCGCGCCCAAACTGTAACCAAAGCGTGCCAGGGCACATGATAGAAATTCCGCAAAATGAGCCCGGCTCCGCAGGCAACGGGAACCGATGTGACCATGGCCGCCGCGGCCGCGTTCAACTCAAAAGCGATCCAGGACTGCGATTGTCGCAGCAGCCGACGGCAAAAAGGGTGCAAGGCACAGCTTCCCAGGAACATCAGGACGATAGGCACCGTCTCTTCATCGATAAACACGCGCTTAGTCAAAAACGCGTGAATCGATTCCAAAAGATCGTAGAGATAAAAGCAGCCCCATCCAATGATCTGGATCTGCCAGAAGGATCGTATATGCAGGGCATTATCTCGATTCATGAATGCATTTTAGCGTGGATGGTGGATCGCCACTCCACGGCATGGCGCACAAAACCCTCGACTCATCGCATAGCTCAATCGCCCAGCGGATTGGGTCCGCCTTATCAACTTCGTTGAGCTAGGCTCTGAACCGAATGGCGAGAGTGCAGCGTCACATGTCTTCCCGGAGAACCCGATGAGCCGAAATGGACTCGCTGCAGTCGCCTCCCTGATCCTCGTCCTGAGTTCTGTCTCTGGAGCCTCGCGACAGATCTGGGCGCAGGATGCCAAAACTCAATATCCCAGCATGGCGCCGCTTGACCAGTATTTGATCGCGGACCGGAATGCCGAGATAGCCCTTGCGCGGAGCGCGGCGCCCCCAACGATATCAAGCGAGGCAACGGTACTTGCCTTTGGGAAAAGTGGATACGAGACCGCGGTTGAAGGGAAGAACGGATTTACGTGTCTGGTTGAACGCTCGTGGATGAATCCATTTGATAGTCCAGGATTCTGGAATCCGAAAATGCGTGGGCCGATTTGTTATAACCCAGCTGCGGTACGGACAATTCTTCCGTACACAATAAGTAGAACGAAGCTGGTATTGGCCGGATTATCCAAAACACAGATCCGTGAAAACACCATTGCCACGGTCGCGAAGAACGAACTTCCGAAGCCTGAAGTCGGCGCCATGTCTTACATGATGTCAAAGGCAGGGAACCTTGGTGTTGGCGTAGGACCCTGGTGCCCGCACCTCATGTTTCATGTTCCCAAGATGGATCAAGCAAGCTGGGGAGCAGACGTGGAAGGCTCACCGGTGGTGGTCGCCAACCAATATGTTGATGTTCCGGAACCGCAAACCATTTTTATGGTGCCCGTTTCCCATTGGTCAGACGGCACTCCTGCGACCCATGAGGTATCGCATTGAGGTCCCGGGTATCTTGCCGCCGAGTCCGATGCCAACCGTCGACTGCGAGTTAGGAGAAGAGCAATGGACATTAATTTTATGATCCATCGCCAGATTGATTCGTTCCAGAGGTAACGGATTCAGGAAGCAGAGCGAGAAAAAACCTTTTTGGAGGCTGTGATGAGGCAACTCAAGCTACAGTGGTTCGTCGTGACGGTCGCGGCTGTATTTTGCATCTGCGCTGGCGCGATCCAGGCACCTGGTCAGGCAACCAACACGGGCACGGTGGTTGGCGAGGTCTCCGACCCGAGCGGGGCGCTGATCCCGGGCGCGACAGTGACGCTGACAGATGCGTCGGCGGGCGTGAAACTGACCGACGTCACGAATGAGGACGGGAAATACGCCTTCACAACCGTACCTCCGGGAACCTACACCATCACCGTAACCAGGACCGGATTCTCGACCGCGAAGTCAGAGGGCGCGCAGGTGAGCATCGGCACTCAGCTGACCCTCAACATGAAGCTGAAAGTGGGCGGCGGCACGGAAACCGTCGAAGTGCAGACAATCGGCACCGAATTGCAGACGCTCAATTCCACAGTAGGACAGTCGATTCCGCAGGAAGCGATCGATTCCCTGCCCAGCCTGAACCACGACGTGAACACTTTTACGTCGATGCAGCCGGGCGTCGACCCCAGCGGCAGCGTGGCGGGCGCGGTGAACGATCAGAGCACCTTCCTGCTGGACGGCGGCCAGATCACGAATGACATGGACGGCAGCATGGCCGTCTACACGGGCAGCTTCGCGGGTGATCCAACCGGCGTATCCTCCGCCAACGGGGCGCTGGCAGCCGGCCCGACGGGCGTGATGCCGACTCCCCAGGACAGCGTGGAGGAAGTGAAGGTCAACACCGCGAATCAGACGGCCGACTTCGACAACTCCGCAGGAGCGCAGGTAGAGTTTGCGACACCGCGCGGCACCAACCGCTGGCATGGCGGAGTCTACGAATACTACCTGGATAACGGGTTCAACGCGAACACGTGGCAGAATAACCAGACGGCCACGCCGATTAGCCAATATCACTACAGCCGGTTTGGCGCGAAGGCGGGTGGGTTCATCCTGCCGGCGTTCTGGGGCGGCAGGACGTACTTCTTCGGGTTCTTCGAGGGCTTTCGTTACCCGCAGGCTGAGACGATTGAGAAGGAGGTGCCCTCGGCCAATATGGAGGCCGGCATCCTGTCGTTTGGCGGCACGAATTACAACATGAAGGCTCTGGATCCGCGAGGCATCGGCATCAATCCGGACGTGCAGGCGATGTGGACCAAGTACATGCCCGCGGGGAACGATCCGACGTGCGGTAATCTGGGCGAGTTTTGCGATGGCGTGAACGAAATCGGCTACAAGGCCAATCTGTTGCTGCCGCTGAGCAGCAACGACATGGCGTTTCGCATCGATCACGCTTTCAGCTCGAAGTGGAACTGGTTCGCCAGCTACCGCTATTACAAGTTGAGCCAGTTCGGTGATGAGCAGGTAGACGTCGGCGGGTTCTTCGCCGGTGACAAGCTGGGAGTTCCGGCAGCGCTGGCGCAGCGGCCGCAGCAGCCGTGGTATCTGGTGACAGGGCTGACGACGAGCATCAGCGCGAATACGACGAACGACCTTCACTACAGCTTCCTGCGCAACTTCTGGCAGTGGGGTGACGACAACGCGCCGCCGCAGATCTCAGGTCTGGGCGGGGCGATGGAACCGTTCGGCGAGTTGCAGGATTCCGTTCTGGCACCCTACAACGTGAACGCGCAGAGCATCCGCACCCGCTTCTGGGACGGACAGGACAATTTCCTCAGCGATAACGTGTCGTCGCTGAAGGGGAACCACCTGATCCAGTTCGGCGGACAGTATCAGCACAACTACGATTATCACCAGCGCAGCGACAATGGCGGCGGTATCAACTTCACGCCAACCTATGAGTTGGGCGATGGGATTGGTTCCGGTTTGGTGGATATGTCCGGTATCGGCGGCGGATTCCCAAACACAACTACAGCGGACCGCGCTGCCGCGGCGGTGTATGGGATCGTGACGGACGCGCAGGTGGCGTACACGCGCAGCGGCAGCAATCTGGCGCTGAATCCACCCCTGACGCATGCATTCGATCAGAGCACGATTCCGTACTACAACGTGTATTTCAGCGACACCTGGCACATGAAGCCGAGCTTCACGCTGACGTATGGCATGGGCTGGACGCTGGAGATGCCCCCGACGGAGGCGAACGGCAAGCAGACGGTGCTGGTGGACGCTGCCGACGAGCCCGTCCGCTCGGCCGATTACCTCAACCAGCGCAAACTGGATGCGGAACAGGGAGAGGTCTACAACCCGGAGGTCGGTTTCGCTCTGGTCCACAACGTGGGCAACGGGTCTAAGTACCCGTATGACCCGTTCTATGGCTCGTTCAGCCCGCGGATAGGAGCAGCGTGGAACCCCAGCTTCTCCAGGGCGACGGTTATTCGCGCCGGTTACGGGCGGATTTACGGACGGTTGAACGGCGTGGATCTGGTGCTGTCACCCCTGCTCGGCGTCGGCCTGATCCAGGCAGTGCAGTGCCGGCAGAACTTCATGAACGGGGTCTGTGGTCCCACCAATCCGACGGTGGCCAACGCGTTCCGCATCGGTGTTGACGGCAACTCGGCTCCGCTGCCCGCAGCCGCCCCAACCCTGCCGCAGCCGGCCTACCCCGGCTACAACCTGATCGCCGGGTCGGCCAGCGAAGCGATGGATCCCCAGTTCCGGCCGAACGATGTCGACTCCTTCGACCTGACCATCCAGCGGCAGATCGGCCAGAAGTCGTTGCTGGAAGTTGGGTACATCGGACGCCTGATCCACCATGAATACCAGCCGGTGAACCTGAACGCTGTCCCCTACATGATGTCAGTCGGCGGACAGCAGTTCCAGGCTGCCTATGCGGCTCTGGAAAAGTACATGGGCTGCGCCACCTCCGTTGGGGCGTGCGGCGCCAACGTACCGGCGGCTGGAAGCGCGGCCTACACCAGCTACATCAACTCCATGGCCACGCAGCCGTTCTTCGAAGCAGCGCTGAAGGGCTCCGGGTACTGCAATGGATATGCCAGTTGCACCGCGGCCGTGCTCGATCAGGAAGGTGTCTACGGAACCGGCAACCTGTTCACGCAGTCGGTCTGGAGCATGTGGTCCGATCTGGACGGCGGCGGCAGCTTTAGCTTCCCGCGCACGATGATGAACACCGCGATCCCGGGCCAGGCGCTCGGCGGCAGCGGGCAGTTCGGCAGCGGCGTCGCGGAGAACGCCAGCACCGGCTACGGAAACTACAACGGCGGCTTCATCAGCTTCGGCACGCGCCAATGGCATGGGCTGACGATGCAGCACAACTTCACCTACAGCAAAGCGCTGGGCACCGGCGCTGTGGTGCAGGCATCCAGCGAATACACGCAAGACGATGCCTACAACCTGAGAACGATGTACGGCAACCAGAACTTCGACCGGAAGCTTGTGTATAACACGTACATCGTGGCGTCGGAGCCGTGGTTCAAAGGTCAGAATGGTCTTCTGGGCCGCGCCGCCGGGGGCTGGCAGTTTGCTCCCATCTTCACCGCCGGGTCCGGACCGCCGGTCTATTGCAACACGTGGAACGATAGCCAGGGGTGGGGCGCCGGCGATGGGGCGAACTACTACACGAACGAACAGTGCGTCTTCACCACACCGTACCATGGGGGGCATTCGGCGAATTTCGGTGTGACGGGAGGCACCGATCCCTACGGTAATTCCATCGGAACCCAAACCTCGGTCACGCCCGTCAATTACTTTAAGAACCCAGTGGCGGTGTGGAACCAGGTGCGTGCGCCCATCCTCGGCATCGACACCAGGAATCCTGGTCAGGGCCCCATCACCGGCCAGCCCTACTGGAACCTCGATGGACAGGTGAAGAAGAACGTCCGTATCGCAGAGTCTACAACCTTCGAATTCTCGTTCATCGCAACCAACATGCTCAACCACCGGCAGTTCAATGATCCGGCGCTGTATCTCAATTCCTCCGCCACCTGGGGCGTGCTGAATACACAGGCCAACCCGCCTCGCGCGATGGAGTTCGGAGGGCGGATCACCTTCTGACGGCTAAGTAAACCCCACAGCCCGAGCCTCCCGTTCGGCTAGCTGAACGGGTGCTCGGGCATTTCAGGCACAGCTGTCGGCAACGAATGCTCATGCGCTATTTCGAGGCGCCATGGCACCAGTGGTGGGTGATGTTGTTTGAGCCGGTGTCGAGTGCATCACGATGGCAACGATGAAATACGTAGTGGGTAGGAGGGCCAGAACACCGACCGGGTAGATCGTGCCGCACTTTTCGGGGTGAACGGTGGCAACTGCATCGTGGATAGGCGCGAAGAGACCCGGTATCGATTGACAGCACCGAACCACAATGAGCCGGACCTCAACGGCCTCATCGCCGGAGGTGAAACGCCGGACAGACGAATAGAATGCCCAACTCCGCGAAAACCCAGCCTCTCGCAACGGTATTGACCAACCCGAATACCCAAATGGACGCTTGCTGGAGTGGGCGGCTGCAGGTGGATGAAATCTGCTGCGCTGGGCTTCAGATCCACTCAGCAGCAGTCAGGTCCCGTCAGTTCAGCACCTCGCGTTCCCCTCCATAGCCGTCTCATTCGCGCTCTGCGGAGTCATTTCCTCGGTGTTTGTACAAGCAGTCACGCGGCTCAGATCGTGGCGACGTAACGCGGGATAATCGGCGGTTCGAGAGCACAATAAACAGTCGTAGTGGCGATTCTGGGCGAATCACCGGCATCCATGTAAGTCTTTGTCAACAGAAAAGCACGAGTCATCCGTTCGCGCTCTGGAGAGCGCGTTGTTAGTCTGATCAGGAGCTGCCGCTGCGCACGTT